>NZ_JALJRJ010000026.1:0-86965 GCF_024519755.1 Micromonospora sp. Mcm103
CCTCCTCGCTGACTTCACCACCCTCAACACCCCTTGACTTCTATAGGAGCATCCCACCCTGCCCGCCCCCGCCTCGCTGATCTTGCACTTGCGGCCCTCGTCGAGGGCGGTTGGCCGGATTTGCCGGGGCACCAACTGCAAGATCGACGGCGGCGGGGACGCGGCCAGCCGGAGTGGGTAGGGGGCGTCGGGTCAGCCGGGCTGGCTGCTGGGGCCGGTGGCCGCGTTGCGGGTTCCGGGGGGCGGGTAGGGGCTCTCGGCGAGCAGCCGGGCCAGGTGGGCGCTGTTGAGCGCCAGCGCGGCGGTGGTACGGCCGGTCGTGTCGGGTTTGGGGCGGGCGTCGACGTAGTCGGTCTTGTGCAGCGCCTCGCCGACCCAGTAGGTGGCCCCGGCGGCCGGGCAGGTGAACCCCACCTCGTTGAGGGCCTGCTGCACCTCTGCGATGGTGTGGTGCGCGCCGTCCTCGTTGCCGACCACCGCCACCCCGCCGACCTTGCCGTAGGTGCGCAGGCGGCCCTGGTCGTCGGTCTCGGACAGCTCGGCGTCCAGCCGTTCGAGGACCATCTTGGTCACCGACGAGGGCTGACCGAGCCAGATCGGCGTGGCGATGATCAGGATCTGGGCGGCGAGCAGCTTGGCGCGGATCGCGGGCCAGCCGTCGCCGTCACCCTCGTCGACGGAGACCCCGAACCGCACGTCGTGGTCGACCACCCGGACGATCTCGCCGTCGACGCCCTGCTCGGCCAGCGCGTCGAGCACCTCCTGACCGAGTACCTGCGCACTGGACGTCGCCGGGGAGCGCTTCAGCGTGCAGTTGAGAACGAGTGCTCGGACAGCGGTCATGACGAGGTCCTCTCCGCCTGAAGGGGGCGCGGGGACGTGATACCCGCCAGCGGGGCCGGGATGCGTCAGCCGGCGTGGCGGCGGTGGTGGGCGCGGGCGGTGTCGACCGGCCGGCCCGGGTCGACGTGGCGCGGCAGGTCCGGCTCGTCGGGGCGCAGCGGCACCAGGTCGTCGGTGATCGCGTCGATGATCCGGTCGGTGGCCTGCCGGGCCGCGCCGGGGGAGCCCGGCCGCAGGTCGTCCAGCGGCACCGGCGCGCCGAAGTGCACCCGGATGGCGGGCCGGCGCACGATCGCCCGGGCCGTCGCGCGCAGCATCCCCTTGGGCGCCCGGTAGGGCAGCACCTCGTGCGAGCCCCACTGGGCCACCGGTACGACGGCGGCGCCGCTGGCGAACGCGAGCCGGGCGGTGCCGGTCTTGCCCCGCTCGGGCCACATGCCGGGGTCGAGCCCGATGCGTCCCTCCGGGTAGACCAGTACCACCGAGCCGCCGGCCACCGCGTGGGCGGCGGCCTCCAGGGAGCGGTGCACCGCGGCGGTGCCCCGGTCGACGCGGATGTGCCCGGCGTGACGCATCAGCGAGCCGATCAGCGGGGCGCGGAACAGCCCGCCGGTGGCCATGATCCGGGGCGCGACGCGCCGGACCCGGCAGGCGGCGGCGAGCACCACCGGGTCGAACGGGCTGATGTGGTTGGCGGCCAGGACCAGCGGGCCGTGGCGCAGCGCGTCGGGCACGTCGCCGGTGACCTCCAGCCGGCCGACCAGCCCGACGACCGCGCGGGCGAGCGTCTGCGCGCCCCGCCACAGCAGCGGCGCGCGCCAGGGGGTGCTGTTCATCAGTGCTGGATGGTCGCACGTGCGGGCACGGCGGGGGGAGCCGGTGGGGGTCCTCCGGCAAGGGTGATCCCGGGACCGCAGGTCCTCCGGCAAGGGTGATCCCGGGGCCGCAGGTCCTCCGGCAAGGGTGATCAGGGTCATTGGTCCCGGGCCGGGTGGGGCCCTGCGGCCCTGCTGCTTTCGCTACGACGCCGAGTAGTATCTACTACGTCTCGTAGTATGCACAGCTGGGGGTTTTCTGGTGGACGCGTTGGACGTCGCCCGCTGGCAGTTCGGTGTCACCACCGTCTACCACTTCTTGTTCGTGCCGTTGACCATCGGCCTGTCCGTGCTGGTGGCGATCCTCCAGACCATGTGGCACCGCACCGGCAACGAGCGGTACCTCAAACTCACCAAGTTCTACGGCAAGCTCTTCCTGATCAACTTCGCGATGGGTGTGGTCACCGGCATCGTGCAGGAGTTCCAGTTCGGCATGAACTGGAGCGACTACTCCCGCTTCGTCGGCGACATCTTCGGCGCGCCGCTGGCCATCGAGGCCCTTGTCGCGTTCTTCCTGGAGTCCACGTTCATCGGCCTGTGGATCTTCGGCTGGGACCGGCTGCCCAAGCGCCTGCACCTGGCCTCGATCTGGGCCGCCGCGATCGGCACCAACCTGTCGGCGTACTTCATCCTCGCCGCGAACTCGTTCATGCAGAACCCGGTCGGCTTCCGGATCAACCCGGAGAGCGGCCGCGCCGAGCTGACCGACTTCGTCGCCGTGCTCACCAACAAGGTCGCCCTGGTGACCTTCCCGCACACCCTGGCCGGCGCGTTCCTGGTCGCCGGGTCACTGATGGTCACCGTCGGCCTGTGGCACGTGATGCGCAACCGCGACAGCGCCGACACCGGCGCGTACCGCTTCGCCACCAAGCTCGGCTCCTGGACGGTCCTGGTCTCCTCGGCGCTGGTCATCCTCACCGGCGACATCCAGGGCAAGATCATGACCGAGGTGCAGCCGATGAAGATGGCCGCCGCCGAGGGCCTCTACACCACCGAGAGCCCCGCCTCGTTCTCCGTGCTCACCGTCGGCAGCCTCGACGGCAGCCGCGAGTTGTTCGCCGTCAAGATCCCGTACCTGCTGTCGTTCCTCGGCACCGGCGACCCCAACGGCACCGTCCAGGGCATCAACGACCTGCAGGCCCAGTACGCCAGCCAGTACGGCCCCGGCAACTACGCCCCGATCATCCCGGTCACCTACTGGAGCTTCCGCTTCATGATCGCCTTCGGGCTGGCCGCCGCCGCGATCGCCCTGCTGGTGCTGTGGAGCCAGCGCAAGGGCCGCACCCCCACCAGCAAGTGGCTGCTGCGCGCCGGCCTGGTCATGCCCGTGCTGCCGCTGCTGGCCAACTCGTTCGGCTGGATCTTCACCGAGATGGGCCGCCAGCCGTGGATCGTCTTCGGCGAGATGCTCACCCGTGACGGCGTGTCCCGCAGTGTCTCCCTGACCGAGGTGCTCACCTCGTTCACCGCGTTCACGCTCATCTACGCCGTCCTCGCGGTGGTCGAGTTCAAACTGCTGGTCCGCTACGCCCGCGCCGGCGTCCCGGACGTCACCCCCGACGACGACACCGACGACACCGACGACGCCGAGCGCCCGCTGGCGTTCGCCTACTGACACCCCGGAGCCCAACCGTGGAACTGACGACCGTCTGGTTTCTCCTCGTAGCAGTGCTCTTCACCGGCTACTTCATCCTCGAAGGCTTCGACTTCGGCGTCGGGATGCTGCTGCCGGTGCTCGGCCGCGACGACAGGCAGCGCCGCGTCCTGATCAACACTATCGGCCCGGTCTGGGACGGCAACGAGGTGTGGCTGATCACTGCCGGCGGCGCCATGTTCGCCGCCTTCCCCGAGTGGTACGCCACCCTGTTCTCCGGCTTCTACCTGCCGCTGCTGCTGATCCTGCTGGCACTGATCGCCCGCGGTGTCGCCTTCGAGTACCGCCACAAGCGGCCCGAGGCGTCCTGGAAGCGCCGCTGGGACCAGGCCATCTTCTGGGGCTCGGCGATCCCGGCCGTGCTGTGGGGCGTGGCGTTCGCGAACATCTTCCGCGGCGTGCCGCTGGACGCCGACCACGAGTACGTCGGCGGCCTGCTCGACCTGCTCAGCCCGTACGCGCTGCTCGGCGGCCTGACCACGCTGGGGCTGTTCCTCACCCACGGCGCGGTGTTCCTGGCGCTCAAGACCACCGGTGACATCCGGGAACGCGCCGGCGCCCTCGCCGTCAAGCTCGGCGTCGGCACCGCCGTGGCCGCCGTGGCGTTCCTGAGCTGGTCGCTGAGCATCCGCTCCAGCGCCGCCGCCGTCGTGCTCGCCGTCGGCGCCGCCCTCGCCCTGCTCGGCGGTCTGGCCGCGGCCAAGGTACGCCGGGAGGGCTGGGCGTTCACGGGCACCGCCGTGGCGATCGCGCTGGCCGTGGCGACGCTGTTCGCCGCGCTGTTCCCGAACGTGATGCCGTCCACCCTCGACGCGGCCGGCACGCTCACCGCCACCAACGCCGCGTCCACCCCGTACACCCTGAAGATCATGACCTGGGTGGCGGTGATCTTCACGCCGATCGTGCTGGCGTACCAGGGTTGGACGTACTGGGTGTTCCGCCGCCGGATCGGGGTACAGAACATCCCGCAACACTGATCGACCTGTGGGCGCAGGGGACGCGGGGCCGGTGCGAGGGGGTCGCACCGGCCCCGCGGGGCGTTCCGGAGTCAGCGCGCCTCGCGCAGCTCCGCCAGCCGCGCCTCGATCTCGGCCAGCTCGGCGCGCAGCTTTTCCGCCTGCTGCTCGGCCTCGGCCCGCTCGGCGGCCAGGATCTGCTCCACCGCCTCCTGCACGCCGGGCACGTCGACAAGCGCCACCATCCGCAGCGCCTCGGCCGGCTTCACCACGTACGGCCTGGCCAGCGCCTTCGTGCCCTGCTGCGCGGCCACCGTCCACTCGCCCTCGGCGTACGCGAGCGTCACGGTCAGCCCCGGCGGGGTCTTCGGCTTCGCGGCCTTCACCGCCCGCTTCGCCGGCTTCGGCTCCGCCGGCGGCTGCTCGGTCTTCGTCTCCTCCCGCCGCGGCGCCGGCACCCGCGGCGTGTCCAGCACGAACGCAGGCTCCGGCGCGGCCGGCGGCTGCTCCGGTTCCGGCTTCGCCTCCGCGGCCGGACGCCGCCCGGCGCCCTTGGGGGCGATCGCCACGTCGGCGGGGGAGAACGGCAGCTCGTCGCGGCCGAACCGCACCACCACGAACTCCTCCGACGCCGCCGGGTCGGTCAGCTCCACCACCTGCCCGAGCTGCCCGGCCATCTGCCCGGCCGCCTCGGTGAACACCACCCGGGGCTTGCGGCCCGCCGCAAGGGCCTCCCGGATTCCCTGAACCTCGTCAGTGGACAAACCCTGACCCGCCATCACGCCCTCTTCCGTACACCTGTTTGACGCAGCCTTGATACCAGCCGGCTGCGACACCGCGATGATCAGCCCCCGAGGGCGCGCAGCGCCGCGTCGGCGTGCTCGTTCATGCTCAGCTCGCTGTGCACCACGGCGAGCACCCGCCGATCCGTGCCGATCACGAACGTCATCCGCCGGGTGCTCAGCGCGCCCAGCGGCAGCCGCCGCCGCACCCCGAACGCCCGCGCCACCTCGCCGTCGGCGTCGGACAGCAGCGGATAGCCGAGCCCGTGCCGGCGGGAGAACTCCGCCTGCCGCTGCACCGGATCCCGGCTGATCCCCACCCGTTGCGCGCCCACCGCCGCGAACTCCGCCGCCAGGTCCCGGAAGTGGCAGCTCTCCGCCGTGCAGCCCCGCGTCATCGCCGCCGGGTAGAAGAACAGCACCACCGGACCCGCGGCCAGGAACTCCGACAGGCGCCGTGGCGTGCCCGTCTCGTCCGGCAGCGTGAAATCCTCGACCAGGTCACCGACACCCACCGCGTCACTCATGACGCGAGGATATGTAGACATCGGCGATCCCGCTCCGTCGTACCGGGCGAGCGGCGGGGAGACACCGCCGCACGACGCGAAGGACAGCCAGTGAAGTACGTGATCATGATCCACTCCAACCCGGAGCCGTGGGGCCACCCCACCTCCGAATACCTCGCCGCCCACCAGGAGCTGCCCGCCGAGGTACGCGAACAGCTCAACGCCGACTTCGAGCAGGTGATGACCGAGCTGCACGCCAACGGTGAGCTGGTCATGGGGGAGGCGCTCGCCGACCCCGGCACCGCCCGGCTCTACCGGTGGCGCGACGGCGCACCGCTGGCCACCGACGGCCCGTACTCCGAGGCCAAGGAACACCTCGCCGGTTTCTTCCTCGTCGACGTCGAGGACCAGGCCCGCGCGGAGGCCGTCGCCGCGAAGTTCGCCGGCCCGGGCGAGACGGTCGAGCTGCGGCCCCTGATGTGGCCGGGCGGCTCCGATCAGTGACGCCACGGCACTCGCGGACGTGTGGCGCCGGGAAGCGCCGCACGTCCGCGCCGCGCTGCTGCGCCGCTACGGGCACCCCGACGCCTGCGAGGACGCCCTGCAGGACGCGGCGGAGGCCGCCGCCGCTCGCTGGCCGCTCACCGGTGTGCCCGACGAACCGCGGGCCTGGCTCATCCAGGTCGCCTCGCGACGGCTGATCGACCGGATGCGCGCCGAGCAGGCCCGGACCCGCCGCGAGCGGCTCGACGCGGCCCGGCAACCCGGCGCCGGCGTGGTACCGCCCGTCGACGACGACACGCCCGTGACCGGCGCCGACGACACGCTGCGGCTGCTGTTCCTGTGCTGCCACCCGGCACTGAGCCGCCCCTCCCAGGTCGCGCTGACCCTGCGCGCGGTGGCGGGACTACGCGTGGAGCAGATCGCCGCGGCCTACCTGGTTCCGGCCCGGACCATGACGCAGCGGCTGAGCCGCGCCCGCGCGACCCTGCGCGAGGCCGGCGCCCGGTTCACCCTGCCGCCGCCGGACGCGCTGCCCGACCGGGTGGCTGCCGTGCTGGACGTGTGCCACCTGGTGTTCAGCGAGGGCTACACCCGCACCTCCGGCGACCAGCTCGTCGACGTGGAGCTCGCCGAGGAGGCGATCCGGCTCACCCGGCAGGTCCACGCGGCGCTGCCCGGACACCACGAGGTCGCCGGCGCGCTGGCGCTGATGCTGCTCACCCACGCCCGGTCGCCGGCCCGTACCGACGCCGCCGGTGACCTCGTGCCGCTGGCCGGCCAGGACCGCTCCCGCTGGCGCGGCGACCTCATCGACGAGGGCGTCACGCTGCTCGGCCGGGCCCTGCCCCACGGCCCGGTGGGCCGCTACCAGCTCCAGGCGGCCATCGCCGCCGTGCACGCCGAGGCACCGGCCTTCCCGGACACCGACTGGCTGCAGATCAGCGTCCTCTACGACATGCTGAGCCGGGTCGCCCCCAGCCCGTTCGTCACGCTCAACCAGGCCGTCGCGGTGGCCATGGCGCACGGCCCCGCCGTCGGGCTGGCCCTGCTCGACCCGCTGCTGGCCGACCCGGCGATGCGCGGCCACCACCGGCTGCACGCCGTCCGCGCGCACCTGCTGGAACTCCACGGCGACCCACACGCCGCCGCCGAGCACTACCGGCTGGCCGCCCGGCTCACCGGCAGCCTGCCCGAACAGCGTTACCTCAACCGGCGCCTCGCGCGCCTCACCGGCGGCACCTGAGCGGCGCCCAGGGCTCAGCGCCAGACCGCCGCGATCTCGTCGGCCACCGCGTCGGCCTGCGCGAACCCGGCCCGCGCCGACGCCGCCCGCCGCGCCGGGTCCAGCACGTTGCGGCCGATCGCCGTCCGCGCCGCCCGGTCCGGCGACACCACCGCCACCCGCGCCCCCGCCTCCCGCAACGCCGCCACCTGCGCCGACAGCCGCGGCATCGGCCCCACCGCCGCGCGCGTCGGCGCCAGCACCACCACCCGATCGCAGCCGGCCGCCAGATCCGCGTTCACCGGCGAGCGGACCCCGCCGTCGACGTAACGCCGGCCGCCGACAGTCACCGGCGGCCACACCCCCGGCACCGCGCAACTCGCGCCGACCGCGTCCACCAGCGACACCCCGCTGTCCGCGTCGAACACCACGAACTCACCGGAGGCCGCGTCCACGGCGGTGACCAGCAGCCGCGCCGCCGGCCACTGCGGCGACGGCAACCGCGCCGCGATCACCGCCCGCCGCGACCGCTCCGACGGGGTACGCGCCGACAACGCCATCGCGCCGATACGCGCCCGGGCCCGCGCCGCGTCCCGGCCCCGCCCACCGGCCCACGCCCAGCGCAACAGCACGCCCGTCCCGAGCCGCGCCGGCACCTCCTCGCGGGGCGGCCGCAGCTGCGCCTCGTACAACTCCGCCAGGGGCGTACCCGAACGCACCTGCGCCCCGACCACCGACCCGGCCGACGTGCCCACCACCAGATCCGCCTCGTCCAGCGGCAGGCCGTGCCCGGCGAGCCCGGCCAGCAGACCCAGCTCCCAGGCCACGCCGGTCACCCCGCCGCCACCCAGCACCAACGCGCCCCCCATGTGACAGTCCTCTCCGCCCCGGATGGTCCCGCCCACGGTAACGTCGCCCCCACCGCACGACAGGGGAGAAGGGCATTGACCTCCGTCACCATCGTCACCGGGGGAGGACGCGGCATCGGCGCGGCCACCGCCCGCCGGCTCGCCGCCGACGGCCACGACCTGGTCATCGGCTACCGCACCGACCACACCGCCGCCGAATCCGTGGCCGCCGACGTGCGCGCCACCGGCCGCCGCGCGGTCACCGTCGCCGCCGACACATGCGACCCCGACCAGGTACGCCGCATCTTCGACGCCGCCGACCGGCTCGGCCCGCTCACCGGCCTGGTCAACAACGCCGGCGTCACCAGCCCGATCGGCCCGTTCACCGAGCTGCGCGTCGAGGACCTGCGCGATGTCGTCGACGTCAACCTCATCGGGTACGTCCTCTGCGCCCAGCAGGCGGCCCGGCGGCTCACCCGCGGCGGCGCCATCGTCAACGTCTCCTCCGTCGCCGCCACGCTCGGCTCACCCGGCGAGTACATCCACTACGCCGCAGTCAAGGCCGCCACCGACACCCTCACCGTCGGGCTCGCCAAGGAACTCGCGCCGCACGGCATCCGCGTCAACGCCGTCGCCCCCGGCATCATCCGCACCACCATCCACGCCCGCTCCGGCGCGCCAGACCGCCCCGACACCGCCGCGAGCCGGATCCCGATGGGCCGCGCAGGCGAACCCGAAGAGGTCGCCGGCGCGATCGCGTACCTGCTCGGCCCGGACGCCTCGTACACCACGGGCGCGGTCCTGCGCGTCGGCGGCGGTCTCTGACCCGGCGGCGGCCCGGGGATCCCCACCCCCGGGCCGCCGCGTCGCGCCTCCTACTGGGTGAACAGCTTCGCCGCCGTGATCAGCGTCTGCACCACCCCGTAGCCCAGCAGCACCGACACCACCAGCCACGACACCACCAGGCGGACCTGCTGCCCGCCTCCGCCGCGCTCGTTCACGATCCGCTCCTCTCCGTGGTCCCCTGCACCGTCTCGTCCCGCCCCGACGCGGGCTCGTGGTAGCGCTGCGGCACCGGCCGCACCAGCAGGTTCGCCACCAGACCCACCGCCAGCACCCCGACCATCGTGAACAACGCCGGCCGGTACGCCGCCGCGGTCAACGTGCCCGGCTCGCCCTGCGCGTCGAGGAACGCGTTGACGATCAGCGGCCCGGCCACGCCCGCCGCCGACCACGCGGTCAGCAGCCGGCCGTGGATCGCGCCCACCTCGAACGTGCCGAACATGTCCCGCAGGTACGCCGGAATGGTCGCGAACCCGCCACCGTAGAACGACAGGATCACGGCTGCCAGCAGCACGAACAACGCCGTCGAGGTCTGCCCCACCAGCGCCAGCAGCAGGTACAGCACCATGCCCACACCCAGGTACACCACGTAGATCGGCTTGCGGCCGATCACATCCGACGTGGACGACCACACGAACCGGCCCGCCATGTTGAACAGCGACAGCACTCCCACGAACCCGCCGGCCGCCGCCACCGACACCGCCGAGGTCCCGTTGTCGCGGAAGAAGTCCTGGATCATCGGGCTGGCCTGCTCCAGAATGCCGATACCCGCCGTCACGTTGCAGAACAGCACCACCCACAGCAGCCAGAACGACCGCGTCCTCACCGCGTTGGCCGCCGACACGTTGGCGGTCGTCACCAGCGGCTTCTCCGCCACCTTCGCCGGGTCGAACCCGGCCGGCCGCCAGCCCGCCGCCGGGACCCGCACGTTGAACACCCCGAACATCATGATCACGAAGTAGCCGACGCCGAGCGTGACGAACAGCCACACCAGTGCCGAACCCGACGCCGTGGAACCGCTGTTCGACGGGTCGTAACCCGAGTCGAAGAACGACAGCAGCTGCCGGGACAGGGGAGAGGCCACCATCGCCCCACCGCCGAACCCCATGATCGCCAGCCCGGTCGCCAGACCCGGCCGGTCCGGGAACCACTTGATCAACGTGGAGACGGGGGAGATGTACCCGATCCCCAGACCGATCCCGCCCAGCACCCCGTACCCCAGATACAGCAGCCACAGCTGCCCGGTCGCGATGCCCAGCGCCCCGACCAGGAACCCCGCCGCCCAGAAACACGCCGAGACGAACATCGCCTTCCGCGGCCCGTTCGCCTCCACCCACGTACCGGCCACCGCGGCAGACAACCCCAGCATCACGATCGCGATGCTGAAGATCACCCCGATCGCCGTCTGACTCGTGTCGAAATGCGCGATCAGGGAGTTCTTGTACACGCTCGTCGCGTACACCTGCCCGATGCACAGATGGATCGCCAGCGCCGCCGGAGGAATCAGCCAACGGCTGTACCCCGGCGGCGCGACGGTGTGCCGACGATCGAGTGCGGAAAGCATCAACGCTTCCTCCGTCCAGAAGGCGAGAACACCGGAGTTCATGCCCCCACCGCACGCTGCGCCCAAACCCGCCCCGCGCCCGGCGGTCGAAACCCTGAGCCGAACGGTCACCGCCGTCCCGGCCCGTCATCACCCCACCACCAGCAGTCATCCCCGGCAGGGGATGCGACGATGACCAGGTGAAGATCCTGTCCATCCAGTCGTCGGTCGCCTACGGCCACGTCGGCAACTCCGCCGCCGTGTTCCCACTGCAACGCCTCCGACACGAGGTCTGGCCGGTCCTGACCGTGCACTTCTCCAACCACACCGGCTACGGCGCCTGGCGCGGCCCCCTGCTCGCCCCCACCGACGTCGCCGACGTCATCGCCGGCATCGCCGACCGCGGCGTACTGGGCACCGCCGACGCCGTCCTCTCCGGCTACCAGGGCGACCCCGCCGTCGGCGCCGTCATCCTCGACGCCGTCGCCCAGGTCAAGGCCGCCAACCCGGCCGCCCTCTACTGCTGCGACCCGGTCATGGGCGACGTCGGCCGCGGCATGTTCGTCCGCCCCGGCATCCCCGAATACCTCCGCGACACCGTCGTCCCCCGCGCCGACATCGTCACCCCCAACCAGTTCGAGCTGGAGTTCCTCGCCGGCCGCACCACCGACACCGTCGACGACCTGCTCGCCGCCGTCGACGCCGTCCGCGCCACCGGCCCCCGGCACGTCCTGGTCACCAGCGTCCTGCACGGCGACCTGCCCGCCGGCCACCTGGAAGTCGTCGCCGTCTCCGACGACGGCGCCTGGGCCGTCACCACCCCGCTGCTGCCGATCGCACCCAACGGCGGCGGCGACGTCACCGCCGCCCTCTACCTCGCCCACCTCGCCACCACCGGCTCACCACAGACCGCCCTGGAACGCACCACCAACTCGATCTACGCCGTACTCGAGGCCACCCTCGAAGCCGGCACCCGCGAACTGCAGATCGTCGCCACCCAGGACGCCATCGCCGACCCACCCACCCGCTTCACCGCCCGCCGGCTGCGCTGACCGACAGCGCGGGTGCACCTGCCGCCCGGGTGCACCCGGGCGGCGACTCGCCGCTCGAACAGGTGGACGACCCCACCGCCCACCAGGCAGGATGCGGACGTGCCACCGCACCCGGCAACCGACGACCCCGCGTTCGCCCAGCGCCTGCGCGACCTCACCCGGCTACGCCGCGTCCGCGACCGCATCGACCGCGAATACGCCAAACCCCTCGACGTCGAAGCCCTCGCCCGCGGCGAACACATGTCCGCCGGCCACCTCAGCCGCCAGTTCCGCCAGACCTACGGCGAATCGCCGTACGCATACCTCATGACCCGCCGCATCGAACGCGCCATGGCCCTGCTGCGCCGCGGCGACCTCAGCGTCACCGACGTCTGCTTCGCCGTCGGCTGCCAGTCCCTGGGCACCTTCAGCACCCGCTTCACCGAACTCGTCGGCGAACCACCCAGCGCCTACCGCGCCCGCCACGCCCCCGACACCGCCGAACCACCACCCTGCCTCACCAAACAAGCCACCCGACCGATCAGGAATCGAGAAGCCCGCACCGGCCGACCACCACTAGCGTGACCACCATGACGATCACCATTCACTACGCGTTCCTGCCCCACACCGACGCCGACGCCGCCATCGCCTTCTACCGCGACACCCTCGGCTTCGAACTCCGCAACGACGTCGGCCAGGGCGACACCATGCGCTGGCTCACCGTCGGCCCACCCGACCAGCCGGAGACCGGCATCGTCCTGCACCCACCGGCCGTCGACCCCGGCATCAGCGACGACGAACGCCGCACCATCCTCGAACTCATCGCCAAGGGCAGCTACGGCGCGCTCACCCTCGCCACCGACGACCTCGACGGCCTGTTCGACCGCCTCCAAGCAGGCGGCGCCGACGTCGTCCAGGAACCCACCGAACAGCCCTACGGCGTCCGCGACTGCGCCTTCCGCGACCCCACCGGCAACCTCATCCGCATCAACGAGCGGCGCTGACCCGTGACCGACGCACCCCGCACCCGCGCCCAGCGCCGCAAGGACACCACCCACCGCCTCGACCACGACGTCGACTGCTGGGTCGCCACCGCCGGCCCAGACGGCACCCCGTACCTCGTGCCCCTGTCCTTCGACTGGGACGGCCACACCCTGCTCGTCGCCACCCCGGCCGACAGCCCCACCGGCCGCAATCTCGCCGGCGGCCACGCCCGCGTCGGCCTCGGCCCCACCCGCGACGTCACCATGATCGACGGCCGCGTCGAAACCCTCACCATCGACGCCCTGCCCACCGACCGAGGCGACCGCTTCGCCACCCGAACCGGCTTCGACCCCCGTACCCTGACCACGCCCTACCGCTGGTACCGCATCACCCCACACCGCATCCAGGCCTGGCGCGAAGCCGACGAACTACCCGGCCGCACCCTGATGCGCGACGGCCGCTGGCTCGACTGACACCCGCACCACCGGACGGAGAGCACCATGAGCAAGGCCACGACCGGCCTGCACCACGCCGACAGCCACGACATCATCCGCGTCCACGGCGCCCGCGAGAACAACCTGCGCAACGTCGACGTCGAGATACCCAAACGCCGCCTCACCGTCTTCACCGGCGTCTCCGGCTCCGGCAAGAGCTCACTGGTCTTCGGCACCATCGCCGCCGAGTCCCAGCGCCTCATCAACGAGACCTACAGCGCCTTCGTCCAGGGCTTCATGCCCACCCTGTCCCGCCCCGAAGTCGACATCCTCGAAGGCCTCACCACCGCCATCATCGTCGACCAGGAACGCATGGGCGCCGACCCCCGCTCCACCGTCGGCACCGCCACCGACGTCAACGCCATGCTCCGCATCCTGTTCAGCCGCCTCGGCGACCCCCACATCGGCCCACCCAACGCCTACTCCTTCAACGTCCCCTCCGTCCGCGCCGCCGGCGCCATCACCGTCGACCGCGGCCCCGGCAAGACCCAGACCAAGAAGGGCACCTTCAACCGCCTCGGCGGCATGTGCCCCCGCTGCGAGGGCCGCGGCGCCGTCACCGACTTCGACCTCACCGTCCTCTACGACGAGAAGCTCTCCCTCAACGAGGGCGCCATCACCATCCCCGGCTACAGCATGGACGGCTGGTACGGCCGCATCTTCCGCTCCAGCGGCCTGTTCGACCCCGACAAGCCCATCCGCGACTACACCAGACGTGAACTGAGCGACCTGCTCCACAAGGAACCCACAAAGATCAAGGTTGACGGCATCAACGTCACCTACACCGGCCTCATCCCCGCCATCAGCAAGTCGATGCTCGCCAAGGACGTCGACGCCATGCAGCCGCACATCCGCGCCTTCGTCGAACGCGCCATCACGTTCACCACCTGCCCCGACTGCGACGGCACCCGCCTGGCCCCCGAAGCCCGCTCCTCGAAGATCAACGGCATCAACATCGCCGACGCCTGCGCCATGCAGATCAGCGACCTCGCCACCTGGGTACGCGACCTGCACGAACCCTCCGTCGGCCCGCTGCTCAAAGCACTGGGGGACACCCTCGACTCATTCGTCGAGATCGGCCTCGGCTACCTCAGCCTCGACCGCCCCGCCGGCACCCTCTCCGGCGGCGAGGCCCAGCGCACCAAGATGATCCGCCACCTCGGCTCGTCCCTCACCGACGTCACCTACGTCTTCGACGAACCCACCATCGGCCTGCACCCGCACGACATCGCCCGAATGAACAACCTCCTGCTCCAACTCCGCGACAAGGGCAACACCGTCCTCGTCGTCGAACACAAACCCGAAACCATCGCCATCGCCGACCACGTCGTCGACCTCGGCCCCGGCGCCGGCACCGCCGGCGGCACCATCTGCTACGAAGGCACAGTCGCCGGCCTGCGCGAAAGCGGCACCACCACCGGCCGCCACCTCGACGACCGCGCCACCCTCAAGGACAAGCTGCGTACGCCCACCGGCGCCCTGCCGATCCGCGGCGCCCGCACCCACAACCTGCGCGACATCGACGTCGACATCCCCCTCGGCGTCCTGGTCGTCGTCACCGGCGTCGCCGGCTCCGGCAAGAGCAGCCTCATCCACGGCTCACTGGCCAAACGCGAGGACGTCGTCAGCATCGACCAGACCGCCATCCGCGGCTCCCGCCGCAGCAACCCCGCCACCTACACCGGCCTGCTCGACCCCATCCGCAAAGCCTTCGCCAAAGCCAACGGCGTCAAACCCGCCCTGTTCAGCGCCAACTCCGAAGGCGCCTGCCCCACCTGCAACGGCGCCGGCGTCATCTACACCGACCTCGGCATGATGGCCGGCGTCGCCAGCACCTGCGAGGACTGCGAAGGCAAGCGCTTCCAGCCCGCAGTCCTCGACTACCACCTCGGCGGACGCGACATCAGCGAGGTCCTCGCCATGTCCGTCGACGAAGCCGAGACGTTCTTCAACGCCGGCGACGCCCGCACCCCGGCCGCCCACACCATCCTCGACCGGCTCGCCGACGTCGGCCTCGGCTACCTCACGCTCGGTCAACCCCTGACCACGCTGTCCGGCGGCGAACGGCAACGCCTCAAGCTCGCCACCCGGATGGGGGACAAGGGCGGCGTGTACGTCCTTGACGAACCCACCACCGGCCTGCACCTGGCCGACGTCGCCCAACTGCTCGGCCTGCTCGACCGGCTCGTCGACGCCGGGAAGTCCGTCATCGTGATCGAGCACCACCAGGCCGTCATGGCGCACGCCGACTGGATCATCGACCTCGGCCCGGGCGCCGGTCACGACGGCGGCCGGATCGTGTACGAGGGCACCCCGGCGGACCTCGTGGCGGCCCGGTCGACGCTCACCGGCGAACACCTGGCCGACTACGTCGACGCCTGACCGCCCGACGACAGCACAGGGGAGAGGGCGACGGTCAACACCACTGTCGGCCGGCGCCTCTACTGTCGGCCGGTGAGCTTCAGCGCCTTCGCCCGCCGGGTCCGCGACCCGGCGCTGCCGCACCAGCGCCGGGTCTCCGCACTACGCTCGTGCGTGCAGCTGTATCGCCCAGTCGGGTTCGAGGCGACACTCAGCTTCCTCGAAGAGGTGGCCGGACCGTTCCGGCGTGACGAGGCGGCGCTGCTTCGGGCGCTGGAGCATCTCGCGGCGAGCCGCCGCCTCTGGCACGAGGATCTAGAGCGCTACGCCGCCGAACGCCGCACCGCGAAGCAGCTCGGCCACCGGACACCGCGGCGGGCTGATCGAAACCCCAACCTGGGCCCGACGATCTGGTACGGAGCTGTCCAGCGAGCGGCACTGCACGCGCTGGACTACTGGCGGCGCAGCCGGCTGCCCGAGCTGCTCGCGGGCAACGACCCGGGCACGCGGGAGATCGGCAGCTCGGTGTCCGCCTGCCTCGCGAGCGGCGGACCCTTGACCGCCGAGCAGCATGAGCGACTCGATGACGCGGTACAGCAGGTGCGGCAGCGTGCCGGCGGACGGCTTTACGAGGAGGACGCGCGGGCGTACTTCCGTGCCCGAGACCTGCTGTGCGTCGCCGCGCTCGTCAGGGACGCGGCGACGCCGGACGCATGAAGCCTGGCTGAGCGCCGGATATCGCATGTTCGATAATGCACATTATGTCAAGTGAAGCTGAGGCGGGAGCTCCCCGAGCGCCCGCGCGAGGCAGGTGACCGCCTTTGCGGGCCTTCGGGGGCGCCGGAGTGCACGCAGTCACCCCCTGTCGTGCCGCCGGGCCGCGTGCTCAACCTGGCGCGCGTTGGCAGCGGCAGCGAGCTCGCCGCGAGCTGGCTCACGCCTCCAGACACGATGTCGCCGCCGTTGCGTCCAGGCACCGATCATCGGGCCGGCCCATCCACCGGCCGACCCGAGCGTCCCCCGCCGAATCCCACCTCACTCCACCCGCCGTCCGCCGATCATGAAGCTAGCGGCGACACATCAGACAGCACTTCCGGTCAACCTCATGATCGCTGGCGCGGCCGCCAGTTCGCCGATGTGGCTGCATCGGAGCACTGGGGTTACCGCCATCTCGGCGAGAGGGAGTTGATCATGGCGTTGGTCGCCCCCCGCTCCCCTGATATGGACTCCTGGCGGGAACGCGAGAATCATGCATAATATCCCTTATGCATGACAAACCGGACGAAACGGTAGGCACTCTGATTGAGGAGTTCCTGACCGCCCGGGCCACCCGTAAGCCCTCCCCCCACACTCTGGCCGCGTACCGGCGGGATCTGACCACGGTGGCCGAGCTCGTCGCCGCCGATGGTGACGCCTCTCCCCTGCACCTATCCGTCAGCGCCCTCTCCCCCAAGGTGATGCGCGCGGCGTTCGCGCGGTTCGCCGCTCCCCGCGCCGCCGCGTCGGTCCATCGTGCCTGGTCGACGTGGAACAGCTTCTTCACGTTCCTGGTCGCCGAGGGTGTCGTACCGGGCAATCCGATGCCGGCGGTGGGGCGGCCCCGTACGCCGCTCCCCCGGCCCAAGCCACTGCGGGGCGAGGACACCCCGGAGGAGCTGCTGGCGGCGGTGGCCCGGGCGGAGGGCCGGCAGCGTGATCCGTGGCCGGAGCGTGACCTGGCGGTGCTGGCGCTGGCGTTGTGCGCGGGGTTGCGGCTGTCGGAGCTGCTGGCGCTGCGGGTGTCGTCGGTGGCCGGGCGCGACGGTGAGCGGCGGGTGGACGTGGCGGGTAAGGGCGGGCGGCCGCGTACGGTGCCGATCGAGGACGGCGTGGACCGGGTGCTCGCGGGTTATCTGGACAGCCGGCGGCTCCGCTTCGGGTCGCGCAGTGTGCGGCCGGATTCGCCGTTCCTGGTGGATCGTCAGGGTGAGGCGTTGCGGCGGGGTGGGCTGCAGTACCTGGTGGAGTCGTGTTACCGGCGGGCGGGCATCGGTGACCGGGTGCCCCGGGGTGCCCGGTTGCATGCGTTGCGGCACACGTTCGCGACGCGGCTGGCGGAGGACGGGGCGAGCGCGGCGGAGATCATGCGGTTGCTGGGGCACGCGTCGTTGGCGTCGTCGCAGACGTACATCGAGGTGACGGCGGGTCAGCAGCGGGCGGCGGTGGCGGCGAACCGCACCAATCGGGCGTTGTCGGGGTTGGTCAAGCGATAGCTGTCAGGCCGAGCTGGTCGGCGACGTACGACAGGTGGTGTGACGTTGCCCAGGCAATCCATTGGGTGGCGGTGCCGGGGCCGGCGTGGCGGGCGGCGCGCAGGGCGATCTGTTCGTCGCCCCAGGAGAAGTGACGCCCGGTGGGCGGCCAGTGGTCGGCGGATACGAGGGCCCGGCAGATGTCGTAGATGCCGGTGTTGCCGCTGTCCATGCCGTCGCTGTGCGCACGGTAGGTCCACCAGGCGTCCTGGTGGGTATAGCGGATGTTGGGTGCTGGCCCTCGGCGTCCCGAGCCGGTGCCGGGGTGAGTGACGCCGTAGTCGGCGAACTGGATGTCATGGTCCTTGAGCCGCTGCCAGAGGTCGAAGTCCCGCCTGCGGAGCGGGATGGCGGTGCCGGCTGGTACGTGGGAGATCGTGGCGGGCATCGCTCCGGCGGCGACGACGACCGCCTTCCAGGGGTGGCGTCCGGCCCACACGAGGTGTTTGCGAACGAGGGGCTCGGCTGTCGTGAGGTGCCGGTCGGATGCCACCTCGGCGACGTCGATGACGAGGGTGCAGTTCTCAGGTCGCAGTTCGGTGGCGGATAGGACGTGGCGCAGTCGTGCGTCGGTTTCGGCGTCGTCCGGTTCGGTGTGGTGGGCGGCGAGCCGGAGAACGCCACCGTAGGGCGCGGCGGCGTAACGGACGTCGGCCAGTTGTGCGGGGGTGTCGTTCAGGTGGGCGACGGGCAGCGCGGGGATCCCCCACGGGTGCAGGTCGTCGGCGATGTCGCGGAGTGGCCGGCGGGTGCCGGTGGTGGGCTCGGGGAGGTGGCGCACGTCGACGGCGATGGCCATGTCACGCGGGATGCTGTCCTGTGCGCGTCGACTGAAGGTGCATGCGTCGGTGATCGGACCGCGCTTGGAGGGTGGCAGGTCGAAGATCGGGAGGATGTGTGGTGCGAGTTCGTCGGGGACGTGGCTGACGGCCTGGAGTTCGGCTTGGCGTCCTTTGAGGATCGGGTGGTAGCCCGTCATTCGCATCGCCCCACACGATTTCGACGACAGTCGCTAACGTCGATGTTCCACGTTCTGTGCCCAAACGACAACCGTACGTATCCAGAATGGGTCTGTCGGTGCGCTGCCGGGCTGGCAGGATCGGGCGGATGCGAATGGGTGCGGCGCGTGCGGTGGCGGTCGGGTGGGTGCGGGAGCGGATGCGTGCGGATCCGTCGATCGAGGGGGCGTTGTTCAGCGGGTCGACTGTGGGGTTGCCGGACGACGCGGTGCTGCCGGTGTGGTCGGACGTGGACGTGTTGCTGGTGCGCCGGGAGCCCGGTGTGAAGGTGGGCAAGTTTCTGCACCGGGGGGTGTTGCTTGAGGTCAGCACTGTCACGTGGGCGGAGTTGGGCGGCCCGGAGGATGTGCTGGGGTCGTGGGTGTTCGCGCCGATGTTCCGTACCGATGGGGTGATCGCGGATCCGTCGGGGCGGCTGGCGGCGGTACGGGAGCGGGTGGCGGCGGGGTTCGCGGATCCGGTGTGGGTGCGGGCGCGGTGCGCCGGGGTGCGGCGGCGCATCGAGGCCGGTTTGCGGGCGGTCGACGCCGCACCGTCGACCGCGGAGCAGGTGCTGGCGTGGGTGTTTCCGACGTCGTTGCTGGCGGTGTGGCCGGCGGTGGCGGGGCTGGCGGATCCGACGGTGCGGCGGCGGTATGTGCGGGCGGAGCGGGTGTTGTCGCGGTTCGGGTTCGCGGATCGGTACGCGGGCCTGCTGGACACGCTCGACGGCGGCGGTGTGGGTGTGGACGCGGCGCGGGTGCGGGAGCATCTGGCCGGGTTGGCGGTGGTGTTCGACGAGGCGTCGCGGTTGCCGCGGGAGGGGTTCGCGTTCGGGGCGGATCTGGGTGCGGCGGGGCGTCCGGTGGTGTTCGACGGTGCGGCTGAGCTGATCGAGGCGGGGCGGCATCGGGAGGCGATGTTCTGGGTGCTGGTGACGTACGCGCGGTGTCATGTGGTTCTGGGTGCGGTGGCGCCGGAGCGGGAGCGGGCGTTCGGGGCGGTGCTGGCGGATCTGGGGGTGGCGTCGGCGGCGGATCGGCGGCGGCGGGCGGACGGTCTGCTGGCGGCGTTGCCGGGGTGGCAGGCGGTGGTGGATGCGGTGGCGGCGGAGGCTGTGGCAGGCTGAGGGGGAACGCGACTGGCGGCACGGGGATGGGTGAACCATCGGGGAGCTCGTCGTGGGGGTCGACCGCCTGGGCCTCCGCGGGCGAGGTGTCGTATGTCTTCTGCGCGGTTGCTGCCGGGTGCCCCGGTGGCGGAGCGGGTGTTGTCGGAGGTCGCCGCGTCGGTGGCGGAGCTGCGTGCGGCGGGGGTGACGCCGGCGCTGGCGACGGTGCTGGTGGGTGACGACGACGCGAGCGCGGGTTATATCCGGATCAAGCAACGCCAGGCGGCCGACCTGGGTTTCGTGTCGCCGCACGTGCATCTGCCGGCGTCGGCGTCGCAGGTGGATCTGCACGCGGTGCTGGCGGATTTCAACGCGGACGCCACGGTGCACGGGGTGCTGGTGCAGTATCCGATTCCGGGTCACCTGGACTACGACCGGGCGTTGGCGGAGCTGGATCCGGACAAGGACGTGGACGGGATGCATCCGGTGAACATGGGCCGGCTGGCGTTGGGGTTGCCGGGTCCGTTGCCGTGTACGCCGGCGGGGATCGAGGCGTTGCTGGCGTTCCACGGTGTGCCGGTGGCGGGCCGGGAGGTGGTGATCCTGGGCCGGGGTGCGACGTTGGGGCGGCCGCTTGCGATGTTGCTGGCGCAGAAGCGGCCGACGGCGAACGCGGCGGTGACTGTGGTGCACACGGGTGTGGCGGACTGGCCGCGGTACACGCGGCGGGCGGAGATCCTGATCGCGGCGGCGGGGGTGCCGGGGATCGTGCAGCCGGAGCATGTGCGGCCGGGCGCGGTGGTGGTCGGTGGTGGGGTGCGGTACGAGGGACGGCGGTTGCTGCCGGACGTGGACGAGTCGTGTGCCGAGGTGGCGGGTGCGATCACGCCGCGTGTGGGCGGGGTGGGTCCGACGACGGTGGCGATGTTGTTCCGTAACGCGGTGGACGCGGCGCGGCGGCAGAGTGGGCTGGGTTGAGCGTCAGCCGAGGTCGACGACGAGGGGCCGGTGGTCGGAGATGGTGGCCAGCGGTGTGTGGACGGCGGTGACGGGCGGGAGCCGGTCGAGGCCGTGGCGGTCGGCGAGGATGTGGTCGAGTTGGACGCGGGGTTGCCCGGCCGGGTAGGTGGGGCGCCTCGCGAGGGGCCGCCAGCGGGTGAGTGCGGCGGCGGGTCCGGCGGGCAGGTTGAGGTCGCCGAGCAGGACCCGGGGTGCGGGCAGGGTGCGCAGGACGCGGACGACGCGGCGTAGTTGCCAGACGTTCCAGCCGGGGACGAAGGACAGGTGGGTGGCGGCGACGGTGAGGGGGCCGTGGGGGGTGTCGAGGACGGCGGCGAGCACGACGCGGGGTTCGTCGCGGAGCAGGACGAGTCCGCCGCCGGGGCCGGGTGCGTAGATGGGTGAGCGCACGGGTGCGGCGCGCAGGCGGGTGACCTGCCAGGAGCGGACGGGGTGGCGGCTGATCAGGCCGATGCCGTAGAGGGGTTCGCCGTGGCCGTCGTCGTCGTGGGTGAGGGGGCGGAACTGTTCTCCGGGGGTGCCGACGACGGCGGCGGCGAAGCGGTGGTGGTCGGCGTGCAGGGCGCGGGCGGCGACGGCGGTGAGGTCGAGTTTGCCGCTGCGGGTCTGGTCGCGGTCGACTTCCTGGAGGGCGAGGACGTCGGCGTCGAGGTCGGTGACGGCTGCGGTGAGCCGGTCGGGGTCGACGAGCCCATCGGTGAGGGATCGGCCGTGCAGCAGGTTGAAGGTGGCCAGGCGCACCTGGACACCCTACGTCGTCGTGGGAGTCTTGCCGGGTGCTGAAGCTGTTGTGCTGTTCGATGCTGGTGTTCGTGGCGGTGGGGTCGGTCGGGGTGTGGTTGCGGCGTCGCCGGGGGCGGTGAGGCTGGCCACAGGTGGCGTTGTCGCTGGTGGTGGCGTGGGCAGAATGCGGCGGTGGATGCCCTGTCGTTGACGACGTTGCTGACTGCTGCCCTTCTGGCCGGGTGGGTGGACGCGGTGGTGGGTGGCGGCGGTCTGTTGTTGTTGCCGGCGTTGCTGGTGGCGGCGCCGGGTGTGCCGGTGGCGACGGCGTTGGGCACGAACAAGCTGGCGGCGATCTTCGGTACGTCGACGGCGGCGGTGACGTATGCGCGGCGGACGAAGCTGGACTGGGCGGTGGCGGGTCCGGCGGCCGGGTTGGCGGTGCTGACGGCGGGGTTGGGTGCGGCGTTGGCGGGTGCGGTGCCGGGCAGCGCGTACCGGCCGGTGGTGCTCGTGGTGCTGGTGGCGGTGGCGGTGTTCGTGCTGGCGCGGCCGTCGCTGGGTGTGGTGGCGTCGCCGCGGCGGCGGACCCCTCGGCGGGTGGTGGTGGCGGTGGCGGTGGCCGGTCTGGGCATCGCCCTGTACGACGGGTTGATCGGGCCGGGTACGGGGACGTTCCTGGTGTTGGCGTTCACGGCGATTCTGGGTTCGGATTTCGTGCACGCGTCGGCGATGGCGAAGGTGGTCAACGCGGGTACGAATCTGGGTGCGCTCGTGGTGTTCGGGTTGACCGGGCACGTGTGGTGGGCGTTGGGTGCGGCGATGGCGGTGTGCAACGTGGTGGGGGCGGCGGTGGGCGCGCGGATGGCGTTGCGGCGGGGTGCCGGGTTCGTGCGGGTGGTGCTGCTGGTGGTGGTGCTGGCGCTGGTGGCCCGGCTGGGTTACGACCAGTGGATGGCGGGCTGATCGCGGTGGCGGTGCGGGCGGAGCACGACCGGGCGGTGCTGGCGGGTCTGCTGGGCCGGGATCCGGTGTTGCACGCGTACCAGTTGGGTGATCTGGACGATTTCTTCTGGCCGTACACGTCGTGGTTCCGGCGTGGCGACCAGGTGGTGTTGCTGTATCACGGGGTGGAGTTGCCGACGTTGCTGGCGTTCGCGGCGCCGGATCGGGTGCCGGACCTGGCGGGGTTGCTGGCGGAGGCGGCGCCGGTGTTGCCGGCGCGGATGTGGGCGCACCTGTCCCCCGGTCTGGAGGCGGCGGTGGGCCGCTGGTTCGTGGTGTCGGAGGCGGCGGCGCATCACCGGATGGCGTTGACGGATCCGGGGCGGCTGGCGGCGGTGCGGGCGGTGGGTGCGCCGTTGGGGCCGGCGGACGCGGCGGAGCTGGCCGGGTTGTACGCGGTGGCGTATCCGGGGAACTGGTTCGATCCGCGGATGCTGGACACGGGCCAGTACGTGGGGGTGCGGGAGCGTGGCCGGCTGGTGGCGGTGGCGGGGGTGCACGTGTTCTCGCCGCGCTGGCGGGTCGCGGCGCTGGGGAATGTGACGACGCATCCGGACGTGCGGGGTCGTGGTCTGGGTGCGGGTGTGGTGGCGGCGTTGTGCGCCCGGCTGCGTGCGTCGGTGGATCACGTGACGTTGAACGTGCGGGCGGACAACGCGGCGGCGGTGCGGCTGTACGAGCGGCTGGGGTTCTCCCGGGTGGCCGGGTTCACCGAGTGCGCGTTGACGTCAGCGGCTGCGGCTGCGGCTGGGTGAGTCGAACCGGCCGGCGCGGATCTCGCGCAGGGCGCGGCGGCGGGTGTCGCCGCGCAGGGTGTCGACGTAGAGGCGTCCGCGCAGGTGGTCGGTCTCGTGTTGCAGGGCGCGGGCGAGGAAGCCGCTGCCGGTGACGGTGAGCGGTTCGCCGTGCTGGTCGTAGCCGTGGGCGGTGGCGTGCAGCGCGCGGGGGGTCGGGAAGTACAGGCCGGGGATGGACAGGCAGCCCTCTTCGTCGTCCTGGAGTTCGTCGGACAGCTCCAGCGTGGGGTTGATCATGTGGCCGCGGTGGCCGTCGGCGTCGTAGACGAACACCTGGGCGTTGACGCCGATCTGGGGTGCGGCGACGCCGGCGCGGCCGGGTGCGCCGAGCAGCGTGTCCATCAGGTCGGTGACGAGGGCGCGCAGTTCGGCGTCGAAGCTGGTGACGGGTTCGCTGGGGGTGCGCAGCACGGGGTCGCCGATGATCCGGATCGGGCGCATAGTCATGCCCGGAAGGCTATCCGTTGCTTACCGGTCCCGGGTGTCCGGCGGGGTGTCGAGGAGCCCGGTGTCGGCGATGCGGTCGCGCAGGGGGCGGCGGCGCAGGGCGTCGAGGACGGCGTACAGCTCGTCGGTCAGGGGCACCGGCAGTTCGGTGTCGAGGTGGCGCACGGCGGCGGTGGTGGCGGCCCATTCGGCTTCGACGGCGGGCAGCAGCGCGCGGGCGCGGTCGGTGAGGGTGACGATGCGGTGGCGGGCGTCGGCGCCGGGGCGCAGGTCGACGAGGCCGGCGCGGCGCATCTGGGCGACGGTCTGGCTGGCGGCGGAGTGGGTGACGCCGACGCGGGTGGCGAGGTCGCGGATGGGCAGCGGGCCGTCGGCGACGAGCGCGCGCACGACTGGTGAGTAGCGGGGCCGGTAGTCGGTGAGGCCGAGCCGCTGGTGGACGGCGGCGACGTCGCCGTCGAGGACGTCCAGGACGTGGCGCAGCAGGGTGCCGAGGGCGTCGCGGTCGGGGGCGGTCACGTCCACTAATGTAACAGCGCTGTTGTATCTGCTCCGGGGAGGCCACTGATGTATCCACCGATCGAGCCTTACGCCCACGGCATGCTGGATGCCGGGGACGGGCAGCGCGTGTACTGGGAGACGTGCGGCAATCCGGACGGCCGGCCGGCGCTGGTGGTGCACGGCGGGCCGGGTTCGGGCGCGGGCGCGTCCTGGCGGCGGCTGTTCGACCCGGCCGCGTACCGGATCGTGCTGTTCGACCAGCGTGGCTGCGGGCGCAGCACTCCCCCGGCGTCGGATCCGGCCACCGACCTGTCGGTGAACACCACGGCGCATCTGCTGGCCGACATGGAGGTGCTGCGCGCGCACCTGGGGATCGACAGGTGGCTGCTGTGCGGCGCGTCGTGGGGGTCGTCCCTCGCCCTGGCGTACGCGCAGCGGCACCCGGGTCGGGTGAGCGCGCTGGTGCTGTTCAGCGTGGTCGCCAACACGAACCGGGAGATCGAGTGGGTGACGCGGGACATGGGGCGGGTGTTCCCGCAGGAGTGGGCGCGGTTCCGTGACGGGGTGCCGGAGGCCGACCGTGACGGTGACCTGTCGGCGGCGTACGCGCGGCTGGTCGACGACCCGGACCCGGCGGTGCGGGACAAGGCGGCGCGGGACTGGTGCGACTGGGAGGACGTGCACGTGTCCCTCGCCGGCGGCTACGCGCCGAGCCCCCGGTACGCCGATCCGGTGTTCCGGTACGGGTTCACCCGGCTGGTGACCCACTACTTCGCCAACCGGGGTTTCCTGCCCGACGGGCATCTGCTGCGCGACGCGGGCCGGCTGGCCGGCATCCCGGGGGTGCTGGTTCAGGGCCGGCTGGACGTCAGCGGCCCGCCGGACATCGCCTGGCAGCTGACCCGGGACTGGCCTGATGCGCGGCTGGAGATCGTGGAGTCCGGCGGTCACGGCGGCGGGCACGGCATCAGCGAGCGGGTCGTCGCCGCCCTCGACGAGTTCGCCGCCGGCTGAGCCGCCGCCCGCGTAGCCCGAGCCGCCCCGCACGGCCGCTACCGGCCTGCGGAGCCGCCGCGACAAGCCAGGCCGCCGCGAGAAGGCCGGGCCGCCGGCCCGTCAGCCGGCGAGCAGGGCGCGGATCGGGGCGGCCTTGGCGGCGGCCTCGGCGACCTCGGCGGCGGGGTCGCTGTCCCAGGTGATGCCTCCCCCGGCCCACAGGTGCAGCAGGTCCCCGTCGGCGGCGGCGGTGCGGATGGTCAGGCCCAGGTCGAGGCGGTCGGGGCCGACCCAGCCGAGCGCGCCCATGCTCGCGCCGCGCCCGACCGGCTCCAGCGCGCCGACCTGCGCC
Source organism: Micromonospora sp. Mcm103 (assembly GCF_024519755.1). Taxonomy (NCBI): domain Bacteria; kingdom Bacillati; phylum Actinomycetota; class Actinomycetes; order Micromonosporales; family Micromonosporaceae; genus Micromonospora; species Micromonospora sp. Mcm103. The sequence goes on from NZ_JALJRJ010000026.1 coordinate 25,688, forward strand.
AGGGCGGCGTGTTTGGGCGCGCCGGTGACCGACCCGCCGGGGCACACGGCGCGCAGCAGGTCGGCCAGGCCGAGGCCGTCGGCGGGCGCCGCCGACACCGTCGACTCCGCCTGCCACAGGTCACACCAGCGGCGTACGGCGAACAGCTCGTCGACGCGCACCGAGCCGGTGCGGGCGACCCGGGCCAGGTCGTTGCGTTCCAGGTCGACGATCATGACGTGTTCGGCGCGTTCCTTGGCCGAGGCGAGCAGGTCGCGGCGGCCGGCTGCGGTGGCCGGGCGGGTGCCCTTGATCGGGCGGGTGACCAGCCGGCCGTGTTCGACGGCGATGAGGGTCTCCGGGGAGGCGCAGCCGAGCGCCCAGCCGGGGCCGTGCAGGGTGCCGCCGTAGCGGGCGCCGGGTAGCGCGGCGAGGCGGGCCAGCGCGGGGCGCGGGTCGCCGGTGTAGCCGGCGGCGGCGTGGCCGACGATGTTGACCTGGTAGACGTCGCCGCGGGCGATGGCCTCGCGGACCGCGCCGACGGCGGCGGCGTGCGCAGCAGGGGTCCAGCTGTCCCGCCAGTCGCCGAGCCGCCACGGCTCCGGCGCCGGTGGCCGGGGTGCGGCCGGGCGGTCGGTGTGGTGGTAGACGACCACGACCAGGTCGGGCAGCGCCGGCGCGGGGCTGGGCGCGCCGGGCGACACGCCGATGGCGTACGCGCCGGCGGCGGCGGACAGGTACACCGCGGCGCCGCACACTCCGGCGCCGGGGTCGTGCCGGCCGGGCCGGGTGAGGTCGCCGCGGTCGACGCCGTGTGCGGCGAGGAAGCGTTGTGCCAGGTCGGCGGGGTCGCCGCCGTCGCCGATCGACCAGTGCAGCCGGGCGGTCTCGACGAGCCGGCGGCGGCATCCGGACGGGACGCCGGGAGCATCGACCTCCACCTGTGGGAGCGCTTCCACGACGTCCGGGCCGTTACGGGTCATCCGTTCAGCCCATTCTGGGTGAACATGACGCATCCTTGCTCGTTGCCGCTCAGTTTTCCTTGGTACTGTGCGTCACTGGTCATGTGAACCATGACACAGTGCCCCCACAGTCCGGAGAACCCGATGTGTCAGCACCAGCCCACCTGCCCCTCCGCCGACGCGACCGACCGAGAGGCCGCCCGCGTCCTCGCCTGCTTCCCTGAGCAGGGCTGGAGCCTGCTCTGCAACGGTGTCATCGTCTTCGAGGACACCGGTGAGCTGCTCCCCGACGGGCGCACCATCGCCCCGCACCGGGGTCCGGCCCGCCACGCCCTCGTCGCCTGAGCGATCACGCAGCGTCAGTGAGCGTACGCGCCGGTCACGACCGTCCGGCGCACCGGCCGGGGCGGCGAGAGCCCACCGCCCCGGCGTCAGCCGCTCAGTCCTCGAACGCCTCCGGCGCGGGACACGAGCAGACCAGGTTCCGGTCGCCGTACGCGCCGTCGATGCGCCGCACCGGAGGCCAGTACCGGCCCGCCCGGTCCACACCCGCCGGGTAGGCGCCCACCGACCGCGGGTACGGGTGCGGCCACTCGTCGGCCGACACCATCGCCGCGGTGTGCGGCGCGTTTGACAGCGGGTTGTCCCCCGCCGGCCACTCCCCCGAGCCGACCTTGTCGATCTCCGCCCGGATCGCGATCATCGCGTCGCAGAAGCGGTCCAGCTCGGCCAGGTCCTCGCTCTCGGTCGGCTCCACCATCAGCGTCCCGGCCACCGGGAACGACATCGTCGGCGCGTGGAAGCCGTAGTCGATCAGCCGCTTCGCCACGTCGTCGACGCTCACGCCGGTGGCCTTGGTCAGCGGACGCAGGTCCAGGATGCACTCGTGCGCGACCAGGCCCTTGTTGCCGGCGTACAGCACCGGGAAGTGGTTGCGCAGCCGCGCCGCCACGTAGTTCGCCGCCAGGACCGCCACGCCGGTGGCGCGGGCCAGCCCGTCGGCGCCCATCATCCGCAGGTACGCCCACGGGATCGGCAGGATCCCCGCCGACCCGTGGTTGGCCGCCGAGATCGCCGGCCGCCCGTCGGCGCGCGCACCGAGCGGGTCACCGGGCAGGAACGGCGCCAGGTGCGAACGCACCGCCACCGGCCCGACGCCGGGTCCGCCGCCGCCGTGCGGGATGCAGAACGTCTTGTGCAGGTTCAGGTGCGACACGTCCGCCCCGAACCGGCCCGGTTTGGCGAATCCGACAAGCGCGTTGAGGTTCGCGCCGTCGACGTACACCTGACCGCCCGCGTCGTGGACCTTCGCGCACAGTTGGGCGATGCCGGTCTCGTACACGCCGTGCGTCGACGGGTACGTCACCATGATCGCGGCGAGCGCGTCCCGGTGCTTGTCGATCTTCGCGTCGAGGTCGACCAGGTCGACGTTGCCGTCGGCGTCGCAGCCGACCACCACCACGCGCATGCCGGCCATGACGGCGGACGCGGCGTTGGTGCCGTGCGCCGACGACGGGATCAGGCACACGTCGCGGTGGCCCTCGCCGCGCTCCCGGTGGTAGCCGCGGATCGCCAGCAGCCCGGCCAGCTCACCCTGCGATCCGGCGTTGGGCTGCACGCTGACCGCGTCGTAGCCGGTGACCTCGGCCAGCCAGCCCTCCAGCTGGGTGATCAGCTCCCGGTACCCGGCGGTCTGCGCGTCCGGCGCGAACGGGTGCAGGTGCGCGAACTCCGGCCAGGTGATCGGTTCCATCTCGGTGGTGGCGTTGAGCTTCATCGTGCACGACCCCAGCGGGATCATGCCGCGGTCCAGCGCGTAGTCGAAGTCGGCCAGGCGGCGCAGGTAGCGCAGCATCGCCGTCTCCGAGTGGTGGCTGTGGAACACCGGGTGGGTGAGGAACTCCGACGTGCGGGCCAGCCCGTCCGGCAGGGCCGCGTCGGTGTCGCCGTCGAACCCGTCGACCCCGAACGCCGCCCACACCGCCTGCAGGTGCGCGGGCGTGGTGGTCTCGTCGCAGGAGATGCCGACCCGGTCGGCGTCGACCAGCCGCAGGTTCACGTTGCGCTCGGCGGCGGCGGCGACCACCTCGGCGGCGCGGCCCGGCACGGTCGCGGTGACGGTGTCGAAGAACGCGACGTCCGTGACCCGCACGCCCCCGGCGCGCAGCCCGGCCGCGAGCCGCGCCGCCGCCTCGTGGGTACGCCGGGCGATGGCGCGCAGCCCGTCGGGGCCGTGGTAGACGGCGTACATGCCGGCCATCACCGCGAGGAGCACCTGGGCGGTGCAGATGTTGCTTGTCGCCTTCTCCCGGCGGATGTGCTGCTCGCGGGTCTGCAACGCCAGCCGGTACGCCGGGTTGCCGTCGGCGTCGCGCGACACCCCGACCAGCCGGCCCGGCAGCATCCGCTCCAGGCCGGAGCGCACCGCCAGGTAACCGGCGTGCGGACCGCCGAAGCCCATCGGTACGCCGAAGCGCTGGGTGGTGCCGGCGGCGATGTCGGCACCGATCTCGCCCGGCGGGCGCAGCAGCGTCAACGCCAGCAGGTCCGCCGCCACGGTCACCAGCGCGCCCACGCCGTGCGCCGCGTCGACCAGCGCACGGTGGTCGCGGACCGTCCCGGACGCGCCCGGGTACTGCAGGTGCAGGCCGAAGAACTCCGCCGGCAGGTCGTCGCGCTCGACGTCGACCACGCGCACCTCGATGCCGAGCGGCTCGGCGCGGCTGGCGATCACCGCGACGGTCTGCGGCAGCGCGTCGGCGTCGACCACGTACACCGGGCTCTTGCTCTTGGACGCGCGGCGGGCGAGCGTCATCGCCTCGGCCGCGGCGGTGCCCTCGTCGAGCATCGAGGCGTTCGAGACTGGTAGCGCAGTGAGGCCGGACACCATGCTTTGGAAGTTCAGCAGCGCCTCCAGCCGGCCCTGGCTGATCTCCGGCTGGTACGGCGTGTACGCGGTGTACCAGGCCGGGTTCTCCAGCACGTTGCGGCGGATCACCGCCGGGGTGTGCGTGCCGTGGTAGCCCAGGCCGATCATGGACACGGCGACGGTGTTGCGCGACGCGAGGGCACGCAGCTCGGCGATCGCCTCCCGCTCGCCGGCCGGGGCGGGCAGGTCGAGGGTGCCGTGCCAGCGGATCACCTCGGGGATCGCCGCGTCCATCAGCTCGTCGACGGAGCCGTAACCGACGGTCTCCAGCATCCGGCGCTCGTCGTCGCGGCCGGGGCCGATGTGCCGGTCGGCGAACTGCTCTGCGGTCATGCGCTGCGCTCCTTGGTGGGGCGAGGTCGACGGGTCGGCCTCCCCCTGAGTCGCGCTGACGCGCTCCACAGCGCCTGCCCACGTGGTCCTTTTGCCTGAGAGGTTCCGGGGAGAATCTGCCCCTTCGGCGCCGTCGGGTCGACGGTCTCTCCCACGTGGGTGGTACCGGCACCTCCCACGCTACCAGCGGGCGTGTTTCCGGCTCATGTCCCGGGGGTTGATCACACCGGCGCCGGAGCCGCCGCCACCCGGTCGGCCAGCGCGCACAGGGTCGCGCCCAGCGGCGCGTCCAGGCGCAGCGCCGCATACCCGTCGCCGCGGGTGACGCCCTGGTTGACGATCGCCACCGGGATGCCGTGGCGGGCCGCCCGCAGCACGAACCGCCGGCCCGACATCACCGTCAACGACGAGCCGAGCACCAGCAGCGCCCGGGCCCGCTCGACGAGCGCGAAACAGTCCGCGACACGTGGGGCGGGGACCGTCTCGCCGAAGAACACCACGTCCGGTTTCAGCATTCCGGTGCCGCACAGCGCGCAGTCGACGGTGCGGAACCCGGTCACCGCCTCGTCGGGCAGGTCCACGTCACCGTCGGGGTTGACGCGCGCCACCCGCGCGTCGAAGCCCGGGTTCGCCTCGGACAGGCGCCGGTGCAGCTCGTCGCGGCCGGTGGCGTTGCCGCAGTCCAGGCACGTCACCTCGTCGAGGCGGCCGTGCAGTTCGATCACGCCGGTGGCGCCGGCGGCGGTGTGCAGCCCGTCGACGTTCTGCGTGATGATCCCGCCGAGCAGCCCGGCCGCCTGCAGCCGGGCCACCGCCCGGTGCCCGTCGTTGGGTGCCGCCCGGGCGATGGTCTGCCAGCCCAGGTGGCTGCGCGCCCAGTACCGCCGCCGGGCCAGCGGGTCCCGGGTGAACTCCTGGTACGTCATCGGGGTGTGCCGGCGCGCCGCGCCGCTGGGCCCCCGGTAGTCCGGGATGCCCGACTCGGTGGACAGGCCCGCCCCGCTGAGCACCACCACGTCCCCGGCCGTCACCAGCCGCGCCAGTTCCTCGAACGCCTCACTCACCCGTCCATCGTCCCTCGCCGCGCCGCTCGCTGCCCCTCCCCGCCCACCCCACCGCGTCGATCATGACGTTGGCGGTGGTCGGGGCCGGCGTGTCGGGCCGCCAACCTCATGATCGACGAGGCCGGTCGTCCGGCGGGGCTGCCGGGTCCGGGCTAGGTTGAGCCCATGCGCGTCGTCATCGCCGGAGGGCACGGAAAGATCGCCAAACTGCTGGAGCGGGAACTGGCCGGCCGCGGAGACACCGCGCTCGGACTGATCCGCAACCCCGACCACGCCGCCGCGCTGCGCGCCGCCGGCGCCGAACCCGTCGTGTGCGACCTGGAACACACCGACGCCGGCACCCTCGCCGCTCACCTCGTCGGCGCCGACGCTGTCGTGTTCGCCGCCGGCGCCGGACCCGGCAGCGGCGCCGGCCGCAAGGACACCGTCGACCGGGGCGCCGCCGTGCTGCTCGCCGACGCCGCCACCCGCGCCGGCGTACGCCGCTACCTGCTGGTCTCCTCCATGGGCGTGGACGCCCCGCCGTCCGAGGGCACCGACGACGTGTGGGCGGCGTACCTGCGGGCCAAGAAGGCCGCCGAGGACGACGTCACCGCGCGGGACCTCGACGTGACGGTGCTGCGGCCCGGCCGCCTCACCGACGACGAACCCGGCGGCCGGATCACCCTGGCCCGGCACGTCGAACCCGGCGCGATCAGCCGCGCCGACGTGGCCCGGGTGCTGCTCGCCCTGCTGTACGCCCCGGCCACCGCCGGGCACACCCTGGAACTCGTCGGCGGAGACACCCCCATCGCCGACGCGATCGCCGCCGTCACCGCCTGACACCCGGCCGGCGCGTCCCGGCCCGCGATCACCCGCGGGCCGGGACACCGGTCAACGCTGGTGCCGCGACAACGCCGGCTGCGGCACGCCCCCGCCGCCCTGCGGCAACTCCCGGGCGATCCGCTCCATCGTGCGCGACAACTGCTCACTGCCGTCGTCGAGGTGCCGGGCCGCCGCCTGCATGTGCGAGATCATCATCTCGCCGAAGATCCGCAACGCCTCACGCGTCGCCACCGAGTCGTCGAAGCCGCTCCCGGCCGCGCTGCGGTACTCCGTCACCGCCCGCTCGGCCTCCCGCTTCGCCTCCTCCGCCGCCGCCCGCATGTAACTCTCGTACTGGGTACGGGCGTACTCGGCGACCCGGCGCGCGTAGTCGTGGGCCTGCGCGATGATCTGCTCGGCCTCCCGCTGCGCCGCCGACAACAGGTTGACCTCCTTCGCCGCCGGCGCCACCGCCGCCTCCGTGCTCGGGATCACCCCGTGCCGGTGCAGCTCCAGATGGTCGTTGAGCCGCTCGTTCTCCGCCCGCAGGTTCGCCACCTGCGCGGCCAGCAGATCCAGCTCGTCGGCCACCTGCAACCGGAACCGGTCCACATCGGTCTGGTCGTAGCCGCGGCGGGTGAACGCCGCCGACCCGAACTCCCACCGCCGCACCCGGTCCGAGGTCAACCGCACCTGCACCGGACCGGACACCTGCTGCGCGTCGTAACTGCTGATCGGACCCGCGCTCACCGGCACACCTCCGTTCGCGACTGCGGGGCTCGCAACACCGGCTCACTCCTCGCGCTCACCGGCTCACCTCCGTCGTTCCCGGCCCGTCCGCACCGGTCATCGTCCGCCACGCCGGGCCGTACCAGTGCTTGCCGTAACCCTCGTGATGCACCTGACCCGGCTGGAACCCGGCGCCGGTCAACGCCGCCACCGAATGACCCACCATCTCGTCCGAGCCGCACACGTACACGTGCCGCGACCGCCAGTCCCCGTCGGCCAGCACCCGGTCGGCGATACGCACCGACTCACCCGGCCGGGCCGGATCCGCACCGGCCACGTACGACACCCGCAACCACGGATGCGTCGCCGCCAGCTTGTCGATCGCCTCGCTGTCGTAGAACTCCATCCGCGACCGGGCACCCACATACAGATCCACCCGCCGCCCCGAACTCTCCGCCGCGACCTGCTCCACCAGCGCCTTCACCGGAGCCCAGCCGGTACCACCTGCGAGCAGCAGCAGATCCGACGCCCCGGCCTGCCACAACGTCAACCGGTCACCCACCGGCGACGCCAGGTGGATCTGGTCACCGGCCGCGCACCCGTACACCAGACGCGACGACACCACACCACCGGGCGCCGCCCGCACGTGCAACTCCACCGTGCCGTCCGGCCGCGGCGCGTTCGCCGGCGAGTAGTACCGCCACGACCGCACCGCCGGATGCGACACCCCGACCGACTGGCCGGGCGTGAACGGCAGCAGATACTGCGGACGTACGGTCAGCACCGCCACGTCGAACGTGCGCTGCTCGTGCGTCAGCACCTCCGCCACCCACCACGGCGGCGACTTCGACTCCGCGGCCTGCGCGCCCTCGGTCATCACCTGCGCCACCAGCCCGTACGCGGCGGTCCAGTCGGCGGCCAGCTCCTCGGTCCACGCGTCGCCGCAGAAGTGCCGCAACGTCGCCAGCAGCGCCTCACCGACCGCCGGGTAGTGCTCGGCCCGCACCGCGAACTTCCGGTGATCCGCGCCGAGCTCCCGCAGGAACCCGACCAGCCGGTCCACCTGGTCCACGTGGGACACCACATGCCCCAGCGCGGCCACCAGACGGTCCCGCTGCCCGGCCATGTTCGTGGGGAACATCTGCCGGGTCTCCGGATGCGCCAGGAACAGCGTCGAATAGAAGTAGAGCGGCACCTGGTCGCCGTGCGCGGCGACCAGGGACCAGCTCTGCTTGAGCCGTGCGACGTCCACGCTCAGGCGTCCCCCGCCGACACGACCTGCTCCCGCACCTGCCCGAGCACGACCTGCACGTCGGCGATCACGTCCGCCGGCACACCCAGCTCCACCAGCGTCGCGGTCAGGTGCTCACCGACCTTCGCGTAGTGCTCACCGGTGATGTTCAGCGGCTGGTGCGCCTCGTCCAGCCCACGGCCCGCGTACTCGTTGGGGCCGCCGAGCACCACCGCCAGCATGAGCGCCAGGTGCCGCCGCTGCTCCACCATGTCCACGTCGGTGAAGTAGCCGGCCAGATCCGGATCGGCCAGCACCTTGTCGTAGAACAGCTCCACCGCGGCCTTCACCGCGGCCGCGCCGCCGATGCGCTCGTAGTGGGAGATCGGGGTGGTCTCGCTCGTCACCGTCATGCTCGGTCCTTCCACCAGGGGTCCGCGGGCAGCGCCGCGGCAGGGGCTCGCCGTCCGGCGCGGCGTCACACAGCGTTCCACCGTGACGTCGACACGCCGACGACCGGAACGGACCATAGCGCGCCCGCCGGCACACTTCACGACCACCCTGTGCCGATCCCGAGAACTGTCAATCACGGACAGTGAACGACACGGCGCGAATCGGTGGACGCACCGCAGCCAGCCGGACACGAGCCGTCAACATGGACGACGTACCGTCCTTTTCGGACATCCCGTGCGCGCGTGCCGTGACCTGCGACGACTCACACCCGCCCCGGCCCGCGCCGTCCACCCGCCCCGGCCCGCCGGAAAGGACCACACCCCGTCACCAAAACACGAATCGCGCCACACCCTTTTCGGGCGCGGCGCGATCCCGTCACCGAGACGCGACGCAGGTCACCCGGCCCGGCGCCGCGCCCGCCGCGCCGCCAGCTCGTCACCCACCGACTCCGAGTCCGACTCCGCCTCCACCGCCGGCACGGCCGGCTCCTGCCCACCCACCGGCTCCGCCGGCAGATGCGACAACGAACCCTGGATCTCCTTGAACGCACCACCGATCGCGATGCCGAACACGCCCTGGCCGCCCTGCAACAGGTCGACCACCTCCTCCGGCGACCGGCACTCGTACACAGTCGTCCCGTCGGAGATCAACGTGATGCCCGCCAGATCGTCCACCCCACGCGACCGCAACGCCTCGATCGCCTTACGGATGTTCTGCAACGACACCCCGGCGTCCAGAAGCCGCTTCACGACCTTCAACACCACCAGGTCGCGGAACGAGTACAACCGCGACGTCCCCGAACCCGACGCGTCCCGCACACTCGGCACCACCAGGGCCGTGCGCGCCCAGTAGTCGAGCTGCCGGTAACTGATCCCCACCGCCGAACACGCGGTCACACCCCGGTAGCCGACCTCGCCGTCACCGGCCGGATCGGGCCCCACACCCGCCTGCTGTTCCACACCCGGACCAGGATCCCGCGGCTCGTGCATCGGACCAACCTCCCCGCGCCCGTGGCGGTGCCGCGTCGATTCCCCGTACGCGCACCACTCGACACGGCAACCCTAACGCCGCCTCCCGCACTTCACCCGCAGGAGACACCGCGACACGCCGCGCCACCACCCGGGCGGAACACCTCAACCCGCGAAGTCCTCCGGACGCACCTGCTCCAGGAACTCCCGGAACTTCTCGACCTCGTCCTCCTGCTCGTCCGGGATCACGATCCCCGCCTCGCTGAGGACCTGCTCCGCACAACGAATCGGAGCACCCACCCGCAACGCCAACGCGATGGAGTCACTCGGCCGCGCCGACACCCGCACACCGTCACCGAGGAGCAGATCCGCGTAGAACACGTTCTCCTTCAACTCGGTGATCTCCACCGCCCGCAACGGCGCCTGCAACGCCGTCAGCACATCCCGCAGAAGATCGTGCGTCAACGGCCGGGCCGGCTTGACCCCCTGCTGCTCGTAAGCGATCGCCGTCGCCTCGACCGCGCCGATCCAGATCGGCAGATAGCGGTCCCCCTCGACCTCCCGCAGCAGGACGATCGGCTGGTTGCTGGGCAACTCCACCCGAACTCCGACCACGCTCAGCTCGCGCACCGCCGCCTCCGTGTCGTCGTCACCTTGCACCGCGCCCTTCCCTGCACGGTACACGGACCAGGACACGGGAGTCCCACGCGCTACGTGCACCACGCCTCGCCGGACGGGCATACCCCGGCAAGCCTACGACACGCTCCGCGGACCAGATCTTTCCGCGCCCACACACGACGAAGGGCCGGGCGCACACCGCACCCGGCCCCTCGCACCGACCTCACCGGCCCAACGTCGACCGCAGCCCCACCCGCACCAACGCCGCGTGCAACCGCTGCGACAACGCCACCAACTCCCGCGCCGTCTCCGCCGCCCGAGCCCGCGCCGCCGGATCGCTCTGCCGCGCCAACGGCGCCACCAACTGCGCGAACAACCCGACCTCACGATCCGCCGCCGACCGGTACGCCCGCAGATGCCGAGGCTCCAGCCCGTACGCCGCCAGACCCGCCACCGCACTCGCGATGATCAACGCATCCGCGTCGTACCACCCCGGCGGATCCGACACCAGCACACCCAGCCGCTCCAACTCCGCGAGCGTCGACTCCTCCACACCACTACGAGCGATCAGACCCGCCCGGTCCAGCCGCACCTCCGACGACTCGACCGACTCCACCGGCTCCCGGCCCGGAACCTCACCACCCGGACCCACAGCCACCAGATTCGGCCGCCCCCGCCCCGGCGACGGACCAGACCCGTCCCACCGGGCCAACTGCTCCCGGATCACCCGCAACGGCAGGTACTGATCCCGCTGCGCGGTCAACACGAACCGCAACCGCGCCACATCGTCCCAGCCGTACTTCCGATAACCCGCCGGCGTCCGCTGCGGCTCCACCAGGCCCTCGGCCTCCAGGAACCGCAACTTCGAGATCGTGACGTCCGGAAACTCCGGCCGCAACTGCGCCAGCACCTCGCCGATACTCATCAGCGCAGGCGCCCGCGCCGCCCCGGACGGCGTCGAAGCCGCAGGCTCGTTCACCCCCGGCCGGCCTCCTCCTCCGGGCGCGGACCGGCGATGAACACCACCCGGAACTTGCCGATCTGCACCTCGTCACCGTTGCTCAACGTCGCCGCCTCGACCCGCTCACGATTCACGTACGTGCCGTTCAGGCTGCCCACATCCCGCACCGTGAACGTCCCACCGTCACGGTGGAACTCCGCGTGCCGCCGCGACACCGTCACGTCGTCCAGGAAGATGTCACTGTCCGGGTGCCGCCCACTCGTCGTCACATCGTGGTCCAACAGGAACCGGGCACCCGCATTCGGACCCCGGCGAACCACCAGCAACGCCATACCCGGCGGCAACGAACCGGACATCCGGCTCGGCACCACATCGGTGTCCGGGCCCTCCAGCACTTCGTCGAGCGAGCCGAGATTGAGCGTCGAAGTGACGTCGAGCGGGGGGAACTCGTCGTCTGGGCGCGTCATGGGACCACCTCACGGATCTGTTCGGTCGGCGTCAGGGAATGGCGGGTCTGGCCGCCGGGCAACACCACACCCGGCGGCTGGCTCCCCGTGCCAGGGAAGGCGCATTCCGCAACGCTCAAACTATTGGTTCTCGGTCGACTGGGCGAGCCTAGCCAGCGCCGAAATGCAGGGCAACCGGACGCGCGGAACCTCGCCGCCGCCCGGACAAGCACGAACTCAGCTCTCGGTGAGCTCGCGGTACGCATCGGCGGTCAGCAGACCCTCGACCGCCGCCGGATCGTCCGGAGTGATCTCCACCAACCACCCCGCACCGTACGGATCCGTGTTGATCACCTCAGGGGTGTCGGCCAGCGCCTCGTTGCGCGCCGTCACCGTGCCACTCAGCGGCGCGTAGATCTCCGACACGCTCTTCGTCGACTCGATCTCGCCCAGCGACTCACCAGCCGCCACCACCGCACCGGCGTCCGGCAGCTGCACGAACACGATGTCACCCAGGGCGTCCTGCGCGAAGTGCGTGATACCGACGCGGACGACACCACCGTCACCACCGACCACCCACTCGTGCTCGGCGGTGTACCGCAGATCCTCAGGAATCACCAACTGCGTCCTTCGTCATCGGTGCACCGGAGAAACCGGCGCGGCCGCGACCGGTCACGAGACCGGCCGGGCGTGGTCCAGCTTGATCGGCGCGTGCAGCTGCGAAACCTCCACAACCTCACGATCCTCGGAGGTCACGTTACCGCCGGCCTTCCCCACCGATGCGACCACCCCGCCGGGAATGTTCAACGCCGTACGCATCGTCGCCGGATCACCGATCACCATGATCGTGAACGGACCCGTCAACCGCCGCCCGTCCACCACCAGCGCACCGTCCGGCCCGTCCACGAAATACGTCGACGCGATGATCCGCGCCGCCGTACCGTCCGCGCCCTGGATCTGCATCGCCTCCGCGCCCGCACCCCGCAGTTCCTGCACCGCATCCAGGATCCCCGCCGACGACACCGCCTCGGCCGGCCCCGAGAACCGCACCTCAAGACCCGGACCCACCGCCGGCAACGTCCCCGCCAGAATGCCCAGCTCGTCCGCCCGCCGCGTCGCCTCCTCCAGCGCCGCCTGCCGGCCCTGCTCACCCGACCGCAGCTGCCGCTGGCTCTCCTCCAGCAACTCGATCTCCTGGCGCAGCCGCCGCTCCCGCGAATCCAGATCCGACGAGATCCGCACCAGGTCCTCCTCCCGCGCCGCCGCGAGCGTCGGATCCGTCGACGTCGTCTTGAACTGCACCACCAGCGTGAAACCCAGCAACGCCAGCAACACCGCGATCATCGCGCCCGCCGACGAGAACCGCCGCGCCACCGACGGCGCACCCGCCGCCGCACCCGGCTCCGGCTCGGACTCCGGCACCGCCTCCCGCTCCGCGGGCTCCACCGCCTCGTCCGGCACCGGCGCCAACGGGCTCAACTCGTCCGGATCGGGCGCGTCCGGGCGCGGATCCGGCTCACCCGCCGGACCCGACGGCCGCGCCGGCTCCCCCGGCCGCGGCCACCCGGTACCCGTCTCCCTGTGTTCCTCGCTCATCGCCACAAACCTACGCCCGGAACAGGTGCCGGCGGATCGCCGCCACGTTTCCGAAGATGCGCACCCCGAGCACGACCACCACACCCGTGGACAACTGACCGCCCACGCCCAACTGGTCACCCAGGTACACGATCAGACCCGCCACCAGCACATTCGAGATGAACGACACCACGAACTGCTTGTCGTCGAAGATCCGGTCCAGCTTCGCCCGTACCCCACCGAACACCGCGTCCAACGCGGCCACCACAGCGATCGGCAGATACGGCTGCAACGCCGCCGGCACCGTGGGGTCCAGATACACCCCGAGCACCACACCGGCGAGCAACGCCAGCACCGCGATCATCGGCCACCTCCCGAAGGGCTGGAAGAACCACCCGGGCCGGACGACCCGGGACTCGGCGAACCGGCGGCACCCGAACCCGACGGGCGCGCACCCGCACCCGCACTCGCGCTCGGACCCGGGGTCGCCGGAGGCTCGGCGTAGCGTAGCCGCGGCTGCGGCGCCGCCGGCAGGGTGAGGTCACCGACCCGCTTCACCCCGAACGACAGACCCGTCTTCCGCGCCACCTCACGCATCAACGCCGCCGCCCGGCTCTCGTCGAACCGGTCCCGCATCGACCGCGGCCCGATCGCCTGCACCTCGTACGGGCCCGTCACCGGCCGGTAGTCCACCAGGATCGCCTCACCCGCCGACCGGATCGTCGACGTCGCCGTCAACCGCTGGCCGTTCACCGCCACCGCCTCGGCGCCCGCCGCCCACAACGCGTTGGCGACCTTCTGCAGATCCGAATACAGCACCCGCGACGGACCCGCGTCCCCGTTCGTCACACCGTCCTGGTCCGCCGCCGCGTCGGCCAGCCGCACCACCACGCCGTCCCCGCGCACCCGGGCCAGGCCCGTACCCGCCTCCAGCGTGCGCAACCGGGACGCCTGCGAACCGCTCAACGTCGCGTCCCGCTGCCGGCTGACATCCTCGCGCAACTGCTCGGCGCGCTCGGTCAACCGGTCGGTCTCCGCCTCGCGCCCCTTGATCTCCGCGACCAGACCCGCCCGCGCCGTCGCGCGGCTCGGCTCCTCCGCCATCGTCTCCCGGTACGCCACCGCGAACAGGAACCCGATCAGCGCCAGCACCAGCAGGCTCACCGGCCGGCCGAGCACCTCCCGCACCCGCGACATCGAGCCCGTCGCCCGGCGCGCGGCCGCGTCCCCGTACCCCGGGTCCAGTGGATTGCGGAACAGTTCGGTCAGGAAGTCCGGCGCGTACACCCGGTTCGAGGGGTCGCGTTCGTTCTGCCCGTCCCGCGGCGGCGAGGTGGTCATGCCGGTGCCTCCGTACGCCGGGCCCGCATGGCCCGCACGAGACGGCTCGCCTGCACCACGTACATCGCGCCGGCGACCCAGTAGAGGACCAGGCCCCACCAGGCCAGCCCCCAGCCGATCGCGCCGGCCGCGGTGCCGGCGTCCGGCACCGCGTCTGCGAGCAGCAGGATCGGGAACGCCGCGAGCAGCAGGAACGTCGCGGTCTTGCCGACGTAGTGCACCGGCGGCGGGCCGTAGCCGTAGCGGCGCAGCACCCCGAGGGACACCAGCAGCAGGAGTTCCCGGGCCAGCAGCGCTCCGGTGAACTGCCAGGGCACCACCTCGCGGGCGGTGAAGGCGAGCAGCGTGGCGAGGATGTAGAGGCGGTCGGCGAGCGGGTCGAGCAGCTCACCGAGCCGGCTCACCTGGCCCAGGCGGCGGGCGATCCAGCCGTCCACCCAGTCGCTGGTGCCGCCCACGGCGAGCACCGCGATGGCGGCGACGTCGGCCCGGACCACGAGGAACAGGTAGAGGAAGATCGGCACGCCGACGAGCCGGACGAAGCTGATCAGGTTGGGCAGCGTGAGGACGCGGTCTCCCACGACCGTGGCGGTCCCGGAATCCGGTTGCTCCGCTGGAGCCGGCCGACGCGACACCGAACCCTCCCTTCGCAGCACGGTCCGGCAGCCGGATGAACGGCCGCTGGAGGGACGTGCGCGTTGCCGGCCGGTCAGACGCCGGCGCCCTCTGTGATCCCGGGCTGGGACCTCCCCGACGCGGCCCGTCCTCGTGGTGATCACGGGCCGCCCAGTTGCGCTGCCACTATATCGGGCTCGCCCTTCTCCGCCGGACGCCCGCTGCGCCGTTGCTCAGTGGTGTCACGGTGGCGACCGTCACAGCCGCTAGGGCGTCCTAGGATACTAGTTGAGCAGTGGAAGGAAGGTCGGGCGGCGGTGCGAGCGGTCAGGCGGTACGGGCGGTCGAGTCCGAGCCGGCCTGCGGGGCGGTGGCCGTCGCGGCCTGGCTGAACGCCACGAGCGCCAGCAGCAGCTCGTGCTGCACCCGGTTGGGCATCCGGTCGAGCACGGCCTGCACCGCCCGGTGCCGTCTCTCCTGCAGGTCGCGCAGCAGCGTGTCGGCGGCAGCGGTCGGGATCAGCCGCACCTCCCGCCGGTCGCGCGGGTCGGCCACCCGGCGCAGCAGGCCGACCGCCTCCAGGCGGTCGCAGAGCCGGCTCGCCGACGACGGGACCACGTCCAGCAGCTCGGCCAGCCGGTTCACGTTGGTGTCCGGATGCGACACGATCAGCGACAGCACCCGCAACTGGGTGGGCGAGACGCTGACGGTGTGCCGGGAGGTCGCGGAGTCGAGCACACCGATGAGCGCCTCCGCAGCCGACTCGATGGCCGCGGCAAGATTCGGAGGTCGCTCCACTCGCTGTCCCCTGCGATCGTCCCGCTCGTGTTCGCTCCGCCGGCCCGCTCACTGCCCCGTCACGTCGTCGGACCGGCTGGAGCCGCGCCAGTCCAGGCAGACGACGACCGCGTCGTCACGGAGATCCGCGTCGGCATGGTACGCATGCAGTTCGCGCATCACCGTACCAACTGCCTCGGTCGCCGGCTGCAGCCGAGTCGACCGCATCGCGCGCGCCATCGCCCGGACACCGTACGGCTCTTGCTCGTCGGGCTCCGCCGCGTACACGCCGTCGCTGACCACGAAGAGGCGATCGCCCGGCTCCAGAGTGAACTCCTGCACGTCGTAGCGGGTCTCGGCGAACATGCCCAGCGGCAGTTGCTGCTCCAGCGCGATCGGTGTGACACGTCCGCCGCGCAGCCGCAGCAGTTGCGGCGACCCGGCGTCCACAGCGCGCATCACGCCCCGGCGGCTGTCCAGCTCCAGCAGCAGTGTGGCCACGTGCCGGTTCCCCCGGTGCTGGTAGTAGATGGTGTCCGAGGCCAGCTCCGCCTGTTCCACCAGGCTGCCGCCGGAACGCCGTGCGTTGCGCATCGCGTTCACCGTCATCGCCGTGAGCATCGACGCGGCCAGCCCGCTGCCGGTGCCGTTGAGCACGGTCAGGGTGAGCCGGTCGCCGTCCACCGACCAGTCGAAGTGGTCACCGCCCACGGTGTACGCCGGTTCGAGCTGCCCGGCGAGCAGCGCGTCACCGAGTCGTACGCTGCGCCCCGGCAACAGGTCCCACTGCATCTCGGCGGCCATGCTCAGCCGCTCCCGCCGCCGGGCACGCCGGTAGCGGTCGGTCTCCCGGTCCGCCGCGCGGATCGCCACGGCCAGCTCACCGGCGGCGTCCCGGGCGGCCTCCACAGTGGCCGCATCCGGATCGCCGGGCAGCTCCACCATCAGCACGCCGAGCCGCTCCCCCCACACCGACAACGGCAGGTAGGCGCGGCAGCGGCCCTCCTCGACGATGTCCAGCACCGGCTCCTGACTGCTGAAGCAACGCTGCGCGACGCTGTGGGCCAGCAGCGGGCCGCCGTCGGGCACGTCCGGGTCGAGCACCGGCCAGAGTCCGCTGGCGCGGTAGTCGGCGACGAACACCTCCGCCCGCGCGGCCCCGAGCGTCTGGCGCAGCACCGCGTCCGCGGTCTCCGCCAGCTGGTCGGGTGGCGCCGTGCGCAGGGCACGCGACACCGATCCGGACGCCTCCGGCATGCTCATCCTCCGATGACGACTATTGCTACAGGGCAAACATCATACGAAGGCCGCCCGACGGCGAACGCCCCGCCTCGGCCGGGTGTGACGGGGACCAGCTCAGCCGGCCGGGCGCACCGCCAGCGCGCCGTGGAACGCGTCCGGCACCGGCTCGGGCTCACCGGCCGGCCGCCACCGCGCCACCGGCACGATGCCGTCGCCGGTCGGCTGCCAGCGGCCCAGCAGCGGCGCGAACCGCTCCGGCGCCCGCATCCGGAACGCCGGACCCATCATGGCCAGCGCCTCCGGGTACCCGGCCAGCTCCTCGGTGTCGAAGACCAGGAAGCCGTCGATCCCGTCGGCCGTCATCGCCCGCACGGTGCGGCCGAGGAATCCGCGCAGGGCCCGTACGCCGACTCGAACGCGGCGGCCGCGGCGACGTCCACCGGGCGGTGGTGCCGGCCGCCGAGCCAGTAGTCGATCATGCGGGCGGTGCTCCGTCCGTCCTGCTGATCCATCGACGGGGCTCCCTCCCCTGGGCGCTGCACGCCAGCGTACCCACCGGGGCGACCCCGGCGGTATCGCCCCGGGCCGGCCGTCCGGGCCGCGATACTGGCCGCGGGAGCGCCGGCCACGAGGAGGTACTGGTGAACTCGGCGAACGGGGCCGCGGTGGTGGTCGGGGTGGACGGCTCCGAACCGGCCATCCGGGCGGTCCGCCTGGCGGCCCGGGAGGCGCGGCTGCGCAACCGCCCGCTGCGGGTCGTGCACGGGTTCATCTGGCCGCTGCTGCGCGTACCGGTCTCCGCGCCGGCCGGCTCACCACCCGGCGCCGGGCTGCGCAACCAGGCCGAGCAACTGGTCACCGACGCGGTGGCGGTGGCCGAGGCCGAGTCGCCGGGGCTGCGCATCACCGGCGAGATCATCGACGGGGAGGCGGCAGCGGTGCTGCTCGGCGAGTCCCCCACCGCCGCCCTGGTCGTGCTCGGCGATCGGGGCCTGGGTGGCTTCGCCGCGCTCGTGATCGGGTCGGTGGCGGTGCAGGTCGCCTCGTACGCCGACTGCCCGGTGCTGATCGCGCGCGGCACCGCACACGACGGCGGCCCGGTCGTGGCCGGCGTGGACGGCTCGACGCTGTCGCGCGCCGCTGTCGAGTTCGCCGCCGAGACCGCGTCCGCGCGCGGCGCCGCGCTGCGCGTGGTGCACGCCCGTCCCCGCGGCCGGGACGACGCCGAGGAGGAGGAGCGGGTGCTCACCGAGGCGCTCGCCGGGATCGGCGAGCGCTGGCCGGACCTGCCGGTGCACGCCGAGGCGGTACGCGCCAAACCGGTCACGGCGCTGACGGCCGCGTCGGCCGAGGCCCAGCTGGTAGTGGTGGGCCGGCAGGGCCGGGGCGAGCTGGGCGGGCTGTTGCTCGGCTCGGTGAGCCAGGGGATCCTGCACCGCTCCGCCTGCCCGGTGGCTGTGGTCCGCGCCGCCGACTGAGCAGCGCCCAGCCGGCCCGGGCGGGGATCCGGCCGGCAACGGTTGGTCCCGGCCCGGGCGGGTAGACGCCTACGGTCAGCCGACAGCGATCCGCAGGAGGCAGAGATGCCAGGACCACGGCCGGGCAGCAACGCGTACGACAAGCAGCGGGCACGCCTTCGCGACCTCGTCGAGCAGTCCGGACGGGCGTCGGACAAGGAGGCGAACCAGGTCGCCAACCGGATCCTCCAGGACGACAGGGGGCAACGCGGTGTGGTCCGGGGCGAACGGACCTACGGCCCCAAGGGCAACCGGGAACCGGGTGACCCTAAGTGAGGACGGCAGCGGTTGTCGACGGCGCCATCGCGGGCGCCGTCGGCAGCGCCGTCCTCAACGCGGTCTCGTACCTGGACATGGCGCTGCGGGCCCGGCCGGCCAGCAGCACCCCCGAATCGGTCGCCGGACGGCTGGCCGACGTCACGCACGTCGACCTGGGCCCCGGCGACGAGGCGGAGAACCGCCGCTCCGGTCTCGGGCCGTTGCTCGGCTACGCCACCGGCATCGCCGCGGGGGCCGCGTTCGGCCTGCTCGCCGCGCGGCGGCGGATGCCGTTGCCGCTGGCCGCGGTGCTGCTCGGCGGTGGGGTGATGGCCACCTCGGACGGCTCGATGACGGTGCTCGGCGTGACCGACCCGCGCACCTGGCGGCGCAGCGACTGGGTCTCCGACCTGATCCCCCACCTGGCGTACGGGCTGTCGGCCGCGACCACCTGGCGGCGGCTGCGGCCGACGTCGGCTCGCGGTTAGCTCTCGTCGTCGGCGACCGGCTCACCGGCCGGGCCGTACGGCGACACCTGCCCCTTGGGGACGGGCCGCCCCGCGTCCGCGTTCGACGTGCCACGGCTCCGCGAACGGCCGCCCGCCTGGGTGGCCGTCTTGCGGCTGTCCTGGCTGGTGGCGCCGAGGTCGTTCCGGCGCAGTTCCTCCTGCTGCGGCTTGACCACGGGTCTCTCCTTCCCGGTGGGGCGCACGGCCGTCGACCGCGCACCGGACAGGCGTACCCGTCGCCGCCCGGCGCATTCCGGATCGGCCCGAGGGTCTGGCCGGGGCCGGGGCGGGTAACCCGGGTGGATGCCAGACGATCGCAACGTCGCACGTGCCCTGCTGGCCCGGCAGTCCCGCACGTACGCGGAGGAGGCCGGCATCGCCCTCGCGGACCGGCCGGGCCCGCTCTACCAGCTGCTCGTGCTGACCACGCTGCTGAGCACCCGGATCCGGGCCTCGGTGGCGGTGGCCGCCGCCCGGGAGCTGTTCGAGGCCGGCTACCGCACGCCGCAGGCGATGGAGGCGGCGACCTGGCAGGACCGGGTCGACGCGCTGGGCCGGGGCCACTACCGGCGCTACGACGAGCGGACCGCGACCATGCTCGGCACCGGCGCCCGGCTGTGTCTGGACCGATGGCACGGCGACCTGCGCCGGCTGCACAAGGAGGCCGGCGCCGACCGGGCCGTGCTGCGCCGGCTGCTCACCGAGTTCCCCGGCATCGGCCCCACCGGGGCGGACATCTTCCTGCGCGAGGCGCAGTCGGTGTGGCCGGACGTGCGCCCGTACGCCGACCGGCGCACGCTCGCCGGAGCGCGGCGGCTGGGCCTGCCCGCGAGTCCGGGTGACCTGGTCGGGCTGGTCGGCGAGGCCGACTTCGGCCGGCTGGCGTCGGCGCTGGTACGGGTGGCCCTGGGCGAGGAGTCGGCGGGCGAGGTGAGCCGCAGCGCCGCCACGTCCCACTGAGGGCTACTTGGCGGGGCCGGGCTTGGTCAGGTTCCAGGCCAGCAGCGAGGCGAGCAGCGCGAGCAGCACCACGCCGCCGGAGACGCCACCCTCACCGCCACTGTCGCGGCTTCCGGTGAAGCCGAAGTAGATCACGGCCAGTCCGGCCAGCACGGTGATGAACGTCCGCATTCCTCGGTCCTTCACGCCCGCACCGTACGACCGGCGGCCGGGCCCGGGACGGTGATCGGCCGGTTGTCCCCCGTCCGGGTGTCAGTCCGGGCTGCGGCCGACGGCGGGGCCGCGCAGCCGGACCCGGCGAATCGCCCGTCCCGCCACCTCGACCACCTCGACGGTGAGGCCGGGCAGTCGCACCCGCTCCCCCGGGCCCTCGGGCAGCCGGCCCAGCCCGGCCAGCACCAGGCCGGCCACCGTGGTGTACTCCCGGGACAGCGGGAACGTCACGCGGACGCCCACGTCGGGCAGGTCGTGCAGCGGGAAGTCGCCCGGCAGCAGCAGCGCGCCGTCCGGTTCCCGCACGGCGCGGCGCACGTCCCGGTCGGTTTCGTCGTACAGCTCGCCGACGACCTCCTCGAGCAGGTCCTCCATGGTGACCAGGCCGTCCACGCCGCCGTACTCGTCGACCACCAGCGCGAGCTGCTCGTGCCGCTGGCGCAGCTGCCGCATCGCGTCGGCCACCGGCAGCGTGCCCGGTAGCAGCACCGGCGGGCGGGCCCGGTCACCGACGCGCGCCCCGTCGGCGTCCACCAGGTCGCGGATGTGCACGGTGCCGCGGACGTCGTCGAGCCCGCCGGGTCCGATCACCGGCGCCCGGGACCGGCCGGTGGCCGCGAGCCGGCGCATCGCCTCGGCCGCCGGCAGGTCGGCGGGCAGCGTGGTCACGTCGCGGCGCGCGACGAGGATCTCCCGCAGCGTACGGCCGGCGATGTCGAACGCCCCGGCGAGGATCTCCCGCTGCTGGGCGGACAGGCCCCGCTGGCTGACCAGCATCTCCCGCAGCTCCTCCTCGGTCACCTCCTCCCGGCTGGCGCGCGGGTCGCCGCCGGCGAGCCGGACCAGCAGGTCGGTGGAGCGGCCGAGCAGCCACACCGCCGGCCGGGACAGCCGCGCCAGCAGGTCCAGCGGCGCGGCGCTGATCAGCGCCCACCGTTCCGCCGTCTGCATGGCCAGCCGCTTGGGCGCCAGCTCCCCCACCACGAGCGTGAGGAACGTCAGCAGCAGCGTCACCACGAACACCGCGACCGGGCGGGCGGCCCCGCCGAGGAATCCCAGCGGTCCGACCAGCGGCTCGGCGAGCGTCACCGCGGCGGCGGCCGAGGCGAGGAACCCGGCGAGCGTGATGCCGAGCTGGATGGTGGCCAGGTAGCGGTTGGGTTCGCGGGTGAGGCGGCTCAGCCGCGCCCCGGCCCGCCCGGAGCGCGCCAGCCGGCGCAGCTGCCCCTCCCGCAGGCTCACCAGCGCCATCTCGCTGCCCGACAGGGCGGCGTTCACGAGGATCAGCACCAGCACCAGCGCGACCTGGACACCCATCAGTCCGTCTCCAGGTCGTCCAGCGAGATCGCGTGGGTCATCAGCCAGCGGGCCAGCGCGGCCATCCCGAACAGCCACAACGGCGCCGACTCGGTGGGGCCGTTGGTGGCGTAGATGGCGAAGCGCAGGTCCGGTGCCCGGTACGCCTCGATCCGCCACTTGTGGTTCTTGTCCCGCCAGACCGCGGAAGGGTCCATGGCGCCACGGTAGGTGACCGGGGCGGGCGGGCGACGCCTGTTGGCTCAGCCCGGCCGGCGGACCACCTCGCGGGCGTCGTCGGGCAGCCGGCGGGTGGCACCGCGCCGGTCCAGCAGCTCCAGCAGCGGCACCGCCACCCGGCGGGTGGTGCCGAGCGCCTGCCGGGCGGCGCTGAGCGTGAACGGCTGCGGCAGCCCGGCGAGCACGCGTACCGCGTCGTCCGGGGCGCCGGGCAGCAGCACCACGTTCTCGGCGAGCTTCAGCAGCGCGCCGGCGCGTACCGCGGCGCCGATCTCCCGGGGGCCGAGCCCGAGGTCGGCCAGGTGGTGTGCCTCGGGGGCCTGGAACGGGCGGTCGCCGTACTCGGCCCGGACCCGGTCCACCGCCCGGGCCACCGGGTCCGGCAGCGTGCCCTGCGGCGCGGCGGTGACCAGGCCGTCGCGCAGTCGCAGCGGCGGGCGCAGCAGCGCCGTCACCAGGGCGCGGTCGGGCAGGTCGAGCCGGTGCCGCAGCACGTCGACGGGTACGCCCGCGGCGAGCGGATGCTCGGCGGCGTACCGGGTCACCTCCTCGGTGAGGCGGCGGCCCAGGTCCCGCCAGTGCTCCGGATCGGCCAGCCACTGCCCGGCCACCGGCGTCGCGGTCGGCGGGACACCCATCCGGGTCAGGTCACCGGCGCGGACGAGCCGCCGCCGGCGCAGCTCCCCGGCCAGGTCCGGCCGCCCGTCCAGCCCGGCCAGCACCGCCGCCCGAGCCGCCGCCGCGCCCCGGCGGCGCAGCGGCGGCGGGTCCACGTCCAGCACCGTCACGCCGCCCGCGACGTGGTGCCGGCCGGGGTCGCGCAGCAGCGCCCGGTCCCCGATCAGCAGCGGCAGCGGGCGGGCCAGGCGCAGCCGTACCGTGTCCGGGCCCAGCGGCCGGACCCGGGCGGGCACCGCCGCCGCGCCCACGTGCAGCGTGAGCGTGGCCGGGAGGTCGGCGGCCGGGTCGCCGGACAGCCGCACGTCGAGCAGGTCGGTACGCCCGAACCGGCCGGGGCTGAGCAGCGCGTCGCCGCGCCCGACCCGGTCCCGGGGCAGGCCGCGCAGGTTCACCGCGACCCGGGCCACCGCCTCGACCTCGGCATGCGCGACACCGAGCGAGTGCAGTCCGCGTACCCGCACCGTCTCCCCGGTGGCGGCCAGTTCCAGTTCGTCGCCGACGCGCAGCCGGCCACCGCCGAGCGTGCCGGTGACCACGGTGCCGCTGCCGCGCACGGTGAACGCGCGGTCCGCCCAGAGCCGCACCGGGGCGTCCCGGGCCGGGTCGGGCAGCCGGGCGGTCAGGCGATCAAGCGCGGCGCGCAGCTCGGGCAGCCCGGCCCCGGTGACCGCGGAGACCGGCACCGCCTCCACAGCGCCCAGCGACGTCGCGGCGATCTCCGTGCGGGCCCGCGCGGTCGCCGGTCCGGGATCGGCCAGGTCCGCGCGGGTCACCACGAGCAGCCCGTACGACACACCCAGCGCGTCCAGCGCGGCCAGGTGCTCGGCGGACTGCGGCATCCAGCCCTCGTCGGCGGCCACCACGATCAGCGCGGCGGGGACCGGGCCGACACCGGCGAGCATGTTCGGCACGAACCGCTCGTGCCCCGGTACGTCGACGAACGCGATCGTGCCGCCCGACGGCAGCGTGGTCCAGGCGAAACCCAGGTCGATGGTCATGCCGCGGCGGCGTTCCTCCGCCCACCGGTCCGGTTCCATCCCGGTCAGCGCCCGCACCAGCGTCGACTTGCCGTGGTCGACGTGCCCGGCGGTCGCCACCACGAACATGCCGGTCAGTCCTCCACGCTCAGCACGGCCGCCCGGACCCGGTCGTCGGCGTCCTCCGGCACGGCACGCAGGTCCAGCAGCAGCCGCCCGTGCAGCACCCGGCCGAGGATCGCCGGGTCGCCGGTGCGCAGCGGTTCGGCGTACCGCTCGGGCAGGCTCAGCGCCCACGAGTCCAGTTCCACGCCCGGTGCCCCGCCGCCGCCGACCACAGCCGCGCTGGGCACCACCTCGGCCTTGCAGCCGTCCTCACCGAGCCGGTCCCGCAGCCGCTCCAGCCGCTCCCGCAGCCGAACCGGGTCGGCGTGCAGCGCGTCCCGGGTGGGCGTGGACGGCGCGTACAGGGTGGCGGCGAGCGCGGCGAGGGTGAGCTTGTCGACCCGCAGCGCCCGGGCGAGGGGGTGCCGGCGCAGCCGCTGCACCAGGTCGGCGTCGCCGAGCAGCAGACCGGCCTGCGGGCCGCCGAGCAGCTTGTCGCCGCTGGCGGTGACCAGGTGCGCGCCCGCCCGCAGCGTGGTGGCCGCGTCCGGCTCGGCGGGCAGCAGCGGGTCCGGCGCGAGCAGCCCCGACCCGATGTCGGCCACCACCGGCACGCCGAGCGTGGCCAGCTCGGCCACCGGCACCGCCGAGGTGAAGCCGGTGACCACGAAGTTCGACGGATGCACCTTCAGCACGAACCCGGTGCGCTCACCGATCGCGGCTTCGTAGTCGGCGCGCGTGGTGCGGTTGGTGGTGCCCACCTCGCGCAGCCGCGCGCCGGTGCTGGCCAGCAGGTCGGGCAGGCGGAACCCGTCGCCGATCTCGACCAGCTCGCCGCGGCTCACCACGATCTCCCGGCCGGCGGCCAGCGCGGTCGCGGCCAGCACCAGCGCCGCGGCGCCGTTGTTCACCACGTGCACCGCCGCCGCGTCGGGCACCGCCGCGGCGAGCGCGTCGAGCGCCTCCCGGCCGCGCCGCGCCCGCCGGCCGGTCCGCAGGTCCAGCTCCACGTCGGTGTGCCCGGCTGCGGCGACCAGCGCGTCCACGGCGGACGGGGCGAGCGGGGCGCGCCCCAGGTTGGTGTGCAGCACGACGCCGGTGGCGTTGAGCACCGGGCGGGGCGTACGGCCGGGCAGGTCCGCCAGCGCCGCGTCGCGTACCTGATCGGGGGTCAGCTCGCCGCGCCGCGCGCGGGTCTGCGCGCTGACGATCGCGGCCTTGACCCGGTCGCGGCCGAGCGTCGCGGCGGCGGCGGCCAGCGCGGGATCGGCGAGCAGCGCGTCGGTGCGCGGCACCCGCCGTCGCGGGTCGACCTCACGCATCGGCGCACTCCCGGGAACGGTACTTGGCGGAGACGGACGGGAATCGAACCCGCCTGGCCCGGGTCCCGGACCACACCGGTTTTGAAGACCGGGAGGGGCACCAGCCGCCTGAACGCCTCCACGCAGCAGTCAACCACAGCGGACGGGAGGCCGCCCGGGGAGGTGTCAGACCTGGTCGGCGGCCCGCCGGTCGGCGCGTTCGCGCTGCGGCACCACCGTGTACCGCGGATCGCGTGCCGAGGCGACCCCGCCGTGGAAGATGCCGAACCGGGTGCACACCGACGCGGCGATCAGCGCGCCGCCGGACAGCACGGACAACACGCGGCTGCGGCGGCCGAGCAGCGCGCCGACCACACCGGCGGCGGTCAGCGCCCGGCCCGCGCGCAGCAGCTTTCCGGGTGTGCCCTGGGTGTAGGGCTCGCTGAGCAGGCCGAGCCGGTTCTCCACCCGGTGCGAACCCCACAGTTCCATCGCCGCGCCCGTGACCGCGAGGCGCCGCGCCGGGCCGGCCTGCGCGCCGGGCGCGGCCACCAGCCCGACACCGGCGCCGCTGGCCAGGGCGCTGCCCGCGAAGATGGCGGGCAGTTCCGGGTACGCCTCGTGCCACGACGGCACCGCCGTGTCCGCCAACAGCACCCCGGTGTACGTGGCGAGCGCCGGCGCGGTGACGGCGGCGACCACACCGGCGGCGTGCCCGGCCGGAGGCAGCAGCCGGCGGCCGAGCCCCAGCACGCCCCGCTCGGGCAGCAGCGGAGCCGCCTCGGCGATCGCCGCGACCCCGGCGGCCGGGCCGAACACGCTGAGGATCCAGGTGCCCACCGACATCGGCGAGGTCACCTTCGCCACCCGCAGCATGTGGTGGAAGCGCGACGGCCGGCCCAGGTCGTTGATCAGGAAGTAGGTGCTCGCGCCGACCCCAGCCAGCGCGGCGATCCGGCCGGCGCGCCGCAACGCCGGGCGGCCGGTGAGCTGCCCGCCCGCCGCCAGCAGCGACGACCCGGCGGCGAGACCGCCGGTGAACAGGTACGCGGCGATGTCCCACCGCCACACCGGCGGCTTGAGGATGGGCCGGCCGTAGTAGGAGGTGAACTCGGCCGGCGGGACGTTGAGCTGCTCCCCGCCGCCCTTGCCGCCCCTGCCGCGGCGCCGGCGTGGTGCCGCGTCGCGGGGCGGGTGCGGGGCCAGGCCGGCCTCGCGGGAGCCCGCGTCGGTGCGGCCCATCCCGGGACCGGCCGCGGTGGCCCGGCTGCCGTTCTCCCGCTCGGCGGCGCCGCCGTTCTCCTGTTCGGCGGATAGACGCTCGCGGAAGCGGCGGAACAGGTCACCGACCGGGCGGTCCGGGCTCACGACGATCCTCCGACGAACGCGGCGACGGCAGCCGCCGCCATGGCCAGGGCGGCGAACCCGGCCCGCTTCCACATCTTCGGCAGGTCCCGGGTGGTGACCACCGGGTCCGGCGGCAGCCCGTACACCTCGGGCTCGTCCAGCAGCAGGAAGAACGCGCCGTCGCCGCCGACGCCGTCGGTCGGGTCGTGGCCGTACAGGCGCGCCTCCGGCACGCCGCGCTCGTGCAGCGCGGTGACCCGCTTGGCGGCCCGTTCCCGCAGCTCGTCGAGCGGGCCGTACTGGATCGACTCGGTCGGGCACGCCTGCGCGCAGGCGGGTGTCATGCCCGCGCCGATCCGGTCGTAGCACAGCGTGCACTTCCACGCCCGGCCGTCGCCCTTGCGCTGGTCGATCACGCCGTACGGGCAGGCGGAGATGCAGTAGCCGCAGCCGTTGCAGATGTCCTCCTGCACCACCACCGTGCCGAACTCGGTACGGAACAGCGAACCGGTCGGGCACACGTCCAGGCAGGCCGCGTGCGTGCAGTGCTTGCACACGTCGGACATCATCAGCCAGCGGAAGTCGGTGCGGCTCTCCGGGCCGGTGGCCCGCCCGGGCGGCTGGGTGCCGGGCATGCCGAGGAACTCCGGACCGGCCGCCATCCGCGCCGCCGCCTCCGGCTGCCCCGGCGGCAGGCCGGGATTCGTACCCGTGTCGGGGGCCGTGACCGCCCCGACCGACGCCGACGCCGGGCTGATCGCCGGGCCGGTCGGGTCGCCGGCGAACGGCGGCGTGCGATGCCCGGCCGGGCGGGGCTGCTCGATGAACGCGACGTGCCGCCACGAGTTCGCGGTGAGCGCGCCGGTGTTGTCGTACGACATGCCGAGCAGGTCGAAACCCGAGTCGGGGACGCCGTTCCACTCCTTGCAGGCCACCTCGCACGCCTTGCAGCCGATGCAGACGCTGGTGTCGGTGAAGAAACCCATCCGGGGCGGCGCGTCGACCCAGCCCGCGTCCGGGGCCGGGTCGAGCGGGCCGTACAGGCTGTTGGCGTCAGGCATCCCGATCCCCGTCCTGGTGCGCGGCGGCCGACTGCTCGTCGGTGCTGCCGGCGGCGTCGTCCCCGCCTGCGGCGTCGGTGGTCACCACCGGCACCTTGCGGTCCGGCGTCATCCCGGCCCGCCGCTGGTAGTCGCCGACCAGGTCGAGCAGCGGAGGGCCGGTGGGCCGCCGCCCGGGCCGGATGTCGCAGGTGCCGACCTTGCTCTCCTGGATGAGGACGTTCGGGTCCAGCGTGATGCCGAACAGGTCGTTCGCCGAGTCGCCGGTGACCAGACCCTCGGTGCCGAAGTGGTACGGCAGCCAGACCTGGTGGATGATCCGGCCGTCCACCCGCAGCGGGGTGAGCCGGTCGGTGACCAGCACCCGCGCCTCGATCACCGCCCGGCCGCTGATCAGGTGCGCCCAGCCCAGGTGGGCCAGCCCGACCTCGCCGGCCAGCTCCGGGGACACCTCGACGAACATCTCCGGTTGCAGCTCCGCCAGGGGCGACACGGTACGGCTCATCCCACCGGCGGTGTGGTGCTCGGTGAGGCGGCTGACCGTGAACACGTACGGGAAGACCTGGCTGTGCGGCTCCGGCGGACTCGGGTTCATCCGGTTGATCGGGTGCTCGTAGATCTTGCGGGTCGGGTTGGCCTGCTGACCGTAGAGCGGGTTGCGCATCGGCGACTCGGCCGGCTCGTAGTGCGTCGGCAGCGGGCCGTCCAGGACGCCGCTCGGCGCGTACAGCCACGCCTTGCCGTCGCCCTGCATGAC
Organism: Micromonospora sp. Mcm103; assembly: GCF_024519755.1. Taxonomy (NCBI): domain Bacteria; kingdom Bacillati; phylum Actinomycetota; class Actinomycetes; order Micromonosporales; family Micromonosporaceae; genus Micromonospora; species Micromonospora sp. Mcm103. Next base: position 53,937 of record NZ_JALJRJ010000026.1, read on the forward strand.
GAACGGGTCGTCGCCGGCGAGCGCGGCCGGGCCCGAGGCGCCCTCCGGCGGCCGGTACGACGGCGGCTTCGTCTTCTCGAAGTCCGGCACGTCGTAGCCGGTCCACTCGCCGGCGTCCGGATCCCACCAGACGTACTTCTTGCGCTCGCTCCACGGCCGGCCCTCGGGGTCGGCGGAGGCGCGGTTGTAGAGCGTGCGGCGGTTCGCCGGCCACGCCCAGCCCCACTCGGCGGCCACCCAGTCCTGCTCGTGGCGGGACCGGCGGCGGGCCGCCTGGTTCACCCCGTCGGCGTAGACGCCGGAGTAGATCCAGCAGCCGATCGCCGTGGAGCCGTCGTCGCGGGCCTCGCCGAACGCGTTGAGCAGGCGGCCGGTCGCCACCTCGTACCCGTTGATCTCCTTGAGCACCGCCTCGGCGCTCGGCTCCGCGTGCGGACCGTGCGTGGGGTAGTCCCAGGCCAGGTCGAGCAGCGCGCGGTCGCGGCGCGCGGTGGAGCCGGCCAGCTTCTCCCGCAGCACCCGGCCGAGGTGGTAGAAGAACCACAGCTCGGAGCGGGCGTCGCCCGGCGGGTCGACGGCCTTCTCCCGCCACTGCAGCAGCCGCTGCGTCTGGGTGAAGGTGCCCTCCTTCTCCACGTGCGAGGCCGCCGGCAGGAAGAACACCTCGGTCCGGCACTCCTCCGGCACGATCTCCCCGGTGGCGACCTCCGGGCTGTTCTTCCAGAACGTGGCGCTCTCGATCATGAACAGGTCGCGGACGACGAGCCAGTCCAGGTTGGCCATGCCCAGACGCTGGGCCCGGCCGTGCGCGGAGCCGACCGCCGGGTTCTGGCCGAGCAGGAAGTAGCCCTTCACCTTGCCGTCGATCATGTTCAGGACCTGCTGGTACGTGCCGTGGTCGCCGGTCATCCGGGGCATGTAGCCGTAGCAGAAGTCGTTCTCCGGCGTCGCCGCGTCACCCCAGTACGCCTTGAGCAGGCTCGCCGCGAACGCCCGCGAGTTGCCCCAGAAGCCCTTCTGGCCCGGGTGCCGGATGCTGTCCACCCACTTCTCGAACGTCGGGTGGTCGGCGTGGTGCGGCATCGGCAGGTAGCCGGGCAGCAGGTTGAACAGCGTCGGAATGTCTGTGGAGCCCTGGATGCTGGCGTGCCCGCGCAGCGCCAGGATGCCGCCGCCCGGGCGGCCCATGTTGCCCAGCAGCGTCTGGATGATCGAGCCGGTACGGATGTACTGCACGCCGACGCTGTGCTGCGTCCAGCCGACCGAGTAGACGAGCGCGCCGGTGCGCTCCCGGCCCGAGTTCTCCGTCCAGGCGCGCGCCAGCTCGAGGAACCTCTCCTCCGGGATCCCGCACACCCGGGCCACCATCTCCGGGGTGTAGCGGGCGAAGTGCCGCTTCAGGATCTGGTAGACGCAGCGCGGGTGCTGCAACGTCTCGTCCCGCGGGGCCTGCGCCGGCACCGGCTCGCCGTGCGACTCGTGCTCCAGCCCGGAGGCCGAGTCACGTTCCTTACCGGTGCCCCGGGCCTTGGCGTTGTCCTCCTGGCCCTCGTACTGCCAGCTCGCGTGGTCGTACGAGCCGGTGTCCGGGTTGTAACCGGAGAACAGGCCGTCCAGGTCCTCGGTGTCGGCGAACTGCTCGCTGACGATGTTCGCCGCGTTGGTGTACGCCAGCACGTACTCCCGGAAGTCCAGCTCGTTCTCCAGGATGTAGCGCACCACGCCGCCGAGCAGCGCGATGTCCGTGCCCGCGCGGATCGGCAGGTACGTGTCGGCGAGCGCGCTGGTACGTGTGAACCGCGGGTCGACATGGAAGACCTTCGCGCCGCGCTTCTTCGCCTCCATCACCCACTGGAAGCCCACCGGGTGGGCCTCGGCCATGTTCGAGCCCTGGATGATGATGACGTCAGCGTTGGCGAGATCCTGCTGGAAGTCCGTGGCGCCGCCGCGACCGAAGCTGGTCCCCAGACCGGGGACGGTGGCGGAGTGTCAAATACGGGCCTGGTTCTCGATCTGGAGCGCCCCCATCGCGGTGAACAGCTTCTTGATGAGGTAGTTCTCCTCGTTGTCCAGCGTCGCGCCGCCGAGGCTGGAGATGCCCAGCGTCCGGTTCAGCGGGCGGCCCTCGTCGTCGACGTCCTCCCAGGTCTCCGCGCGGGCGGCGAGCATCCGGTCGGCGATCATGTCGAGCGCGACGTCGAGGTCCAGGTCTTCCCACTCGGTCGCGTACGGCCGGCGGTAGCGGACCTTGGTCTGGCGCAGCGGGCTGGTCACCAGGCTCTTGCTGGCCGAGCCCTTCGGGCAGAGCCGGCCGCGCGAGATCGGGCTGTCCGGGTCGCCCTCGATCTGGGTGATCTTGCCGTCGGAGTGGAAGACGCGCTGCCCGCAGCCGACCGCGCAGTACGGGCAAACCGAGCGGGCCATGCCGTCGGCGGACTCGGTGCGAGGGCTCAGCTCGGCGGACCGCGCCGACTGGGCGGCGGCGCCGCGACCGAGCGGGTCGGTGCCGGTGAGTTGCCGGTAGACCGGCCACCCCTGGATGAACGTCTTGAACCCCATCCGCGCACCCCCTCTCCGTCGAGAACGGCTCACCTCTGCCTGTAACCCTAGGCCAGCGGCCAGGGGCGTGCGACTCGAGCCCACAGACAGAGCCGCCCCGGCCGGATGGCCGGGGCGGCTCTGGGCGTCGGTGTGCATGTCGCCTCTCGGCGAGTGGCGCGACGCGGCTCCAGCCGAACGGTATTCCGCGAAGGCAATTTAGGTGAGGCCCGGGGACACTGGACACACCGACGCTCTGCACAACGGTACCGGGGTCACGGTTCTTCCGCTCGCTCGTCGTGACCCCGGTCACCGCCGGGTCAGCTGTTCCAGTGCTGGGCGACGAGGTCGGCGGCCTGCTGTTCCCACTGGGCGTAGTGGTCGGGGTAGGCCGACACCTGGACGGTCTGGGCGGCCTCGGTCAGGGGCATGTCGCGCCAGCCGTCGACCTGCTTGAGGCCCTTCAGGAACGCGGTGGTGGAGTACTCGGGGTCGGTGATCTGCTCGACCGTGCCCCAACCACTGGAGGGGCGCTGCTGGAACAGGCCCTGCGAGTCGTGGTCGTTGCGGTCGCCGAGGTGGCCGAGGTTCTCCAGCTTCGACTCCTGCAGGGCGGTGGCGATCGACACGACGGCGGCGCGTTCGTCCATGCCGGCCTTCTTCGTCGCGGCGATGATGGCCTTGACGTTGGCGGTCTGCTCGTCGTCGAGGTCGATGTGGGTCTGGGTGCCCTGGACGCCGTGCGGGATGAGCGCGGCGCTGTCCAGCTTCGCGGCGGCCTGGGTGGTGGTCACGGCCGTGTCGCGCACCGGCGTGCCAGTGTCGTGGTTGAGAGGGCCGGCGGCGAGGCCACCGGCGACGGTCAGACCGGCGATACCGAGAATGCTCTTACGCAGGATCGTGTTCATGGTGGGCTCCGTTCGGGGGTCGACGCCCGCGCCGAGGGGGGTTCGGTGCGGGTGCGAGCACCGTCAGGCGCTCAAGAAGTCTTCGGGGGATCTCCGGCGGCCTGCTGACGCGGCCCGCTGACGCCCGGGGGTGGCGTACAGGGCTCACCGGCGGCGCCGGAGACATGCACAACGACCGCCGGCCCGGGGTCATTCCCGGGTGCCGCTGCCCGCCTGCCAGGGGGCGCCGGGAGTGCTGCTGCGGTCGTTCACCAGGTATAACGCCCCGCCACCATCCCCGATTCCGCCACCCGTGTGTCCCCGACCACCCCAAAACCGGACACCCGACGCAGCCGCGTCGATCATGAGGTTGACGGCACATGATGTCCGGTTTACCCCCGGCAACCTCATGATCGATTGGGACGTCGGGCCGCCGACGGCAGATCCGCCTGCAACGCGGGCCCCGAGCGGACGTCGCCGGTCGGTGGAGAGCCTTCGCGAGCGATCTTGGTACGGAACGGCCCCCGGAAGGGCGGGAACGTACCAAGATCTCCATCCGCCTGCCGAGGGCATCGCCGCGAGGCGGATGTCGGCGCGGAGCCCGCCCCGGCGAACCTCACCAGGCTCGGCGCACAGGCCACCACGGAGATCTTGGAAGGAAACGGCCCTCATGGGGGCCGAAATCGTCCAAGATCTCCAGCGGAGAGCCGCGCGAGGTGAACAAGACGAGCATCACGACAGGCGATCATGAAGTTGACGGCACGAGCTGACCGGTTTGTCCGGTCCAACTTCATGATCGACGGGGCGAGCCCGGGCGAGGCCGGGCGCGGCGGGGCGCGGCGGGGCGGAGTGAGGCGGGCGCCGAGCGGATGGCGGGCGGGCGGTCACGTGAGCGGGGCGAGTGCTGTGGGGGCGCTCCGCGGGGAAGGGACGCGGGGAAAGGGCCGGGTTGGGGTTACCCTGATGCCATGTCGGTCAGCGCGCACGCGTACCTCGCCCGTCCCGGGCGACCCGCCGTGGTGGCGCGCACCCTGGACGAGCTCACCGGTCCCACGACCGGCATCGTCGAGCTGCCGGTACGCCTGATGTGGAGCAGCGAACGCGCGTTCGACCTGGGCGACCCGGACGAGTTGCTCTGGATGTACGAGAACGTGCTGCGCGAGACGACCCGGGTGGAGGATCTGCGCGAGCTGATCCACGCGGGCACGTTGCGCCGGTTGTGGCCGCTGCTCAACCTGCCCCGGGGCGTACGCCTGGCCTGGGAGGGCCGGCACCGGAGCCTGCGCGCCGCGTGACCCATCCGCACGACTTCTACCGGCAGGTGGCCCGGGTGGCGCTGGCCGCGGCCGGCCCGCACCGTTTCGTGCTCGGCGGCGGCGTGGCGTGGGCCGTCCACGGCCTGGTCACCCGCCCCACCGAGGACGTCGACCTGTTCGCCGACGTGGAGGGCGCCGCCGCGGCGGCGGCCGACGGGGTACGCGCGGCGCTGGAGCGCGCCGGTTACCGGGTGGCCGAGGTGGACCCGGGCGGCCTGGGCGAGGTGTTCGACGGCTTCGACCGGGACCTGCGGGACTTCGTGGTGAGCCGGGACGGCCGGCAGATCCGCCTGAGCCTGGCCCGCCTGGACCGGCACCGCAGCCCGGTGGTGATGGACCTCGGCCCGGTCATGGACGTCCGCGACCTGATCGCCAACAAGACCGCCGCGCTGGTGAACCGGCGGGAGGTACGCGACTACATCGACGCCTCCGCCGCGCTGGACCGGTACACGGTGGCGGAACTGCTGGAGCTGGCCCGGCAGGTCGACCCGGCTCTGGACGACGAGGACGTGCGCGCGGCGGGCCGCTACCTGGACGGGCTGGCCGACCGGCGGTTCACCCGCTACGGCCTGGACGCGCCGCGCATCGCCGAGGTCCGCCGCCGGATGGCCGCCTGGCCCCGCTGAGCAGCGGAACCAGACGACCGGGAGCGGGACCAGGCGGCCGGCGCGGGCCGGAACGGGACCAGGCGGCGGCTCACTTCGTCGGGCGGCCGCCCGTGACGCCGAGGATCTCGCCGGTGACGTAGCTCGACTCCTGCGAGGCGAAGTAGACGTACGCGGGCGCCAGCTCGGCCGGCTGGCCGGGACGGCCCAGCGGCGTGTCGGTGCCGAACTGCCTCACCTTCTCCTCCGGCATGGTGGCCGGGATCAGCGGCGTCCAGATCGGGCCGGGCGCGACCGCGTTGACCCGGATGCCGCGCTCGGCCAGGTTCTGCGCGAGCGCCTTGGTGAAGTTGGCGATGGCGGCCTTTGTGGTGGCGTAGTCGAGCAGCTGCGGCGACGGGTCGAACGCCTGGATCGACGACGTGTTGATGATCGTCGAGCCTTCCTTCATGTGCGGCACCGCGAACTTGCAGAGCCAGAACATGGCGTACACGTTGGTCTTGAAGACGCGGTCGAACTGCTCGGTGGTGATGTCGAGCAGGCCGTTGTCCTGCGACATCTGGTACGCCGCGTTGTTGACCAGGATGTCGACGCCGCCGAGGTCGCGCAGCGCCTGGTCGACGAGGGCGCGGCAGTTGGCCTCCTCGCGCAGGTCGCACCGGACCGCGACGCCGGTGCGCCCGGCCTGCTCGATCAGGGCGACCGTCTCCCGGGCGTCCTTCTCCTCCTCGTCGGCGAGGTAGGTGACGAGCACGTCGGCGCCCTCGCGGGCGAAGGCGATCGCCACGGCCCGGCCGATGCCGGAGTCGCCGCCGGTGATGATCGCGCGCTTGCCGGTGAGCCGGTCGCTGCCCCGGTACGACTCCTCGCCGTGGTCGGGCTTCGGCCCCATCTCCTGCTCGTTGCCGGGCGGCGTCTGCTGCTGCGACGGCTGGCCCTCCTGCTGTCCGTACTGCTCGGCCGGATGCTGCTGGGTGAACTGGTCCTCGCTCATGGATGCGCCCCTACCCCGGTGACCGGCGGGAAAACAGCAGCCTGTGACCGGAAGGGAAACAATTCGGGCCGGTGTGGCGCAGGTGACATGTGGTGGTTATGGTGCGCAACGGCGCCCACGAGGCGCGTACCCCCATTCGGAAAGGCACCTCATGACCTCCTCCTCCGGCGCCTCCCGGCGCCAGGTGCTGGCCGTCGCGGCCGCCGCCGCGACCGCTCCCCTGCTGGCCGGCGCGCCCGCCGAGGCGAAGCCGAAGCAGCCGAAGACCTGGGACCTGACGATCCTCGGCACGTCGGACACCCACGGCAACGTCTACAACTGGGACTACTACAAGGACGCCGAGTTCGACGACAGCAAGCACAACGACGTCGGCGTCGCGAAGCTCGCCACCCTGGTCACCCAGATCCGGGCCGAGCGCAAGGGCAGGGCCACGCTGGTCCTGGACGCCGGTGACACGATCCAGGGCACGCCGCTGGCGACGTACTACGCCAAGCAGGAGCCGATCACCAGCACCGGTGAGACGCACCCGATGGCCCGCGCCATGAACATCCTCAAGTACGACGCGGTGACGCTCGGCAACCACGAGTTCAACTACGGCCTGCCGCTGCTGGCCACCTGGATCGAGCAGCTCGGCTTCCCGGCCCTGGCCGCGAACGCGCTCAACGCGAAGACCGGCAAGCCGGCGTTCCTCCCGTACGTGATCAAGGAGGTCAAGCTCGGCGGGCACGGCGCGCCGAAGCTGCGCGTCGGCATCCTCGGCCTGACCAACCCCGGCGTGGCCATCTGGGACAAGGGCAACGTCGAGGGCCGCCTGGTCTTCGCCGACATGGTCGCCACCGCCGCGAAGTGGGTGCCGGAGATGCGCCGCCGCGGCGCCGACCTGGTCGTCATCTCCGCGCACGGCGGCGACAGCGGCACCTCCAGCTACGGCCCGGAGCTGCCGAACGAGAACCCGACCGCGCTGATCGCCGAGCAGGTCCCCGGCATCGACGCGATCCTGTTCGGCCACGCGCACAACGAGGTGCCGGAGAAGTTCGTCACCAACCTCACCACCGGCGAGCGGGTCCTCACCTCGGAGCCGTCGAAGTGGGGCCAGCGGCTGACCCGGATGGACTTCACGCTGACCCGGGAGAAGGGCCGCTGGACGGTGACCGCCAAGTCGGCCACCACGCTGAACACCAACACCGTGGTCGAGGACCCGGCGGTGCTCGCGGCCGTGCGCGGCCAGCACACCAAGACCGTCGAGTACGTCAACCGGGTCGTCGCCCGGTCGAGCGTGGAGCTGTCGGCCGCCGAGTCGCGGTACAAGGACACCCCGATCCTGGACTTCATCAACCACGTCCAGACCGAGGTGGTCACCGAGGCCCTCGCGGCCGGCGAGTACGCGGGCCTGCCGGTGCTGTCGATCGCCGCGCCGTTCAGCCGTACCGCGGTGTTCCCGCAGGGCGACGTGCGGATCCGCGACGTCGCGGGCCTCTACGTGTACGACAACACGCTGGAGGCGGTCGTGCTGACCGGCGCCGAGGTGAAGGCGTACCTGGAGTACTCGGCGAAGTACTTCGTCACGCTGCCGGCCGGCGCGCCGGTGAACCCGGAGACGATCAGCGACCCGGCGGTGCCGGACTACAACTACGACGTGTTCTCCGGCGTCGACTACGACATCGACATCGCCAAGCCGGTCGGCCAGCGGATCACCCGCCTGGTGCTGGCCGGCACCGACACCCCGGTCGCGGCGGACGCCCGGTTCGTGGTGGCGGTGAACAACTACCGGCGCAGCGGCGGCGGCAACTTCCCGGGCATCGTGAAGACCCAGGTCTACAACGCCCAGCAGGAGATCCGCCAGCTGCTCATCGACTGGGCGCAGGCCAAGGGCGTCATCGACCCGGCCGACTTCTTCGTACCCAACTGGAAGCTGGTCCGCGACGGCGTGCCGGTCTTCTGACCGTGCGGCGACGGGGTCCGGGCGCGTGCCGGGCCCCGTCAGCCGCCCGCGCGCAGGTGCCACTCCGACTCCCCGCCGGCCGGGTCCGGCCGGTCCGGCGGGAACTCGGTCTCGGCGGACTCGATCCGCTCCTCCGGGCGCACCCGGGCCGGCAGTTCGCCGAAGCGGACGTGCCGCAGGAACGCGTACTCCTCGTCGGTGAACGACTCGGCCGGCTCGCTCATGACCGCATTGTGCGCTCGCCCGTTGCGTCTCCGCATCAACCGCTACGGCAGGGGTATGCCGCCGCGACGACCGTGGGCGACGAGGTGGAGGAGACATGCGCGCAGTACGGATGACCGCACCCGGTGTGCTGGAGCACACGGAGGTACCCACGCCGCAGGCCGGCCCGGGTGAGGTGCTGCTGCGCGTCGGCGCGGTCGGCGCCTGCCACTCCGACCTGCACATCCTCGACGCGCCGGCCGGGGTGTTCCCGATGCCGATGACGCTCGGGCACGAGATCGCCGGCACCGTAGACACGGTAGGCGCGGGAGTTCACGGCTGGTCGCCCGGCGACCGGGCCGCGGTCTACGGCATCATCGGCTGCGGCTACTGCCGGGCCTGCCTGCGGGGCGAGGAGAACCGCTGCCGGGTCATCCCGGTCGGCGGCATCGGGCTCAGCCGCGACGGCGGGCTGGCCGATTACGTGGTGGTGCCCGCGTCCCGGCTGCTGCCGGTCGGCGACATGGACCTGACCCAGGCGGCGCCGCTGACCGACGCCGGGCTGACCCCGTACCACGCGGTGGACCTGGCGCGGCCCCGGCTGCGGCCCGGCACGTCCTGCGTGGTGATCGGCATCGGCGGCCTGGGGCACATGGGGTTGCAGATCCTGCTCGCCACCACCGCGGTACGGATCATCGCGGTGGACACGAACACCGCCGCGCTGGACCTGGCCGGCCGCCTGGGCGCCCACCACACCGTGCAGGCCGGCCCGGACGCGGTGGAGAGGATCCGCGAACTGGTCGGGCCGGCGCCGGACGGCGCGGACGTGGTGCTCGACTTCGTCGGCGCGCAGCCCACGCTGGACACCGCCCGGCAGGTGGTCGCCACCGGCGGCCAGATCCTGCTGGTGGGCCTGGCCGGCGGCACGCTGCCGGTGCGGCCGGTCGCCGACGAGCCGCCGCCGGTGCCGCTGGAGACCGGTGTGGTGGTGCCGTTCTGGGGCACCCGGGCGGAACTGCACGAGGTGATCGCGCTGGCCCGCGACGGCCGGCTGCACGCCGACGTGCACACGTTCCCCCTCGCGGAGGCGCCGCAGGCGTACGAGGCGCTGCGCCGGGGCGAGGTGCGGGGGCGGGCGGTCATCGTCCCCTGACAGCGGCGGGCAGGCGGTCGAGCAGCGCCAGCCCGGCCCGCACCGGCCGCCGGTCGAGCACCTCGGCGAAGCTCGCCCGCCCCTGGCAGAACCGCACGAACATCCGCCAGCCGGGCGGGCTCGCCAGCATCGCGTGGAACACGTCGGGCCGCCGCTCGAACACCTCCAGCAGCCGGTGCCCGGCGCGCATCTCCGGCGTCAGCCGCCGGTCGACCTCCCGGGCGTACGCGTCGAGGTCACCGGCGGCCACCGCCTCGCCGGCCAGCCGGCCCGAGCGCAGCGCGTAGCTGATCCCCTCCCGGCTCCACGGCTCCAGCAGCCCGGCGGCGTCCCCGGCGACCAGCACCCGCCCGTGCCGCAGCGGTGAGTCCCCGGTGCGGCAGCGGGTCAGGTGACCGGAGTCGTGCTCCGGCCTCACCCCGGACAGGCCGAGCCGGTCGGTGAAGTCGCGCAGGTAGGCGCGGGTGCGGTCGCCGTCACCCCGGGCGGATATGACACCGACGGTGAGACGGTCGCCCTTGGGGAACACCCACGCGTACGAGCCGGGCAGCGGCCCCCAGTCGAGCAGCACCCGGCCGCGCCAGCGGTCCCGCTCGGCGGCGTCCACCGGCAGTTCCAGTTCCAGGCCGAGGTCGACCTGCCGGAAGCGCACCCCGACGTGGCGTGCCGTCACGCCGGACGAGCCGTCCGCGCCGATGACGGTACGGGCGCGTACCGTCTCACCGCCGGCCAGGCGCAGGCGTACCTCGTCGGGGTCCTGCTCGATCGCGCGGACCGCGACGCCCTCGCGGACCTGCGCCCCGGCGGCGACGGCGGCGGCGCGCAGCCGGTCGTCGAACTCCTCCCGGCGGATCATGGTGACCAGCGGCGCGGGGTGCCGGCGGGTGAACGCGCGTCGCCCGTCCCGGGTGAACGTGATCCGGTCGGCCCGGTCGTGGGCGGGCACCTCGACACGCCCGGCGACCTCGGTGAGCGAGGTGCCGATCAGGCCGCCGCCGCACGTCTTGTACCGGGGGTGGGTGGCCCGTTCCACCACGAGCGTGCGGACGCCGGCCCGGGCCGCGGCGTGCGCGGCGGAGAGTCCGGCGGGCCCGCCGCCGACCACGACGAGATCCATGATCACGGGTGCAGCCTAGGGCACCGCCGTGCCGCGCCGCCCGGTACGACAGTCGAACGGGTGAGCATCATCGCGGCCCGTCCGGGTAACCGCCGGTCGCCGGCCGTCCGCGGGTCGGGCGGTCCACGCCGAGGAGGGAAGCGATGCCTCAGGTCCAGCTGTCTGCGGTCGAGGAACGGGTCTACCAGGCGGTGTCCGCGCTGGAGGTGCAGGGACACGTCCCCTACCCGGACCTGATCGCCCAGGAGACCGGGATGACCGAGGAGGAGCTGCGCGAGCCGCTGCACTCGCTCACCGAGCGAGGGCTGCTGCACCGCGAGGACTCCCCGATGTCCGGCCTGGACTTCGGACCCCGGTGGTGCGCGCGCCAGATGGCGTGATCGAGTCGTTTGCCCCACCGGGCACCGGGTAGCGATCGGAGTCGGGTGATCGACGGTCAGCGGGGGGCACGATGAGCGAGGGCCGGTCGTCGACGCCGGTGCAGGACACCGGGTACGACGGCCGGCGTCGCTGGCGCGCGCTGAGCGTCGGCCTGATCGCGGCGTTCATGACGCTGCTGGACGTCAGCATCGTCAACGTCGCGGTGCCGTCGATCGATCGGGCGCTGCACGCCACGCCGAGCGACCTGCAATGGGTGCTGTCCGGGTACGCACTGACGTTCGGCCTGGTGCTGGTGCCGGCCGGGCGGTTCGGCGACGCGCGCGGGCGGCGTACCGCGTTCGTGGTCGGGGTCGGCCTGTTCACGCTGACCAGCGCGCTGGCCGGGCTGGCCCGTTCGCCGGAGTGGCTGGTCGTCGCCCGGCTCGTCCAGGGTGCCGCCGCCGGCGTGGTGAACCCTCAGGTCAGCGGCATGATCCAGGAGCTGTTCCGGGGCTCCGACCGGGGCCGGGCGTTCGGGCTGCTGGGCGCGACGATCGGTATCTCCACCGCCGTGGGTCCGCTGCTCGGCGGTCTGCTCATCCAGCTCGGCGGCGCCGAGCACGGCTGGCGGTGGGTGTTCTTCGTGAACATCCCGGTCGGGATCGTGGCGATGCTGCTCGGCTGGCGGCTGATGCCGTCCCGGCCGACGAATCCGGCCGGACGAGGCCGGCTCGATCCGCTCGGGGTGCTGCTGCTCGGCGCCGGGGTGACGGTGATCCTGCTGCCGCTGGTGCAGCGGGAGCAGTGGCGGGGCCCGGGCAAGTGGCTGCTGATTCCCGTCGGCCTGCTGCTGCTCGCCGGGTTCGCGCTCTGGGAGCACCGGTACGGCCGGCGCGCCCAGCCGCTGTTCGACCTGCGGCTGTTCACGGTGCGCTCGTACACGCTGGGCGCGCTGATCGGCCTGATCTACTTCGCCGGGTTCACCGCGATCTTCTTCGTCTTCACGCTCTACCTCCAGATGGGGCTCGGCTACAGCGCGCTCGTGGCCGGTCTGGCGATCACGCCGTTCGCGCTCGGCTCGGCGCTCGCCTCCGCGCTCGGCGGCCGGGTGGTCACCCGGTACGGCCGTCCGCTGGTGGCGATCGGGCTGGTGGCCGTGGTGGCCGGGCTGATCGCGACCGACCTGGTGCTGGCGGGCGGGCCGCACGAGAACGTGCCGCTGCGGACCGCGCTGCCGTTGCTCGTCGCCGGGCTGGGCAGCGGCCTGGTGATCGCGCCGAACCAGACGCTCACGCTGTCCGAGGTGCCGGTGCCGATGGCCGGCAGCGGCGCGGGCATGCTCCAGACCGGGCAGCGCATCGGGTCGGCGGCAGGCATCGCCGCGGTGGGCGCGCTGTTCTTCTCCACGCTCGCCGACGGCAACGGCGACTGGAGTACGGCGTTCCGCCGCTCGCTGCTGCTCGCCGCCGGGATCATCGTGCTGGCGCTCGGTGCCGCCGTGGCGGACATCGTGGCCGGTCACCGGCGCTCGACGGGCCGCTCCTGATCGGCGCCGGGCAGCAGGACTGTGGTGAGCAGCCGCCGGGTGCGGCCGGGCCCGGGGCCGAGCGCCGCGTACTCGGCGAACAGCTCGCGGAACCGGGTGACGAACTCGGCGGTCTCGGTGTCGGTGGCGTGGAACGCGTTCTGCCGGTAGCCGGCCACGTCGCGGGCCAGGTCGGGGTCGCCGCGGTCGAGGTAGCCGTCGAAGTCGGCGAGCAGGCCCGCGACGAAGGTGAGGAACGCCTGCCGGTGCCGTTGCGGGCTCATGGCCCGGGCCTCGTCCGGGTCCACCGACGCGGCGGCCTCGTGGAGCCGGTAGCTGCGCTCGGTCGCGCCGCGGGCCCGCCGCTCCCCCACCGTGTGCAGCACGCCGTGGTCGGCGAGCGTGGCGACCTGCCGGTAGAGCGTGGCCGGCGGCACGTCGCTCAGCTCGGTGCGCAGGTCGGTGGTGGTGAGCGTGCGGCCGCCCAGGAACGCCTGGACGATGCGCAGCCGGACCGGGTGCATCAGCAGCTCCACGGTGTCGAGTGCCACAGTGGCTCCCCTTTTTGTTCTCGCCTCCGGTAATGTTCTCACCGACGATAACAGAAGCGAGGAGTCCACCGATGGCCACCATCGACCTCACCCCCCACCGCATCGACGTCCGGCTCACCACCGCCGAGAAGATCTGGGCCCTGCGCGGCGACCTGTCGTTCCCCCGCTCCGCCGTCAGCGGCGCCGTCGTCGTACCGGACGGCGCCCGCGCCACCCGTGGCATCCGGGCGCCCGGCCTCGGCGTGCCCCGCACGCGCAACGTCGGCACCTGGCGCGGCAAGGCCGGCAAGGAGTTCGTCAGCGTCCGCGGCGGCCAGCCGGCCGTCCGCATCACCCTCACCGGCCAGGCGTACGACTCCCTGCTCATCGGCGCCGACGACGCCGACGCCCTGGCCGCGGCGGTGCTGCCGTGACGATCGACAGTCCGCTCGCCGTCGAGTCGGCCGGGCAGCGGCTGTCCGGCACACTCACGCTGCCCGAGGGCGCCGGACCGCACCCGGTGGCGCTGCTGCTGCCCGGCTCCGGGCCGATCAACCGCGACGGCGACCACCGCCGCCTGCCGCTCGGCATCCAGCGGCACCTGGCCGCCGCGCTGAGCGGGGCCGGGATCGCTGTCGCCCGGTACGACAGGCGGGGCGTCGGCGAGAGCAGCGGTGAGTTCCTGCGTACCGGCTTCCACGACAACGTCGACGACGCGGCCGCCGTGTTCGCGGCACTGCGCGACGACCCGGCCGTGGACGCCGGGCGGATGTTCCTGGTCGGCCACAGCGAGGGCGCACTCACCGCTGTCGCGCTCGCTGCGCGTGGCGTACCGGTGGCCGGTCTGGTCCTGCTCTCCGCGCCCGGGCGCACCGGCGCCGAGGTGCTGCGCTGGCAGGCCGGGCGGCTGCTGCCCACGCTGCCCGCGCCGGTACGCCTGGTGCTCCGGCTCACCCACACCGACCTGGCGGCGAAGGTGGCCCGCAACCACGAGAAGATCCTCGCCACCGACAAGGACGTGGCGTGGGTCGGCGGACAGCGGCTCAACGCCCGCTGGTTCCGGGAGTTCCTGCGCTACGACCCCCGGCCGGACCTGGCCCGCGTCGACGCGCCGATCCTCGCGCTCACCGGCGACAAGGACCTCCAGACCGACCCGGCCGACCTGCCGGTCATCGCCGCGCACGCGGGCGGGCCGGTGCAGACCGGGGTGCTGCCCGACGTCACCCACGTGCTGCGGCGCCAGCCGGGGCAGCCGTCGCTGCGGGCGTACCGGGACGAGGCGAAGCAGCCGCTTGACCCGTCGGTGGTCGAGCCGGTGCTGTCGTGGCTCGCCGCGCACGGCGGCTGAGGGCACGCGAAAGGCCGGCACCCGATCCGGGTACCGGCCTTTCGGTGGTTCTTACTTGATCCAGTGCTCGGCCACGATCTCGGCGGCCTGCTTCTCCCACTGCGCGTACGCGTCGGGGTAGGCGCTGACCTGCACGGTCTGCGCGGCCTCGGTCAGCGGCATGTCCTGCCAGCCGTCGACCTGTTTGAGGCCCTTGAGGAACGCCAGCGTCGAGTACTCGGGGTCGGTGATCTGCTCCGGCGTACCCCAGCCGCTGGACGGCCGCTGCTGGAACAGGCCCAGCGAGTCGTGGTCGTTGCGGTCACCCAGGTGACCCAGGTTCTCCAGCTTCGACTCCTGCAGCGCGGTGGCGATCGAGACGACCGCGGCCCGCTCAGGCAGGCCCGCCTTCTTGGTGGCCGCGATGATGGCCTTGGCGTTGGCGAGCTGCTCGTCGTTCAGGTCCACGTGGGACTGCTCGCCCTGCGGGCTCACGCCCTGAACCGCGACCGCGGTCGGCTTGGTGGTCTCCGCCGCGTGGGCGGCGACCGGACCGGCGAACACGCCACCGGTGAAGGCGAGACCGGCGACACCGAGGATGCTCTTGCGCAGGATCGTGTTCATGGTGGGCTCCGTTCGGGGGTCGACGCATCCGGGGGGATGCGTGGGCACCGTCAGGCGCTCAGGGTTCTCGGGGGATCCGGCAGCGCGGGGGCGTGCCGGGTGCATCTGCAACGACCGACGACCCGGGGTTGTTCCCCGCCCACCAAACCCGCCCTCCCCGCCCGCCCTCCCCGCCCCTGCCCGGCGATCTTGGAGTTGTGGCGCCCAGGATGTCCGTTATCCGAGGTCTGCGAGGTGCCACAAGTCCAAGATCGACGAGAACGGCCGACCCCACGAAAGGGCCGGCCGTTCTCTACGGGTGTCGGGTTACCAGACCTGCTGGACGATGTCCGCCGCCTGCTCCTCCCACTGCGCGTACGCGTAGGGGTAGGCGGACACCTGGACGGTCTGCGCGGCGGTGGTCAGCGGCAGCTCGTGCCAGCCGCCGACGTTCTTCAGCGCGTTGAAGAACGCCTTGCTGGAGTACTCCGGGTCGGTGATCTGCTCGGACGTGCCCCAACCGGACGACGGGCGCTGCTGGAACAGGCCCTCCGAGTCGTGGTCGTTGTACGCGCCGAGGTGACCCAGGTTGTACAGCTTCGACTCCTGCAGCGAGGTCGCGACGCCGATCACGGCGCCCCGCTCCCCCACGCCGGTCTCCTTGGCCGCCTCGACGATGGCCTTGGCGTTGTCGAGCTGTGCGTCGTCGAGCGGGATGCGCGACTGCGCGCCCTCGACGCCGTGCGGCACGAGCTTCTCCTTGGCCGGGCGGTCGGCCCGGGTCGGCACCTTGTCCAGGCCGGTGGTCTGGCCGGGCTTGACCGCCTCGGTGGAGGTCTTCTTGCCGGTCGCCAGGTCGATGGCGGCCTTGGCGCCGGCGTGCGGCCCGCTGGTCACCGGCGCGGCCACTGCGACGGGGCCGACGGCCAGCCCGCCCAGAACTGCCACACCCGCCACGCTCAGCGCGGCACGGCGGTTACGGGTGACGGCGGCGGTCTTCGCGATGGCGGTCTTCGCGATGGCGGGGAGCCATCGAGTGAAGTGCTGCTTCACGATGGTTGCCCTTTCGATCGTTACGACGCGCTCCGGGGTGAGCGCCCCTCGAGGGACTACCGCCGGGTAGGTGTTTGGGTTCCGGCGGTACGGGGGACACAACGAGCCCGCGGTGTCGGTCATTCCGGAAATGCCGGGCACGGCGAAGGCTGCGGTCCAGGTCACCCGCGGTTCCGGACAAGCACGCGGTTCAGCAGGCAGAGCGGGACGATCAGGCCGGACCGCCGAACCGGACCAGCACGTGCCAGAGCTGCTTGAGGTGCTGCAGCGTCACCGCGGCCGGTCCCCGATCGGCCCAGCGCTGCGGCTCGCGTACCACCGAGGCGGCGGCCCGGCCGACGAGCGCGGCGTGCAGCGGCTCCCCCGGGCGGGCGAACTCGGCGTGCACGCGCGCGGCGAGCGGCGGGATGTCCGGGCCGCGGAACTCGGCGTCCACGGCGTGGACCGGCAGCACGAAGCCGGGGTGGGACCGCAGCGCCAGGCCGTGCCGCGCGGCGATCCGCTCCAGACGCCGTCCCACGTCGGTGCCCCGGAACGACGGGTCGACCACGAGCGCCTCGACGTCGCGGGCCAGGCTGATCTCGCCGTGCACCTGCGCCTCGACGTAGTCGTCGAGCGCCCGGCCGACCCGCCCGGACTCCCGTTCCCGGCGGCGCAGCAGCGTCCGCAGCAGCGTGCCGGTGTCCATGCCGGCCACGCCCAGGGCGACGCCGGTTCCGGCGGTGGCGGTGAGCAGCGCCGCGAACACCGGCTCGAAGACGTCGACGGTGCCGAACTCGGTGGGTTCGAGGTGGCTGTCACCGAAACTGAACGTGGCCCGGGCCAGCACCTCCGGGCGCAGCCGCAGATGGCAGGACCCGAAGCGGGGGCAGGCGCCGTCGGCGTGGTCGAGCAGGTTCAGGCCGCCGTACTTCGGACGCTGTGCCGGGAGCACGCCGGGACGCTGGTACGCGCCGCCGAACATCGCCTGCTCCCACACGTCCCGGTCGCCACCCGGGTACGCGGTCAGGCCGCCGTTGGAGATGCCGGTCTCGAACTGGCTGCGGTAGACGCCCTCCTCGTCCAGCGCCTCGACCACTGTGCGGCCGTCGCGCAGCAACCGGTCGGGGTGGAAGTTCAGCGTCAGGCGCCCGTACCCGGTGATCGCGGCGACGACCTCCTCGTACCGGTAGGTGGTGCCGGAGGCGGCGAGGTGGCGGGCGATGACGGCGAGCGCGGCGGGGCGGTCGCGCAGCGCGACGTCGCGGACGTGGCCCAGCGCGGCGGACTGGGCGGCGGTGAGGGTGGCGACGGGCACGGACGCGAGTATCACCGGACGGAACGTCGTGCGGCCACACGGTTTTCCGGACCCGTCCGCGGCGGACGGACACCCGGCGGTGCCGGGCGCGGACGGGCCGGGAGACGCCGCGCGGGCCCGGACCGGACTGCTCCGGCCGGACCCGCGCGGGCGTGCGGTCCTCAGTGGCCCCGGGCGATCCACTCGTCCAGGTGCGGCGCCTCGGCCCCGATCGTGGTGTCGTCGCCGTGCCCGGTGTGCACCACCGTCTCCGGCGGCAGCGTGAGCAGCCGGGTACGGATCGACTCGACGATGGTGCCGAAGTCGCTGTACGACCGACCGGTGGCGCCCGGTCCCCCGGCGAACAGGGTGTCGCCGGTGAAGACCGCGCCCAGGTCGGGGGCGTGGAGGCTGCACGCGCCGGGGCTGTGGCCCGGGGTGTGCAGCACCCGCAGCGTGGTGCCGCCGACGGTGAACGTCTGCCCGTCGGTCAGCTCGCCGTCCGGTGCCGTGTCCGGGTGCACCATGTCCCACAGCACCCGGTCGGCCGGGTGCAGCAGCACCGGCGCGCCGGTGGCCCGGGCCAGTTCGGGCGCGACCCGGACGTGGTCGTCGTGGGCGTGGGTGGCGATGATCGCGACCACCCGCCGGTCACCGATCACCTCGCGGATGGCGGCCACGTCGTGCGGCGCGTCGAGGACGACGCACTCGGCGTCGTCGCCGATCACCCAGACGTTGTTGTCCACGTCGAACGTCTGGCCGTCGAGCGAGAACGTGCCGGAGGTGACGGCGTGGTCGACGCGTGCGGTCACGGGAAGACCACCACCGAGCGCAGCACGTCGCCGTGGTGCATCCGGTTGAACGCCTCCTCGACCTGGTCGAGGGCGATCTCCTCGGTGACGAAGGCGTCCAGGTCCAGCCGTCCCTGCCGGTACAGCTCGGTGAGCATCGGGAAGTCGCGGCTGGGCAGGCAGTCGCCGTACCAGCTGGACTTGAGCGCGCCGCCGCGGCCGAAGACGTCGGCCAGCGGCAGCTCCACTGTCATCTCCGGGGCGGGTACGCCGACCAGCACGACGGTGCCGGCCAGGTCGCGGGCGTAGAACGCCTGCTTCCACGTCTCCGGACGGCCGACCGCGTCGATCACCACGTCGGCGCCGAAGCCGCCGGTGGCCGCGCGGATGGCCTCCACCGCGTCGTCCTCGGAGGCGTTGACGGTGTGGGTGGCGCCGAACTTGCGCGCCCAGTCGAGCTTACGGGAGTCGGTGTCCACCGCGATGATCGTGGTCGCGCCGGCCAGGGCCGCGCCGGCCACCGCCGCGTCACCGACACCACCGCAGCCGATCACCGCGACCGAGTCGCCCCGGGTCACGTTGCCGGTGTTCATGGCCGCGCCGAGGCCGGCCATCACGCCGCAGCCGAGCAGGCCGACCGCCGCCGGCCGGGCCGACGGGTCGACCTTCGTGCACTGCCCGGCGTGGACGAGCGTCTTCTCGGCGAACGCGCCGATGCCGAGCGCGGGCGTCAGCTCGGTGCCGTCGGTGAGCGTCATCTTCTGGGTCGCGTTGTGGGTGGCGAAGCAGTACCACGGTCGGCCGCGCCGGCAGGCCCGGCACTGCCCGCAGACCGCGCGCCAGTTGAGCACCACGAAGTCGCCTGGGGCCACGTCGGTGACGCCGTCGCCCACCTGCTCCACGATGCCGGCGGCCTCGTGGCCGAGCAGGAACGGGTAGTCGTCGTTGATGCCGCCCTCGCGGTAGTGCAGGTCGGTGTGGCAGACGCCGCACGACTGGATGCGGACCACCGCCTCGCCCGGCCCCGGGTCCGGCACCACGATGGTGGTGACCTCCACGGGCGCGCCCTTGCGCCGCGACACGACTCCCCGGACTTCCTGGCTCACAGTGCCTCCCTTGTTGCGTGCTTCTGCACCCCGAACCTACCGCTGATCATGACCCGCGAACCAATGAAGCCCGCCGGATTGTCCTGGTCATGACCGGGTACCCGGTGTGCCGGTTCTACCAGGTGGGACGGGAGTGATCATGAGGCTGTCGCATGCTCCGCTGCGGGTCGCGATCGGCGCGTACATCCTGAACTCCGGGCTGGGCAAGCGGGGCCTGGAGGGTGAGGCCGCCGCGGGCATGCACGGCATGGCGGCCGGCGCGATGCCGCAGTTGCGGCAGATCCCGCCGGACCGGTTCGCCGTGCTGCTGTCGCGGGGCGAGGTCGCGCTCGGCGCGGCGCTGCTCGCCCCGTTCGTCCCCTCGTTGCTGGCCGGGGCCGCGCTCACCGCGTTCGGCGCGGGCCTGGTGCAGCTCTACCTGAAGACGCCGGGTATGCGCGAGGGCGGCAGCCTCCGGCCGAGTCAGGAGGGCATCGGCCTGGCCAAGGACGTGTGGCTGGTCGGCGCGGGGCTGACCCTGGTGCTCGACTCGCTGGTCCGCCACGGGCGCTGAGCCGCCCGAGCCGAAGCCGCGCCCGGCCGCCCGCGTACTCAGGCCGCCGCCGGCACCGCGGCGGCGGCCCGCTCGCCGGCGAGGCGGCGACGGGCGGCGTTGCGGTAGCGCAGCACCTGCACGGCGCCGAGCGCCCAGAGCAGGAACTGCACGGCGAACGCCCAGCGGAACGCGGACAGCGGCGGCGCGTCCCGCCCGGCCGGGGTGGCCAGGTCGAGCACCACGCCGACGGCCAGGATCAGCGCGATCGAGGCGACGAAGCCGCCGACGTTGACGATGCCGGTGGCACTGCCGATGCGGTGCACCGGATTGAACGACCGGGCGTAGTCGAACCCGATCATCGAGCCGGGGCCGTTGACCGCGAGCACCACCACGAGCGCCACCAGCAGCCAGTGCGGCGCGCGGCCGGGCCAGGCCAGGACCACCGCCCACACCCCGGCGGTGGCGGCGGTGATCGCGAAGACCACCACCGAGCGGTGGAACGGGTGGCGCGAGCACAGGTACGCGATCACCGGCCCGCACACGAGCGTCACCACTGTCATCAGGGTGAGCATCCCGGCCGCCGCGGTCGGCGAGAACCCCTGCCCCTGTACGAGGAACGGGTACCCCCACAGCAGCGCGAACACCGCGCCGGAGAACTGGGTGACGAAGTGAGTCCACAGGCCCAGCCGGGTGCCCGGCTGGGCCCACGCCTCGGCGAGCCGGCGGCGCACCGTGGCCAGGTCGGGCGCGAGCGCGGTGGCGTGTTCGGCGTGCGGGGTGTCGCGTACCGCGACGAGGACCAGCAGCACCACCGTCGCGCCGAGCGCCGCGGCGGTCAGGAACGCCGGGGTCCAGCCCGCGCGGTGCAGCAGCAGCACCAGGGGTACGGCGCCGAGCACCGCACCGAGCTGACCGACGGTGCCGGTGAGCTGCACCAGCAGCGGGTTGCGCCGCCCGGGGAACCAGAACGCGACGATGCGCAGCACGCTGATGAAGGTCATGGCGTCACCGAGACCGACGAGCACCCGGGCGGCGACCGCGAGCGGCACGTCCCCGGCCACGGCGAACAGGAGCTGCCCGGCCACCATGAGCGCGCCCCCGGCCAGCAGCAGCCGGCGTGAGCCGTAGCGGTCCAGCAGCACGCCGACAGGTACCTGCATGGCGGCGTAGACGGCGAGCTGGGCGACGGAGAAGGTGGCGAGCGCGGCGGCGTTGATGTGGAAGCGCTCCGCCGCGTCGACCCCCGTGACGCCGAGGGAGCTGCGGTGGAACACGGCCGTCAGATAGGCGGTGACGGCCACCGCGTACACCAGGGCGGCGGGGCGGCGACCCGCGTTCACCGCAGCGTCCCGAGCATCCGCGCGGCGGTGTCGATGTGCGCGGCGACCGCGTCGTGCCACGCCTGCGGGTCGTCGCCGTCGAGCGCGGCGAGCTGACCGGCGTGCTCGGCGAGGGCGACCTCGGCCCAGCCGGGCGAGAGCCGGAAGCTCGCCTCACCCATCCGCAGCTGCCTGTCGCGCAGCCGGTGGTACAGCTCGGCGAGGATCTCGTTGCCGGCCGCCTCGACCACCGCGGCGTGGAACGAGCGGTCGGCGGCCATCAGCGCGGTGAGGTCGCCGGCGGCGTGCGCGCGGCCCATCTCGTCCAGCCATCGGGCCAGGTCGGCGCGCAGCTCGGCGCGGCGCGGCCAGACCCGGTCGGCGGCGTGCAGCTCGACCAGGCGGCGGGCCTCGATGACGTCGGCGATCTCCCGGGCCGACACCGGCCGGATCAGCGCGCCGCGCTTCGGGTAGAGCTTGACCAGCCCCTCGGTCTCCAGCCGCAGCAGCGCCTCCCGGACCGGGGTGCGGGACACCCCCGTCGCCTCGGCGATCTCGCCCTCGCTGACGAGCTGACCGCCCGGGTAGACCTGTTCCAGGATGGCCTGCTTGAGGTGCCGGTACGCCCGCTCGGCGGCGGATGGCGCGGTCCGGCTGGGATGCGTCATGTATCTAAGCTTGCTCCCGGGTCCGGCCGGACGGCCTGGCGCGGGTCGGGGCAGTGGCGCAGGCCACGGTCAGGCCCACAGCTCCCGCAGCAGCGCCTCCACCTCGGTGGTCCGCTCGATCTGCGGCATGTGCCCGGTGTCGCGGAACAGGTGGGAGCGCGCGTGCGGCAGCCGGGTACGGGCGTACGCCAGGTGCGCGGCGGGCAGGACCAGGTCGCGCTCGCCCCAGACGAGAAGCGTGGGCAGGCCGAGCGCGGCCACCGCGTCGAGCAGGTCGGCGCGCCACTGCGGGCGTACGCCGCGCCAGGTGCCCAGGTCGCGGACCAGCTCCAGCATCACCCGGGCGGCGTGCGGCTGCCGGGCCACCGCGAGCGCGGTGGCGAGCCGCTCCTCGGTGACGTACGCCGGGTCGTAGAAGATCGCCCGTTCGGTGCGGCGGACGATCCCCGGGTGCGGGCGCAGCAGCAGCCGGGCCAGCGGGCGTACCGCCAGCAGCCGCAGCGCCACAGTCACCTCGCGGCCGAAGCCGGCGCTGTTGAGCAACGCCAGGCTGGCGACGCGCTGCGGTTCGTCGGCGGCCAGGCGCATGGCGACCGCCCCGCCGAGGGAGTTGCCCACCAGGTGGGCCGGGCCGGTCACCCCGGCCACGTCCAGGAAGCGGGCCACCGCGGCGGCCAGCGCCGGGAGCGTGTGCGGTCCGTCCAGCGGCGCGGAGCCGCCGTGGCCGGGCAGGTCCACCGCGAGCACCAGGTGGTCGCGGGCCAGCGCGGTGTGCAGGGCGGTGAAGTCGTCGAGGGTACGGCCGATGCCGTGCAGCAGCACCACGGGCGGCCCGTCGCCGCTGATCCGGCAGCGCACCCGCCGGCCGTCGACGGTGCGCGCGTCGGCCGGCGGGAGGGCCACCGTCACGGCGTGCGTCCGGGTTCCCGCGCGGCCTCCTCGGTCCGTGGGGCCGGCACCTCGGCGACGGTGGCCACCGGGCGGGACGGGCGCATGCCCAGGGCCAGCACCTTGCCGTACCCGGCGGGGGCGAGGCGGGCGAGCAGGTCGGGCAGTTTCGCCGACCAGCCGATCAGCACCCGGCCGCGGCGTCGTTGCGCGCCGCGCAGGATCACCTCGGCGGCGGTGGCCGGGTCGATGGTGAGCAGCTTCTCGAACTGCTTGCGTCCGGCCTCGTACTCGTCGAGGGCCACACCGCTGCCGACGCGGGCGCTGGCGGCGATCCGGGTGCGGATGCCGCCCGGGTGCACCGAGGTGACGCCGACGCCGTCGTCGACCAGCTCGTGCCGTAGCGCCTCGGTGAAGCCGCGTACGGCGAACTTGCTCGCCGCGTACGCGGCCTGCCCGGCGAGGGCGATCAGCCCGAACAGGCTGGACACGTTCACCAGGTGGGCGCCGGGTTCGGCCTTGAGCGCGGGCAGCAGCGCGTGGGTCAGGCGGACCACCGCCCGGAAGTTGATCTCGATGACCCAGAGGAACTCCTCCAGGGTGACCTGGTCGAAGCGCCCGCCCAGCGCCACGCCGGCGTTGTTGATCAGCAGCCGGATCCGGGGGTGCGCGCGGTGGATCTCGGCGGCGACCCGGTCGGTGGCCTCGGCGTCGGCCAGGTCGACCAGGTGGGTCTCCCCCCGCCGGTCCGGGTACGCGGCCCGGATCGCGGCGACGGTGGCGGCCAGGCCGTCGGCGTCGCGGTCGAGCAGCACCAGGTCGGCGCCGCGCCGGGCCAGGCCGTGGGCCAGCGCCGCGCCGATGCCGCTCGCCGCGCCGGTGAGCACCGCCGTGCCGCCGGGGAAGACGAGGTCACGCATCGGTTCCTCCCGAGGTGGTGGCCGCCGTGGCGGGTACGCCGGCGCGGTCGAACCGGACGCCGTCGGTGAGCGGGCCGTGCCGCATCAGGCGTACGTCGCGGGGATAGTTCTGGTGCAGCCGCCACGGCGCCTGCGGTCCCTGCTTGGGCAGCTGGTCGACGGCGCGGAGCACGTAGCCGGACTGCAGGTCGATGATCGGCACCAGGTCGTCGGTGTCCGGGGCGAGCGGCGTGACGATCTGCCGGCCGGTGTCGTCGAGGTGGCGCAGCAGCCGGCAGACGTACGTGGCGACGAGGTCGGCCTTCAGCGTCCAGGAGGCGTTCGTGTAGCCGATGGTCATGGCGAAGTTCGGCACGCCGGACAGCATCATGCCCTTGTAGGCGACGGTCGACGCGAGGTCGACCTCGGCGCCGTCGACCACCAGCGTCATGCCGCCGAGCGCGAGCAGGTTGAGGCCGGTGGCGGTGACCACCACGTCGGCGGGCAGCTCCTCGCCGGAGGCGAGCCGGATGCCCTGCTCGGTGAACGTGTCGATGGTGTCGGTGACCACCGACGCGCGGCCCGCGCTCAGCGCGGTGAACAGGTCCCCGTCCGGCACCACGCAGAGCCGCTGGTCCCACGGGTTGTAGCGGGGCGAGAAGTGCCTGTCGACGTCGTACCCGGACGGGAGCCGGCCCTTCGCGGCGCGGCGCAGGAACCGCTTCACCACGCCCGGGGCGCGGCGGCTGAGCTGGAAGTTCGCCACGCCGAGCGTGACGTTCTTCCACCGGGCCACCGCGTACGCGGCCTTCGGGGGCAGCCAGCGCCGCGCGGCGTCGGCGAACGGGTCGCGCGAGGGCAGCGCGATCACGTACGTGGGTGAGCGCTGGAGCATGGTGACGTGGGCGGCCCGCTCGGCCATGGCCGGGACCAGTGTGACGGCGGTGGCGCCGCTGCCGATCACCACGACCCGCTTGCCGGCGTAGTCCAGGTCCTCGGGCCAGTGTTGCGGGTGCACGAGCGTGCCGGCGTACTTCTCGACTCCGGGGAACCGCGGCGTGTAGCCGGAGTCGTAGCGGAAGTAGCCGGAGTTGGTGAACAGGAACCCGCAGGTGAGGGTGACGTCCTCGCCGGTGTCGTCGCGGTGTGCGTGGACGGTCCAGCGTGCGGTGGCGCTGTCCCACTCGGCGCGTACCGCCCGGTGGTGGAAGCGGATGTGCCGCTCGACGTCGTACTCCCGGGCGGTCTGCCGGACGTACGCCCGGATGGAGTCGCCGTCGGCGATGGCCTTCGGGTCGGTCCACGGCTTGAACGAGTAGCCGAGGGTGTACATGTCGGAGTCGGAGCGGATGCCCGGGTAGCGGAACAGGTCCCAGGTGCCGCCGATGGCGCCCCGGGCCTCCAGCACCGCGTAGGTCTTGCCGGGGCATTCGCGTCCGAGGTGGACGGCGGCGCCGATGCCGGACAGGCCGGCCCCGACGATGAGGACGTCGACGTGGTCTGCGGCCATCGGTTTCTCCCGTTCGCACCGGCGGTGGACCGGACACTATCCATCGCCGTCGACCGCAGTCAACACCGTGTCGAGTCGAATCGACAGGGTGTCGAGCGGGTGTAGCATCTGCCGACATGACGACCGCCCGTACGCCGACCGGCGCCGCGCCGACGCGCGGGCGGCGGGCCGGCCGGTCCACCGGCGACGAGCGGGAGACAGCGATCCTGGCCACGGCCGAGCGGTTGCTGACCCAGCGTCCCTTCGCCGACATCTCCATCGACGACCTGGCGCGCGGCGCGGGGATCTCCCGGCCCACGTTCTACTTCTACTTCCCGTCCAAGGACGCGGTGCTGCTCACGCTGCTCGACCGCGTCACCGAGGAGGCCGACGTCGCCGCCGGTGGCGTGTTCGAGCGGCTCGCCGAGGATCCGCGCGCCCACTGGCGGGAGCTGATCGCCCGGTTCCACGCCACGTTCGGCGGGCACCGGGACGTGGTGCTGGCCTGCGCCCAGGTGCGCGGCACCAACGCCGAGGTGCGGCGGCTCTGGGCCGAGGTGCTGGAACGCTGGGTCCGAGCGGTGCAGGCCGCGATCGAGGCCGAACGTGTCCGCGGCGCGGCCCCGGACGGGCTGCCCGCCCGGGACCTCGCCATCGCGCTGAACTCGATGAACGAGCGCGTCTGGTATGCCACGTTCGCCGGGGACGGCCCGGCGGTGGCCGAGCGGGACGTGGTCGACGTGCTGCTCGACGTGTGGCTGACCGCGATCTACCGGACCACCACGCCGCCGGTCACCGCGTCCGGCGGAACTCCATGACCCAGTTGGTCTCCCAGGTGCGCTCGCCGTCGGTGGAGAACGCCTGTTCCCAGCGGCAGGAGCCGGCGGTGATCGCCGACCAGAGGAACCGGCAGCGCACCGGCCGACCCTCGTCGGTGTCGTCGGCGTAGAACTCACCGACACCGTCGGTGAACCGGCCCACCACCGGCGGCTGCTCCAGCACGCCCCGCGCGCTGTGCATCCAGTAGATCGACCACAGCCCGGTCGCCGGGTTCAGGACGCGCACCGAGGAGCCGGAGAAACCCCGGCTCGGGCAGCGCATCTCGTCGAAGCTGCCGGCGCCGTCGAAGAACGAGCGCGCCTCGCTGACGCCGGCGAACTCTTCCCAGTCGTCGCTGCCGGCGTGGCGCTGCCGCAGGCGCCGGTTTGTCACGTCCCAGGTGCCGACGAGGAAGTCGAAGTCGCCCATCAGAACCCCACCGGCCCGTCGGCCCGGGCGTCGGCCAGGTAGCCGGCCAGGTCCGGCCGGTCCGGGGCGAGCACGTGCCGGATCCAGGCGGTGCGCTCGTGTTCCAGCACGCCCAGTTCCCAGACGCATCCGACGCCGGGGCGGGTCAGGTCGACGAAGTGCGCCGGGTCGTCGTCCGGGCAGTCCAGCGCGGGCTGCCCGGCGATCGCGATACGGCACTCGACCACGTTGTCGAAGAACCAGCTGTACGCCAGCAGGTACGCCCCGCTGTCCGCGCCGCGGTGCAGCACCACCCAGCTCGCCGGTGGGGTGGAGCCGTCCGGGGCGGGCAGCAGCTTCGGCAGGTACGCGTACGCGGCGTCGACCACCCGCGGTTCGAGGCGGCGGTCCGGCTGGTCCATGTGGTAGCGCTTGACGTGCCGGCCGGCCACCTCGACGGTCCCCGGCACGGTCAGCTCCTTGTCGTGAAAAGCCATGTGGGCACGCTAGGACCGCTCCCCTGACAGCTAGTGTCAGTGGAATGCGGGCCAGTCGACTCCTGTCCATCCTGCTGCTCCTCCAGGCCCACGGCCGGCTCACCGCCGCCGACCTGGCCGCCCGCCTCCAGGTGTCGGCGCGCACCGTCTACCGGGACGTCGAGGCGCTGCACGCCGCGGGCATCCCGCTGTACGGCGAGGCCGGACACGACGGCGGCTACCGGCTCGTGGAGGGCTGGCGGACCCGGCTGACCGGGCTGACCGCCGAGGAGGCCGACCGGCTGCTCTTCGCCGGGCTCCCCGGACCGGCGGCCGAGCTGGGCTATCAGTCGGTCGTCGCCGCCGTCCAGCTCAAGCTGCGGGCCGCGCTGCCCGCGCCGCTGGCCGACCGGGCGGCCCGGCTGGAGCAGCGGTTCCACCTGGACACACCGGGCTGGTACTCCGACGGCGACCCGTCGCCGTTCCTGGCCGAGGCCGCCGAGGCGGTGTGGCGGCAGCACCGGGTCCGGGTGCGGTACCGGGGCTGGCGGGGCGAGACGACCCGGGTCCTCGAACCGTACGGGCTGGTCCTCAAGGGCGGGCGCTGGTACCTGGTCGCCGCCCGGCCGGACCGCGCCGACCCGGCCACCTACCGGGTCAACCAGATCCTCGACCTGACCCCGCTGGACGAGCCGTTCGAGCGGCCGGAGTTGGACCTGCCGGCCTGGTGGCGCGCGCACGTGGTGGAGTTCCGGGCGGGCCTGCATCGCGACGAGGCGCGCATCCGGCTGTCGCCGCGCGGGTTCGCCCGGCTGCGCGAGGTCGGCAGCGACGTGGTGGTGGCCGCCGCCGAGGCGAGCGCCGGGCCACCCGACGCCACCGGCTGGGTGCACGCGGTCATCCCGATCGAGTCGCTCACCCACGCGCACGGTGACCTGCTCCGGCTCGGCGCCGACGTGGAGGTGCTCGCCCCGGAGGCGCTGCGCGCCCGCCTGTCCGAGACCGCCACCGCCCTGGCCGCTCTCTACCCCCCGCCCACCGCCCCGCCTCTCCCCGGTTGATCAAGGAGTTCGTGTCCTTCGAGGAGATCGACTCGGACACGAACTCCTCGATCACCGGGGCGGGGTTCGGAGGACCTCGGCCACCGTGGAGAGGGCTCGGTCGAGGTCGGAGGGCGGGGTGGCGGCGTAGCCGAGGACCAGGCCGGGTGGCTGCGGGCGCTGGCCGTGCCAGGACAGCGGGTGGACCTTCACCCCGCGGCGCAGCGCCGCCGCCGCCAGCGCCCGGTCGTCGACGTCGCCGGGCAGCGTCACCATCAGGTGCAGCCCGGCCGCCGCGCCGTGCACCACCGCCCCCGGCAGGTACGCGCGAACCGCCCGGATCATCGCGTCCCGGCGGCGTACGTGCCGGTGCCGCAGCAGCCGCAGGTGCCGTTCCAGCGCCCCGGACTCCATCAGCTCGGCCAGCACGAGCTGCGCCAGCGCCGCGTTACCCAGGTCGGCCGCCCGCTTCGCGGCCACCACGTCGGCGTGCAGCGCGGGCGGCACCAGCAGCCAGCCGATCCGCAGCGCCGGCGCGAGCAGCTTCGAGATGCTGCCGACGTAGCAGACCCGGTCCGGCGCCATGCCGCGCAGCGCCGGCACCGGCGGACGGTCGTAGCGGTGCTCGGCGTCGTAGTCGTCCTCCACCACCAGGCCGCCGTCGCGCGCCCACCGCAGCAGCCGCCGGCGCCGGTCGCCGTCGAGCACCACCCCGGTCGGGAACTGGTGCGCCGGGGTGAGCAGCACGGCGGGCGCGCCGGACCGCTCCAGCTCGTCGACGCGCAGACCCCTGTCGTCCACCGGGACCGGCGGTGTCGCCAGCCCGGAATAGGCCAGGTGCTGCCGTACGCCGAGCGAGCCCGGGTCCTCCACCGCGACGGTGTGCGTACCCCGGTCGCTCAGCACCCGCGCGAGCAGGCCGAGCGCCTGGGACACCCCGGCCACGATCACCACCTCGGCCGGGTCGGCGCGGACGCCCCGGCTGCGGGCCAGCCAGTTCGCCACCGCCGACCGCAGCGCGGGCGCGCCCGCCGGGTCGCCGTAGGCGAGCGCGGCGGGCGTCATCCGGTGCAGCACCGACCGCTCGGCCCGCAGCCAGGCCGCGCGGGGAAAGGCCGCCAGATCGGGTACGCCGGGAGTCAGGTCCACCTCCGCGGGTACGGCGCGCAACTCGTCGAAGACGTCGAGTCCGGGCCGGCCGGCGAACACCTCCGCCGCTCTCCTGGGCCGGGGTGGCCGGGTGACCACGGCGGCCGGTGAGGCGACCACCACCGTCCCGGCCCGGCCGCGCCCGGCCACCTGCCCGTCCTCGGCCAGCCGCTGGTACGCCTCGGTCACCACGCCCCGGGAGACACCCAGCTCGGCGGCGAGCACCCGGCTCGCCGGCAGGCGCGTGCCCACCGGCGCCCGGCCGTCGGCGATGGCCGATCGCAGCCGGGCGGCCAGCCAGTCCGCGCGACCGCCTGGGGGCGCCTCGCCGACGTCGAGCTGGAGGAAGTCCGCACCAGCCGCTTTGGACTTCTCGATGACGACAGCTTTGGCCCTGTCCATCGGACCATTATGGTCACAGGCTGGACCGCATGACAGTCGCCTTCCTGCTGACCTCCCTCGTCGTCGCGATCACTCCGGGCACCGGGGTGATGCACACGCTCGCCAACGCCGTGACCGGCGGACGCCGGGCCGGGCTGGCCGCTGCCGCCGGCGGCACGCTCAGCCTCGTCCCGCACGTGATCGCTGCGGTGACCGGCCTCGCCGCCCTGCTGCGCGCCGGCACGCCGGCGTTCCGCGTGGTGACCTGGCTGGGTGTGGCGTACCTGCTCTGGATGGCCTGGTCGGCGCTGCGCGACCGCGGCGCGTTCCCCCTCGACGGTGACCGGCCCCCGCGTCCGGCGGCTGCGGTGTTCCGGGACGGGGTGCTGCTGAACCTGCTCAACCCGAAGGTGACCGTGTTCTTCGTGGCGTTCCTGCCGCAGTTCGTACCGCCGGACGCGCCCGCCGCCACCGTCCGCATGCTCGCCTGCGGCCTGGTGTTCATGGCCGTCACGCTGCTGGTGTTCGCCGGGTACGCGCTCCTGGCCGGCGCGCTGCGCCGCAGGGTGCTGTCCCGGCCCCGGCTGACCGGGCTGCTACGGCACGCCTTCGCCGGCGGTTTCCTCGTCCTGGGCCTCGGCCTCGCCTTCACCGCCTGACCTGTCCCCGCTCACCGCCCGAAGAGGAGTCTCCCTGTGCGTTTCCGGCACTCCCCCGAGATCTGGTCGACCTTCCCGGAGCTGACCTGCGGCGTCCTGCACGCCACCGGCGTCACCCCGGACGTCGACGTGACGCCACTGTCCGCCGGGCATCTCGGCGCCGCCCGGGATCGGCTCGCCGCCGGGCCGGAGGGTGGCTTCCCGGAGATCCAGGCGTGGCGCCGCGCGTTCGCCCGGATGGGCTGCCCGCCGACCCGCTACCGCTGCGCAGCCGAGTCACTGCTGCGCCGGTTGCGGCGGGAGGGCGACCTGCCCCGGCTGCACCCGCTCGTGGACCTCGGCAACGCGCTCTCGGTCCGGTACGCCGTCCCGGTCGCCGTGCTCGACCTGGCCGGGATCGACGGCGACCTGACCGTCCGCGCGGCCGACGGCACCGAGTCCTACCTGGGCCTCGGCGGGGAGTCCGAGCAGCCCGCGCCCGGCGAGGTGATCTTCGCCGACCAGGGCGGGAACGCACACGCCCGGCGCTGGTGCCACCGGCAGAGCGGTACGTCGGCGGTACGGGCCGGCACCGCCGAGGTGCTGGTGGTGGTCGAGGCGATGCACGAGGGGGCGGCGCCGACCGTACGCCGGATGCTGGACGACCTGGCGGCGGCACTGGACGAGCGGTGGCGCGTGCCGTCACGGACGGCGCTGCTCACCGCTGACGCGCCCGAGTTGGCCGTGCCGGTCCGGACGGGCTGACCCGCCCGCGTGGGCGACGGCCGGTCGCGCGGCGTGCCGCCGGTGCGCAGGTTCCGGGCGTCCGGCGACGACGCCGGCAGCTGCCCCGCTCGTCGTCAGGCGTCGGTGCGGTCGTGCGCCATCAGCTCGTCGTCAGGCGTCGGGGTCGGTGCGGTCGTGCGCCATCAGCTCGTCGAACTCGGCCGGGGTGATCTCACCGGTGCGCAGCCGCCGAGCGTTGGCGGCGAATCGGGCCAGTGCCGCACCGCGCGGGTCCGGCTCGGTGCGCAGACCGGCGTCGGCGGTCAGGGCGCTCGCGGCACCGGCCACGTCGTGCGGATCGGCCAGGTCGACCGGCTCGCCGTGCAGCTCGCGCAGCGCGTCGGCGAGGCGCGCGTCGGCGGCGGCGCCAGTGCCCCACCAGCGCCGGGCGAGGTCGACGGTGCGGCCGAGCGAATCCTCGCCAACCCGTTCGGCGCCTATCTCGGCACGCATCATGCGCAGGAAGCGGACTGTCACGGCATCGGAGTCATCGGCGATCACGCCCGTACCCTAGCGAGCGGGTCCGACGAAACCGCCGGGCGAGCCGGGGTCGTCCGGCCGGTTGAGGCGGCCGCCCGCGGGTAGTGCGCGGACATGCCCGAACGATACGAGGACTACGACCACGTCGCGATCGTCACCGGCGCGGACTCCGGCATCGGCAAGGCGTGCGCGGTGGCGCTCGCCGAGACCGGTTACGACATCGGCATCACCTGGTACGGCGACGCCGCGGGCGCCGACCGCACCGCCACCGAGGTGCGTGCCACCGGCCGCCGCTGCGAGACCGTGGAGCTGGACCTGACCCGGCTCCCCGAAGCGGCGGCGGTCGTCGACGAACTGGCCGACCGGCTCGGCGGCCTGGGTGTGCTCGTCAACAACGCCGGCACCGGCCTGTCCGAACCGTTCGTGGACGTGAGCTGGGAGAAATGGCGGGAGGTGCTGGCTGTCGACCTGGACGGGCCGTTCCTGTGCTCGCAGCGGGCCGCCCGGCGGATGCGCGCGGCCGGACGGGGTGGCCGGATCATCAGCATCACCAGCGTGCACGAGCACGCGCCCCGGGTCGGCTCGTCGGCGTACTGCGCCGCCAAGGGCGGGCTCGGCCTGCTCACGAAGGTGATGGCGCAGGAACTGGCGGCCGACGGGATCACCGTCAACGCGGTCGCGCCGGGTGAGATCGCCACGCCGATGACCGGGCAGGAGGACGTCGACCCGTTCACGCAGGACCGTCCGGGTGTGCCGGTGGGACGGCCCGGTGACGCCCGGGAGGTGGCGGCGGTGGTGGCGATGCTCGCCTCACCTGCGGCGGCGTACGTGACGGGGGCGTCCTGGGCGGTGGACGGAGGGATGCTGCTGATGGGGCCGCAAGCGTCTGCGCTGCCTTCTGATTCGTGGCGTTCCGTCTAGGCGGTCAGCCGCCCGGCGCGGGGGCAGCGGGCGGCCCGGCCCGTCACTACGGTGCGGAGGATGCACAGTTCCCATCCGCTGGTGGCCGGCGTCGTCCACGAGGCGCCCGGCTCGACCGTACGACTGCGCCCGGTGGCCGAGGACGATCTGGCGATGCTACGCCGTTTCGCTGTCGAACCCGGACTGATCGGGCTCGACTGGGCCGGCTTCCGGGACGCCGCCGCGCCGGCCCGCCGCTTCGCCGAGGACGGCTATCTCGGCGAGCAGGTGGGCGGCCTGATCGTCCAGGTCGAGCCCCCCGACGTCGCGGCCGGCTTCCTCAGCTATCGCCAGGGCCAGTACGGCGGGCGGGCGCCGTACTGGGAGATCGGCATCGTGCTGCTGCCCGAGTGGCGCGGCCGGGGTCTCGGCTGGCGGGCCCAGGCGTTGCTCTGCGACTACCTGTTCAGCCACACCCCGGCGCAGCGCATCCAGGCCGGCACCCATGCCGAGAACGGTGCCGAGCAGCGATCGTTGGAGAGGGCCGGCTTCCAACTGGAGGGGGTGTTGCGGGCCTGTGAGTTCCGGGCCGGCGCCTGGCGTGACGGGTGGCTCTACAGCAGGCTGCGCGACGACCCGTCACCGCTGTGACCGCTCGGCGTCCCCTGGTCACGGTGCGGACTCGGCTCCGATGACCGCATCGAGTGGTGTGTGCTCCTCCGGGTAGTGGCAGGCGGTGAGCTGCCGGCCGTCGTCTCGCGTGGTCAGGGTGGGTTCTTCGGTGGCGCACCGGTCGGTGGCTTTCCAGCAGCGGGTGCGGAAGCGGCAGC
>NZ_JALJRJ010000027.1:0-78130 GCF_024519755.1 Micromonospora sp. Mcm103
GGCCAGGCGGGCGCGCCGGCCGGCTCCTCGGGCATCAGGAACCACATGATCGGGTACGCGAGCGCGGCGAGCCCGCCGGTGAGCACCGTGGCGGCCGCGAAGATCACCCGGATCAGCGTGGGGTCGGCGGCGAAGTAGCGGCCGAGGCCGCTCGCCACACCGGCGATCATGCGGTCGCTGACCGGTCGGCGGAGCTGCTTGTACGGGGCCTGGGAGGGGTTCGGGAAGGTCATGTGTCAACGGTCCCGCGCGCTGCGGCGGCCGACCTCGGTGACCGCCCGGACGCCTACCCTGAACCGTCCCTGAGACGCCAGCGAAGAGTCAGGAATCTGACTCTTTTCGATGTCGGTAACCCGCTCCGGGGAGAATTTGCTCCCGTGACCACCTCGCTGGAGCCGCTCCGCAGGATCGCGGCATACGCAGTTTGTGCTGATTCAAACGGCCGAGTGTTGCTGGTCCGCGCATCGGAGCGCTCCGGCACCCCCGGCACCTGGTCGCTCCCCGGAGGCGCGGTCGACCACGGTGAGGACCCCAAACACACAGTCGTCCGGGAGACCGCGGCCGAGACCGGGCTCTCGGTGGCGGTCGCCGGCCTCCAGGACGTGCTCGCCGACATGCGGGCGCTGCCCGAGCGGCGCATCACGATCCACACCGACCGGCTGCTCTACACCGTGTCGGTCCGGGGCGGGACGCTCACCGAGCGGGTCGACCGGCCGACCGACCTGGCCCGCTGGTTCACCCTCGACGAGGCCCGGGAGCTTCCGCTGCGGTCGTTCACCGCACGTGCCCTGGGCCTGCCCACCTCCACCGACGACATCGTGCCGGAGGAGGTGCCCGAGTTCCCCTCGTTCTACGCCGTCCCCGGCCCGGACGGGCTGCACCGGGCGCAGCGCTTCGCCGCGTACGCGGTGGTGACAGACCCGGAGGAGCGCGTACTGCTGACCCGGGTGTCCGACGGCTATCCGGGCGCCGGCTGCTGGCACCTGCCCGGCGGCGGCACCGACTACGGCGAGCAGCCGGGCGCGGCGCTGATCCGCGAACTGGTCGAGGAGACCGGTCAGACCGGCCGCCTGGTCGAGCTGCTCGGGGTGGCCAGTCACCGGGACGCCGCCTCGCTCGGCCCGGAGGGCTACCCGATCGACTGGCACGGCGTACGCGCCTTCTACCGAGTGGTGGTCGACCAGCCCGCGCCGCCCACCGTGGCCGACGTCGGCGGCTCCACCTGCGAGGCCCGCTGGTTCCGCCGCGAGGAACTCGGCGCCCTCCCCACCGACCGCCTCACCGAGGTGACGGCCGAAGCAGTCCAGGCCGCCCACCTCCTCTAACCTCCCACCCCGGGCCTCCACCCCGGCGATCATGAAGTTGACGGCGCGAAATGTCCGCCTCGGTACCGCTAACCTCATGATCGACGGAGTGGGGCGCTCGGGTGCGGGGGAGTGGTGCGGGTGGAACAGCTGCGGCGGGTCGGGGCCTACGGGGTGCTGCGGGACTCCGAGGGGCGGGTGTTGCTGGCGCGTGGCTCGGCGAAGTGCCCGTACCCGGGGGTGTGGCAGCTGCCCGGTGGCAGCGTCGAGCACGCGGAGCACCCGGCCGACACCGTGGTACGCGAGTTCGCCGAGGAGACCGGCCTGACCGTGGCGCCCGGCGCGATCCGGGCCGCGGTGGCCGACGTGGCCGCGTTCGCCGACCTGGGGATCGCGCTGCACACCGATCGGCTGATCTTCGAGGTGGAGGCGCGCGGCGGGCGGCTGCGGCCCGAGCCGGCCGGTGGCAGCGACGAGGTCGGCTGGTTCGCCCCCGAGGAGGCCGCCGCCCGGCCGCTGATGCCGTTCACCGCCGAGCTGCTCGGCCTGCCGGTGACTCCGCTGCCGGCCGGCCTGCCCCGGGCACTGCCCGCCGGACCGGCCGGGCCGTCCGTCGACCGCCGGCAGCGCTTCGCCGCGTACGGGCTGGTCACCGACCCGGCCGACCGGGTGCTGCTCACCATGATCGCCGACGGGTACCCGGGCGCGGGCCGCTGGCACCTGCCCGGAGGCGGCACCGACCACGGCGAGCAGCCGGCCGCCGGGCTGCTGCGCGAGCTGGTCGAGGAGGCCGGGCAGCTGGGCCGGGTGGTCGACCTGATCGCCGTGGACAACCTGCACAACCCGGCCGCGCTCGGCCCGGAGGGCCGCCCGCTGGACTGGCACGGCGTCCGGGTGATCTACCGGGTACGGGTGGACGCGCCGACCGACGCGGTGGTGACCGAGCTGGCCGGCGGCTCGACCGCGCGGGCCGCCTGGTTCGCCAGGGAGCAGGTCACCGGTCTGTCGATGACCGACGTGGCGGCCCGGGCCACCGGGCAGCGGGTGAGCTGAATCGCTCGCCGAGCCGCCCTGGGTGACCTCCGGTACAGTCGGAAGTACGGCTGACCGACGAAAACGGGCGTTGTGGCCCGAGATGGGAATGAGTGGGCGGTTCGCGCGGTTAAGGGAGATATAAGTACCGCCGGCAGCTATCGCCAAGCCCCTGTCCCCTGTGCAATGGTGTACTCCGCAAAAGGGCTGCCGGACCCGAAAGGTCCGGCACGAGACAGCCGGACCCCCGCCCCGCCGTGGGCGGCCAGCCGATCCGGTGATGGAGGAAACGTGCCGAGAGCCCCATGGCGCCGGCGTCGTACGACTGACAGTCCGCGCCCCGCAGGGCGTCGCTGGGCGGGCAGGTTGCGCCGCAGCAGCACGTTCGCCCGCCAGGTGCTGCTGGTCCGGGTGGGCCGCCGGGACGGCGCGGCCGTCTCGGGGACCGACCTGGTCACCCCCGACCACCGTTACTCCGACCGCCAGCGCATCCGCTACGGCCGGCTCGACACCGACATCGAAGCGGTACGCCCGGTGAGCCCGGCGCTCGCCCCCGCCGCCCCGGTCGACGACGAGTCCCCGGCGATGTCGATCCCGCTCCTGCCGGGTGAGCGCACCGCCGCCCGCCGGGCCAAGTTCGCGCTCGTCAACGCGTGCACGCTGAGCAGCCTCATGCTCGGCATGCTGGCCATCTTCCTGGCCATGCGCGGTGACGTGCAGCTCGCCGCGATCTGCCTGATCGCGTGCGTCGCGTTCGACGGCCTCGACGGTGCGCTGGCCCGCAAGCTCGGCGTGGCCAGCCCGTTCGGCGCGCAGATGGACTCGCTCGCCGACATGTGCTCGTTCGGCCTCGCCGCGCCGGTCGTGGTCTACGCCTCGCTGGCCGGTTCGGTGCCCCCGGCGGCCGCCGCGGTCTCCTGCGCGCTCGTCGCCGCCTGCGCGGCGATCCGGCTCGCCCGGTTCAACGTCTCGCCGAAGGACGGCCGCTTCTTCTGCGGCGTGCCGACCACCATGGCGGCGGCGGTGCTCGCCCTGACCGTGGCGATCGGCGTGCCGGTCCCCGGCCTGGTCATGGTGGCCGGCGTGGCGCTGCTCGCCTTCGCCATGGTGTCCAGCTTCCCGTACGCGAAGCTCGCCCGGCTGCTGAAGCTGCCGCCGTGGCTCTGGCTGGCCCCGGTGATCGGCGCGCTCGTCGACATCCGGCTCACCTTCGCGTTCGTGGTGGTGGGCTACCTGGTCAGCGGGCCGCTGCTCTGGCTGCACCAGCGCCGTACCGCCTGATCCGAGAACGACAGAAGGGGCGCCGCTGCAGCGGCGCCCCTTCTTCGTGTCCGGCGCTCAGCGCCAGCGGGCGATCACCGTCGCGCCGCCGACCACCTTGTCGCCCGGACCGACCAGCGGGTCCGCGGCGTCGGCCGGCAGGTAGACGTCGGTACGCGAGCCGAACCGGATCAGGCCGAAGCGCTCACCCCGGGCCAGCAGCGAGCCGACTGGCGCCCGCTGCACGATCCGGCGGGCGATCAGCCCGGTGCGCTGCGCCACCACGACGGTGCCGTGGTCGGTGTCCAGCACCGTGTACGCCGCCACGTTGTGCTCGGCGTCCGGCTTCATGGCGTTGACGAAGCCGCCGTCGGCGACGAAGTAGTCGACCACCTTGCCGGCCACCGGGGAGCGGTTGACGTGCACGTCCAGCACCGACAGGAACACCGCGATCCGCAGCCACTCGCCGTCACCGAAGCGCTCGTCCTGCAGGCGCTGCACGGACAGCACCTGACCGTCCGCCGAGGCGACCACCGCCGACGGGTCCTCCGGCACGTCCCGCTCCGGGTCGCGGAAGAACGCGGCCACCGGCGCGGCGGCCAGCGCCGGCAGCAGCCAGAGCTTCGACTTCGGCCGCGCGGCCCGGGCCAGGGCGGCCAGGCCGAGCGTGATGCCCGCCGCGGCCACGCCGTTGGAGTCGATGTGCATGCCCCGGGTCAGCGGCACGCTCGACGGCCGGTACGCCGGGGACAGCGAGGCCGCGAGCGCCACCGGCGCCGGGGTGAACCGCAGGTGGTGCACGCGTACCGGCGGGGTGTTGCGCAGCACCAGGTCGCTGCGTACGCCGTGCAGCACGCCCTGCCGGTCCAGTTCGCCGTCGGCGCCCCCGGTGCGGAACAGCGGCGCGGCGACGCTCAGCACCGCGCCCTCGGCCAGGTATTTCGCCAGCCCGTCGATCGCGACGCGCGCCTCGTCCGCGGTGCCGGTGAACGGCTCGGCGACGACCACCACCGCGGCGGCGTCCGCCTCGGCGAGGGTGTCGACCACGCGTACCCGGTCGGCGACCCAGCGGCCCTGCGCGGTGACGTGGTCGCGCAGCGCGGCCGCCGCGGCGCCCTCCGCCGGCACCACGGTGAGCCGGTCGCCGGGCAGCAGTGCCTCGATCGCGGCGGCCAGCACTGCGGACTCCGGGGTCGCGCCGACCAGCAGGCCGGCCTTCGGGTCGTTACGCCGGGCGAACTCGCTGACGAAAGTGCGGGCGGCGCGCTCGCCGATGCGGACCGCACCGGTGGGACCGGTGACACGCACGGCGGGGGACTGGGTCATGTCGGACGGGCTCCTGACGAGATAGCGAACGGACGGGGCGGCTCCGGCGACCCGACCGGCGGCTCCGGCATGGTCGGGGGCGGGGCCGGCCGGCGGAGGCGAGATCTCCGCCGACCAGCATAGGCCGCGTCCGAAGGGCGCCGCAGTGGCGCGGTCAGGCCGGATCCCCCGGTGTACGGCGTTGTGGAGCCGCCTCGTCGGCCGGTGGATCGAGCGCCGGCAGTTCGCGGGTGGCCGGTTCCGCGGAGTCCGTGGTGGCCTCGGTGGCCCACTCGTCGGCGCCGTCGGTCGTCCCCGTGCCGTCGGGCGTCTCCGGGCCGGCGGCGGGGGAGCCGTACGGCGCCGAGACCGTGACGTCCGGCGTGGGCGGCGTCGCGGGTTGCTCCGGTGCGCGACCCGAGCGCAGCGCGCCGATCAGTCCGAGCAGGCCGATCAGCACCAGCCCACCGGCCAGGAACCAGCCGACCGGGGGTACGGAGAGACCGAGGATCCGGGCCAGCAGCCACCAGACGGACAGACCGAGGAAGACGAGTCCGAAAGCGAACGACACGACGTCGGTACGGTGTGCCTTCACCGGGTCACCTCCAGCTTGCCGGCGTTCACGTGGACGAAGAGGCGCAGCTTGCCCCCACCGGGACCGTCGGCGCCGACGTCGGTGGTCTCCCACTGACGACCGCCGAGCCCGCCGCTGCTCCGGCCGAAGACGGTGGCGTCGCCGGCGTTCACGTCGGCCACCGTGGTCACGTCGACGTCCGGCGGTACGACCACTGTCGCGTTGCCGAGGTTCACGTCGACCGTCACCTGCACGTCCTGCTTGTCGAAGTCGATCCCGCGCAGGTCGAGCGTGGCGTCACCGAGGTTGTTCTCGTACCGGTTCGCCAGGTCGCGCAGGTCGGTCGGGGCCCAGGTGACGTTGCCGTCGATGCCGCGTACCCGGTCGTAGGACTCGGCGACCGTGGCGATGCCGAGCGCCGCCGCGGTCACCAGGCCCAGGGCGATCAGCCAGCGCGCCCGGCCGAACCAGGTGCCGACGAGCAGGCCGAGGCCGATGGTCGCGAGCACCGCGGCGAAGTAGCCGGCGGCACCGACCGGGAAGACGTCGAGCAGGTCGAGCATCGCCACCAAGCCGAGCGCCAGGAAGATCAGCGAGAACGTGATCGCGCCGAGCGCCGAGCGCTCCTTGGGCCGCTTCGGCGGTCGCGGCGGCCGTACCGGTGGCGGGACGGGCGGCGATCCGGCGTAGGGGCCGTGCGGGGCGAACGGCGGCCGGTACCCGCCGGGCGGCAGCGGTGCGCCCACCGGCGCGGGCGGCGGCACGGCGGCCGGCTCGTCCAGCCGGGCACCGGCGTCGCGCGCGCCCGGCCAGGCCGGGTCTCCGCCGTACGCGGGCCAGGCGGCGGTGTCGGCGACCGGCCCGGTCACGTGCCGCATCCCCACCGTCGTCGGCTCGGACGGGCCCGGCCGGGTGCCTGCCGCGGCGGGCCAGCCCGGCGCCGGCAGCGTCGGGTAGCCGGTAGCGGGCCCGGAGGGGCCCGGCTCGCGCTCCGCGTCGGATGTGACCGGGTGCCCCGGCTCGGAACCGGGCTCGGGCGAGGACGCCGGGGGGTAACCGGGCTCGGGCGAGGACGCCGGCGGGTAGCCCGGCTCGGCGGCGGGCGCCGGGGAGGCGGGCACCGGGGGATAGCCCGGCTCGGGCCGGCCGGGCGGGGGGTAGCCGGGCTCGGCGGGCAGGACGCCGGACGGCGCCGCCCCGGGGTGTGCCGGTCCGGCGGGCGTGCCGGTCCACGGCGCCGCGGGGGGAGCCGCGGTCCACGTACCCGGCGCCGGGGCCTGCGGTGCGGGCCAGGCCACCGGCGGCACCGGACCCGGCGGGGGACCGTGCGGCGGCACCGGCTGAGCCGGCTGCTGCCCCGGGCCGCGCTGCTCGCGGTTGAGCAGGAGCGCGCCGCCGACCAGGATCACCGCGCCGAGCAGGATCGCCCGGAACCCGTCCGTGACGACGTAGGCGAAGCCGAGCGCCACCACGATGCCGAGCACGATCACCGTGATCGGCGACATGCTGGACCGGCCCCGGCCGAGCATGGCCTCCACCGGGGAGGCGGTGTCGCCCTCACCCGGGATGATCAGCCAGCCCGCGACGTACACGATGATGCCGATGCCGCCGAAGAAGCCGAGCACGGCCAGCAGCACGCGCCACAGCACCGGATCGGTGTTCGTGGCCCGGCCGATGGCGGCGCACACCCCGGCCAGGTAGCGGCCCTCGCGGGGGCGTACCAGGCCGTACCGGGTGGTGAAGCCGGCGGCGCCGGGCGGTGGGGCGTACCCACCGGGTGGTGGACCGGCGAACGGCGTGCCGCCGCCGGGCGGCGGGCTCGCCTGGTCGGTGGTGGGCGCCGCTCCCGGCGGGGGCGGCGGCGGGGCGTCCTGTGCTGCCGCCCAGGGGCGGGGCGGACGGGCAGCGTCCTCGTTCATGCCTTCGATACTGCTGCCCCGGCCGCCCGAGCAGCCTCCGGACCCGACCCTGACCCCACCCTGAGATCCACCGCCGGTGAAACTCCGGGGCGTCCCCGTGGTCCGCGGCGTCGTAACCGTGTGACGATCTGAGCGTCGGCGCGCCGTCGGCACATCCGCCTCGACCTGGGAGCCTCCGATCAGCAGCACCCCCGCCCCGCACGCCCCGCGTCTCTACCGGGCCACCGAGCACCGGCTGGCCGCCGGCGTGGCCGCGGGCATCGCCGAGCACCTGGGCATCCCGGTGCTGCGGGTCCGCGTGGCGTTCATGGTGCTGCTCGGGCTGAGCGGGCTCGGGCTGCTGCTCTACGCCGCCTTCTGGGCGGTGGTCCCGCCCCGCCCCGGCGACACCGCCGCCCCGCCCCGCCGCGACCTGGCCCAGCTGCTGCCGTTCGTGGTGATCGGGCTCGGCGTGCTGCTGCTCCAGGTGGTGGCGTTCAACTCGGTGGGCGCGGCCGGTACCGCCGGCTGGCTGGTCGCGATCATCGCGGTCGGCGCGGGCGTCATCTGGCACCAGGCCGCCCCGGAGCGCCGCCGGCAGTGGGGCGACTCGGCGGTGCCCTGGCTGGGCGCGGTGGTGGAGGAGAGCGACAGGCGCGCGTTCGTGCTGCGCTTCATCGGCGGCGGCGTGCTCGTCGCGGTCGGCATCATCGGCGTGGCCGCCGTCTACTCGCCGTCACAGAACTTCGACGCGGTGCTCAACGGCGTGATCTTCGCGCTGGTCGGGCTGGCCGGCGTGGGTGTGGTCACCGGTCCGGTGCTCTGGCGCACCTGGAACCAGCTCCGCTCCGAGCGGGAGGGCCGCATCCGGGAGCAGGAGCGCGCCGAACTGGCCGCGATGGTGCACGACCAGGTGCTGCACACGCTGGCCCTGATCCAGCGCAACGCCAGCGACGTCAAGACGGTGCAGCGGCTGGCCCGCGGTCAGGAGCGCTCGCTGCGCAACTGGCTCTACAAGCCGACCGCCTCGCCCACCGAGCGCTTCGCGGCCGCGCTGGAGCAGGCAGCCGCCGAGGTGGAGGACACGTTCGCCATCACCGTCGAGGTGGTGGTGGTCGGCGACCGGGAGACCGACGAGCGGGTGGGCGCGATCGTGGCCGCCGGCCGGGAGGCCCTGGTCAATGCGGCCCGGCACGCCGGTGTGCAGACCGTCTCGCTGTACGCCGAGGTGGAGCCGGAGCAGGTGAGCGTGTTCGTCCGGGACCGGGGCAAGGGCTTCGACCCGGATACGGTGGAGAATCACCGGCACGGCGTCCGGGGCTCGATCATCGGACGGATGAAGCGGCACGGCGGCCGGGCGGAGATCCGGTCCGAGCCGGGGGAAGGGACCGAGGTCCGGCTGATCCTGCCGATCAGCGGCTCCGGCTCCACGGCGGAAAGGGACAAGTGACATGTCCGAGCAGGAACCGGTCGAGGGTACGGCGCCGCGCGGGCCGCTGCGGGTGTTCCTCGTCGACGACCACGCGATGTTCCGGGCCGGCGTCCGCGCCGAGCTGGGGGCGCGGGTGGAGGTGGTCGGCGAGGCCAGCTCGGTGGCCGAGGCGGTGACCCGGATCGCGGCCACCGCGCCGGACGTGGTGCTGCTCGACGTGCACATGCCCGACGGCGGCGGCCGCGCGGTGCTGGAGGCGATGCGGCGTACCCACCCGCAGGTGCGGTTCCTGGCGCTGAGCGTGTCCGACGCGGCCGAGGACGTGATCGGCCTGATCCGCGCCGGCGCGCGGGGGTACGTCACGAAGACGATCTCGCCGGAGGAGCTGACCGACGCGATCCGGCGGGTGGCCGACGGCGACGCCGTGTTCAGCCCGCGGCTGGCCGGGTTCGTGCTCGACGCGTTCGCGTCCCGGCCGGACGCGCCGGTGGCCGATCCCGAGCTGGACCAGCTCACCAACCGCGAGCGCGAGGTGCTGCGGCTGCTCGCCCGGGGGTACGCGTACAAGGAGATCGCCAAGGAGCTGTACATCTCGATCAAGACGGTCGAGACGCACGTCTCCAACGTGTTGCGCAAGCTCCAGATGTCGAACCGGTACGAGCTGTCCCGCTGGGCCGCCGACCGCCGGCTGGTCTAGGAATCCCACGTCCGCCCGGGGGCGGGGCCTCGGCGGCCTCGTACCCCCGGGTGGCCCTGTCGCCCGCTCAGTCGGCGTGGCATCATCCGGACGGACAGAAAACGCGACAGTCGCCTGCCCGTGGGAGGCGCCGAGGTCGGCGCGGTGAACGTCACAACCTCCCTGGCGCAGGGATGCTTGTCGACCCTTCTATGCCCGTCTTGCCTGTTCAGGGCCCTATCGTCCGTACGCTTTGTGATCTTTTCTCAAGTATCGGCAACGTGGCGACCAACTAACGGCTTGATAACGGCACCTTCACGGAAAGGGCCGGTTGGTGTCACAGTGGCAGCACCTCACCCCCCGGTGTGAGGCATCTCGACGGGCCTGCCGACCACGTGACGCCGCCATCAGCGCCGCTACGTGGCCGACGGCCCTGCGCGATGTCTCGTCCAGGGTGTGGCGCCCGGCGGATCGGTACCCCTGGGGTGTCCCGAATTCCTCTGCGGTAAACCGGCGTCCTGCGGTTCGGGTCGCCGGTGGTGTCACCCCCAAAGACGTGCGTGAAACTCACGACGGAACCAGGTTAGAAAGAGGAGGCCCCTCGGAATGAGAGTCTCGAAGCGGGCGAGCGGCGCGCTCGCGGTGGGCGCGGCATTCGCGCTCGTCGCGTCCGGCTGCTCCAGCGGGAACAACGACGGTGGCGACGCCGGCGCCAGCAAGGACGGCGCCATCGTCATCGACGGCACCCAGCCGGAGAACCCCCTGGTTCCGGCGAACACCACCGAGACCGGTGGCGGCAAGATCATCGACTGGGTGTGGAGCGGCCTGGTCGAGTACCCCAACAACGGTGGGGCGCCGCAGAACCTGCTCGCCGAGTCGATCGACACGAGCGACTCGAAGGTCTTCAAGATCAAGATCAAGCAGAACACCAAGTTCCACGACGGCACCACCGTCAAGGCCGAGAGCTTCGTCAAGGCCTGGAACTGGGCTGCC
Source organism: Micromonospora sp. Mcm103 (assembly GCF_024519755.1). Lineage (NCBI taxonomy): Bacteria > Bacillati > Actinomycetota > Actinomycetes > Micromonosporales > Micromonosporaceae > Micromonospora > Micromonospora sp. Mcm103. Next base: position 10,475 of record NZ_JALJRJ010000027.1, read on the forward strand.
TACGGCCCGAACGGCGCGCAGAACGCCTCCTTCTTCTCCGACATCCAGGGCTTCGACGAGGTCTACACCGAGGACCCGGACGGCCCGGACGGCCCGAAGAAGGCCCCGGAGCCGAAGGCCAAGGAGATGTCCGGCCTGAAGGTCGTCGACGACTGGAACTTCGAGGTCACGCTCTCCGCGCCGACCGCCGTGTTCCCGACCAAGCTGGGCTACAGCGCCTTCATGCCGCTGCCGGACGCGTTCTTCTCGTCCGACCCGGCGACGTTCGGCAAGAAGCCGATCGGTAACGGCCCGGTGAGCCTGGTCTCCTGGCAGGACGACGTCGAGATCAAGCTGACCCGCTTCGACGACTACAGCCTGCGCGACAAGATGAAGATCAAGGACGTCACCGTCAAGATCTACCAGGACGACACGGCGGCGTACAACGACCTGCTCGCCGGCAACCTGGACTTCCAGCAGCAGGTTCCGGTCTCCGCGCTGGCCGGCGAGAAGTGGAAGACCGACCTGGGCGACCGGGCCATGGCCTCGACCACCCCGTCGACCGGCATCATCGCCTTCCCGATCTACGACAAGCGCTTCCAGAACCCGAAGCTGCGCAAGGCGATCTCGCTGTCCATCGACCGGCAGTCGATCACCGACAAGATCTTCTTCGGTAACCGCAAGCCGGCCGACAGCTGGGCCAACCCGCTGACCCCGGGCGCCGAGCCGGGCAACTGCACCGCCTGCAAGTTCGACGTGGCCCAGGCCAAGGCGCTGCTCGCCGAGGCCGGTGGCTTCCAGGGCAAGCTGACCCTGTCGTACAACGCGGACGCCAGCCACAAGGAGTGGATGGAGGCCGTCGCCCAGCAGATCAAGACCAACCTGGGCATCGACGCGGTTGCCGTCGGCGTGCCGACCTTCGCGGTCTTCCGCGCCAACATCAACGCCTACAAGATGACCGGTGCCTACCGGGCCGGTTGGCAGCAGGACTACCCGGACGTCGAGAACTGGATCAACCCGCTCTACGTCTCCGGTGGTTCCTCGAACGACGGCAAGTACAGCAACCCGCAGGTGGACGCCCTCGCCAAGGAGGCCTCCGCGGCCCCCAGCCTCGAGGAGGCCCACAAGAAGTTCGCTGAGGCCGTCAAGCTGATCGACCAGGACGTCCCCTCCATGCCGATCTACTTCGGTGGCCAGCAGTCCGGCCACTCGGAGAAGATCAAGAAGCTGGAGCTGTCCAACGTCGGTGAGCTCGACATCACCTCGGTCGAGCTCTGATCCGAACGGTCTGACCCCGGGTCGGGCTCGCCTACCGGTGAGCCCGACCCGGGGCCGTTCCGCGAGGGGGTGTACAACGAACCCCTCGCACGTTGTCGCCGCCGCGCCGGCTCACCCGGCGCTCCCTGTCTGGAGGACCACCCCATGGGCCGTTATCTCTTGAGACGGCTGCTGCAACTCGTGCCGGTGTTCATCGGTACGACGTTCCTGATCTACTGGCTCGTCTGGTCCGTGCCCGGTGACCCCTTCGCCGGCAAGTGCGGCGACCGCGGTTGCCCCCCGAACTACCGGGCCATGATGACCGAGAAGTACAACCTCGACGAGTCGATCTGGGTGCAGTACGCGAGCTACATGAAGAACCTCGTGCAGGGGGACTTCGGTATCACGTTCGGCGGTCGCGAGATCAGCGACATCATCGCCACGTCGTACCCGAACACCCTGAAGCTGGCGGTGGTCGCCCTCGCCATCGAGGCCGTGATCGGTCTCGGCGCGGGCATCCTCACCGGTCTCCGGCGCAACGGCTTCCTGGACAACCTGGTCCTGGTCTCCACCCTCTTCCTGATCGCCCTGCCCGTCTTCGTCATCGGCTTCGTGCTGCAGTGGCTGCTCGGTGTGAAGTGGGGCATCATCAACCCGACCGTGTCCAACGAGATGCGGTTCAGCGAACTGATCGTGCCGGGCTTCGTGCTCGGAAGCGCATCGATGGCGTACATCGCCCGGGTGGCGCGTACGAGCATCGCCGAGAACCGGCGTGCCGACTACGTCCGCACCGCGATCGCCAAGGGCCTGCCCATGCGCCGCGTGGTCGGCGTGCACCTGCTGCGCAACTCGCTCATCCCGGTCGTCACCCTGCTCGGCACCGACCTCGGCGCCCTGATGGGCGGCGCGATCGTGACGGAGGGCATCTTCGGTATCAACGGCATCGGCCGCCAGGTGCTCCGCTCGATCGTGACGAAGGAGAGCGCTACCGTTGTCGGCATCGTGGTGGTGCTGGTGCTCGTCTATCTCGTCATGAACCTGGTGGTCGACCTGCTCTACGCCGCCCTCGACCCGAGGATCCGCTATGAGTGACCGTCGCAGCGAACGAATCGTCCCAGCAGTCTGCGCGGGCAACCACGCCCGCGACGAGCGCAGCGAGGTGCGGGCATGAGTGACCCGAGTACCGCGTCGATCGTGTCGACGCCGCCCGCGACCATGCCCACCGAGGCCGGTTCGGGCGCTCCCACAAACGCCGGCCTGCCGGAGAGCGCGAAGCAGCAGAAGCCCCGTGGCCTGCTCGGCGACGCCTGGATCGACCTGCGTCGCAAGCCGCTGTTCTGGATCTCGGCGACGTTCATCGTGCTGTTCCTCGTGATGGCGGCCTTCCCGTCGCTGTTCACGTCCGGCGACGCCGTGAACGGCACGCTGGAGCGCAGCCGGGTCGAGCCGTCGTCCTCCGCCTGGTTCGGTTACGACGTGCAGGGCCGTGACGTCTACGCCCGGGTCATCTACGGCGCCCGTGCCTCGATCGTGGTCGCGGTGGTCTCCACCGTCCTGACGCTTCTCGTCGGTGGCGCGATGGGCATCATCGCCGGCTACCGCGGCGGCTGGGTGGACGCGCTGCTGTCCCGCGTGGCGGACATCTTCTTCGGCCTGCCGTTCGTGCTCGGCTCGATCGTCATCCTGACCACGTTCAACGGGTCCGGCAGCGACAACGGCGAGTGGACGATCATGGGCCTGGTCATCCTGTCCCTGAGCGTGCTGAGCTGGCCGGTCGTGATGCGGCTGATGCGCTCCTCGGTGCTCGCCACCAAGGAGGCCGACTACATCGTCGCGGCCCGCGCGCTCGGCGCCGGCACCGGCCGGATCATCCTCAAGCACCTGCTGCCGAACTGCCTGGCCCCGCTGCTGGTCTACGGCACGATCATGGTCGGCTCGTTCATCGGCGCCGAGGCCACGCTCTCGTTCCTGGGCATCGGCCTGAAGAGCCCGGTGGTCTCCTGGGGCATCATGATCAGCGAGGCGCAGAACTACATCCGGGTCTCGCCGTTCCTGCTGTTCTTCCCCTCCGCGTTCCTCGTCACCGCAGTGCTGAGCTTCGTCATGCTCGGCGAGGCGGTCCGCGAGGCCCTCGACCCGAAGCTCCGATAGGGGAACTGAGTTGTCCGACATTCTCGTGTCCGAGCAGTCCTCGCCGGGCGCCGACGGATCCGGCCGCCCCTCGGGCCGCCTGCTCGAGGTCGACGACCTTCGGGTGGAGTTCCGCACCCGGGACGGCGTCGCCAAGGTCATCAACGGAGTCACGTACCACGTCGACGCGGGGGAGACCCTCGCCGTGCTCGGCGAGTCCGGCTCCGGCAAGAGCGTCACCGCGCAGACCATCATGGGCATCCTGGACACCCCGCCCGGCTTCGTCACCGGCGGCAAGGTCCGCTTCCACGGCAAGGACATGCTCACCATGTCCCCCGAGCAGCGGCGGCGGATCCGTGGCGAGGGCATCGCCATGATCTTCCAGGACTCGCTCTCGGCCCTCAACCCGGTTTTCACGGTCGGCTTCCAGATCGCCGAGCAGTTCCGCATCCGGCGCGGCATGAGCCGGTCGGACGCCAAGAAGCGCGCGATCGAGATGCTCGACCAGGTGAAGATCCCCAACGCCAAGGGCCGGTTCAGCAACTACCCGCACCAGTTCTCCGGCGGTATGCGGCAGCGCGCCATGATCGCCATGTCGCTGGCGCTGGACCCCGAGGTGCTGATCGCCGACGAGCCGACCACCGCGCTGGACGTGACGGTGCAGGCCCAGATCATGGACCTGCTGGGTGAACTCCAGCGGGAACGGCAGATGGGCATGATCCTGATCACCCACGACCTCGGCGTGGTCGCCGACGTCGCGGACCGGATCGCGGTCATGTACGCCGGCCGGATCGTCGAGGAAGCCGACGTCTACGACCTGTACCGCAAGCCGGGACACCCGTACACGCTCGGCCTGCTCAACTCGATCCCGCGGATGGACGAGAAGGGGCAGGAGCTCCGCACCATCAAGGGCCTCCCGCCGAACCTGATGAACATCCCCCCGGGCTGCGCGTTCAACCCGCGCTGCCCGATGGCGCAGCCGGTGTGCCGGGAGAAGGTCCCGCCGCTGCTGCAACTGGGCAGCGGCCGGGCCAGCGCCTGCCACTTCGCCGAGGAGCTGGTGAACCGTGACTGAACACATCATCGAGGTCCGTGACCTGGTCAAGCACTACCCCGTGACCCGGGGTGTGGTGTTCAAGAAGACCATCGGTCAGGTCAAGGCGGTCGACGGCGTCTCCTTCGAGCTCAAGGCCGGCGAGACGCTCGGCGTGGTCGGCGAGTCCGGCTGCGGCAAGTCGACGCTCGCCCGGGTGCTGATGAACCTGGAGAAGCCGACCTCCGGTCAGGTGCTCTACAAGGGCCAGGACATCTCCAAGCTCTCCGGTGGCGCGCTGCGGCGGCTGCGCCGGCAGATCCAGCTGGTGATGCAGGACCCGTACACCTCGCTGAACCCCCGGATGACTGTGGGTGACCTGATCGGCGAGCCGTTCGAGATCCACCCCGAGGTGGCTCCGCGCGGCAGCCGACGCGGCAAGGTCAAGGAGCTGCTCGACCTGGTCGGCCTCAACCCGGAGCACATCAACCGCTACCCGCACCAGTTCTCCGGCGGCCAGCGGCAGCGCATCGGCATCGCCCGGGCGCTGGCGCTGCGGCCCGAGGTGATCGTCTGCGACGAGCCGGTTTCGGCCCTGGACGTCTCGATCCAGGCCCAGGTGATGAACCTGCTGGAGAAGCTCCAGGCCGAGTTCGGGCTGTCGTACGTCTTCATCGCCCACGACCTGTCCGTGGTGCGGCACCTCTCCGACCGGGTCGCCGTGATGTACCTGGGCAAGATGGTGGAGATCGGCACCGAGGACGAGATCTACGAGCGGCCGACCCACCCGTACACCCAGGCGCTGCTGTCGGCGGTGCCGGTGCCGGACCCGACCGTGCGCGAGAGCAAGGCGATCATCCGGCTCCAAGGCGACGTGCCGTCGCCGGTCAGCCCGCCCTCGGGCTGCCGGTTCCGCACCCGGTGCTGGAAGGCGCAGGACGTCTGCGCCCAGGAGGTGCCGCTGCTCCAGATCCGGCCGGGCTCGGACCACCCGAGCGCCTGCCACTTCGCGGAGAAGCGGGAGATCGTCGTCACCCACGAGGTGGCCTGATCCGTTCCGGACCGCCTGCCGGCGTCAGCTCGACGCCGGCAGGCGGTTCGTCGTATCCGGGGACGTCACCGCGTCACAGCGGGCCGCGGCCGGCGCGCAGCAGCAGGAGCGCGAGCTGCGTGCCGTCGGCGCCGAGCTCGGAGCGGAACCGCTCCAGGATCTCCCGCTCGCGGGAGAGCACCAGCCGGGTGCCGCCGGAGGCCATCCGGGTCGCGCCGACCTCCTGGGAGAGCGCGGCCCGCTCCTGCCAGAGCGCGATGAGGGTGCGGTCGATCTCGTCGATGCGCCGCCGGATCTCACCGATCCGCTCCGCCGCCGCCGCGTCGTCGGTGCCGGTCCGGGCCGCCGCGGCACCGGTCGGGTCGCCGCCGGCCGGCCGGCCGTTGCGCGCCGGGCTGCCGCTGGACTCCACCACGTCAGTCATCATCGTCGTCCCTCTCGGGGCTCGGGCCCGGTACCCGGATCCCGGAACGAAAACGCCCCGGGCTCTGAGGAGCCCGGGGCGTTTCGTAGGTCTGTGATCAGGCGCGACCCACGGCTGCCGGACTCCCGGTGCCGTAGTAAAAAAAGGAGCGCTGATCGAACACGTCGTCGAGTATGCCGACCACCCGGGCGGGCGCGCAAGAAGACGCACCAACAGGTGAGACGTGACGGCGTGCGCGCAGCGGCGGCGCGGGCGGGGAAGTGTCCGCCCGGCGGCATAGACTCGGGCTGCGATGCATCCTCTCTTCGACATTCCCACATCCCCGCCCGCGCCGGAGTCCTCGCCCGCGCCGGAGTCCCGGCCGACCCCGCCGCGCCGTCCCGGGGGCGCCGGGTCGGATCCGGCCGCCCTCCTCGACGGCCTCAACGGCCCCCAACGGGACGCGGTGACCCACGCCGGCTCCCCGCTGCTGATCGTGGCCGGTGCCGGCTCCGGCAAGACCCGGGTGCTGACCAACCGGATCGCCTACCTGCTCGCCGCCCGCGACGTGCACCCCGGCGAGATCATCGCGATCACGTTCACCAACAAGGCCGCAGGCGAGATGAAGGAGCGGGTGGCCGCGCTGGTCGGCCCGCGAGCCCGGCTCATGTGGGTCTCCACGTTCCACTCCGCCTGCGTACGCATCCTGCGGGCCGAGCACGAGCACGCCGGCCTGAAGTCGACGTTCTCGATCTACGACGCGGACGACTCGCGCCGGTTGATGCAGATGGTCGCCCGCGAGCTGGACCTGGACCCGAAGCGCTACCCGGCCCGGGGCCTTGCCGCCCAGGTGTCGAACCTGAAGAACGAGCTGGTCGACCCGGAGGAGTTCGCCGGCCGGGCCAAAGGGCCGAACGAGCGGGCGCTGGCCGAGGCGTACACGCTCTACCAGCGGCGGCTGCGCGAGGCGCACGCGCTGGACTTCGACGACCTGATCATGACGACGGTGCACCTGCTCCAGTCGCACCCGCACGTCGCGGAGAGCTACCGGCGGCGGTTCCGGCACGTGCTCGTCGACGAATACCAGGACACCAACCACGCCCAGTACGTGCTGATCAAGGAGCTGGTCTCCGGCACCGAGGGGATCCCGCCGGCCGAGCTGTGCGTGGTCGGTGACGCCGACCAGTCGATCTACGCGTTCCGCGGCGCGACCATCCGCAACATCCTGGAGTTCGAGCGGGACTTCACCGACGCCCGCACGATCCTGCTGGAGCAGAACTACCGCTCGACCCAGACCATCCTCAACGCGGCCAACGCGGTGATCGACCGCAACACCTCGCGCAAGCCGAAGCGGCTGTGGAGCGACGCCGGGTCCGGCGAGCAGATCGTCGGGTACGTCGCCGACACCGAGCACGCCGAGGCCGACTGGGTGGCCCGGGAGATCGACCGGCTGGTCGACGACGGCGAGACCCGCCCGGGCGACGTGGCGGTGTTCTACCGCACCAACGCCATGTCCCGCGTGTTCGAGGAGGTGTTCATCCGGGTCGGCCTGCCCTACAAGGTGGTCGGCGGGGTGCGCTTCTACGAGCGCAAGGAGGTCCGCGACGCGCTCGCGTACCTGCGCGCGGTGGTGAACGACGACGACACGGTGAGCCTGCGCCGGGTCCTCAACACCCCGCGCCGGGGCATCGGCGAGCGGGCCGAGGCGTGCGTGGAGGCGCTGAGTGCCCGGGACCGCATCTCCTTCGGCGCCGCGCTGCGCCGGGCCAAGGACGCGCCGGGCATCTCGACCCGGGCGGCGAACGGCATCGCCGAGTTCGTCGCGCTGCTCGACGCGGCGCGGGAGCTGGCCGACACCGGCACCCCGGAGGAGGTGCTGGAGGCGGTGCTGACCCGCTCGGGCTACCTCGCCGAGCTGGAGGAGAGCCTCGACCCGCAGGACGCCGGCCGGGTGGACAACCTCCAGGAACTGGTGAGCGTCGCCCGGGAGTACACCGAGCGGATCGAGGCGCTCGGCGCCGACGACGAGCGGGCCACGCTCGCCGGTTTCCTGGAGCAGGTGGCGCTGGTCGCCGACGCCGACCAGATCCCTGCGTCACCGGGCTCGGCGCCTGACGGCGCCGAGGCAGACGACGCCGCGCCTCATCAGGGCGTGGTCACGCTGATGACGCTGCACACGGCCAAGGGCCTGGAGTTCCCGGTGGTCTTCCTGACCGGCCTGGAGGACGGCGTCTTCCCGCACCTGCGCTCGCTCGGCGACACCCGCGAGCTGGAGGAGGAGCGGCGGCTGGCGTACGTGGGCATCACCCGGGCCCGCCAGCGCCTCTACCTGTCCCGCGCGGTGACCCGGTCCGCCTGGGGCGCGCCCGCCTACAACCCGCCGTCGCGGTTCCTGGAGGAGCTGCCGCCGGAGCTGGTCCGCTGGGAGCGCACCGAGGGGTCGTACACCTCGTGGGGTGGCGGGGGCGGCGGCGTCGGCGGCCGGGCGGACCGCGTGGGCCGCGGCGGCTTCGCCGGCGGCACGCCGAAGGCGACCGAGCTGGCGAAGCGGCTGGGCGTGGACGCCAGCCGCCTGGCCACCGCGAGCGAGCTGAAGCAGGCCCCGAAGGTCTCGGTGGGCGACCGGGTCAACCACCAGCGGTACGGCCTGGGCCGGGTGCTGGCGGTGGAGGGTGCCGGGCCGGGCGCCCGCGCCCAGATCGACTTCGGCGACCAGACCATGTGGCTGGTGCTGCGGCACGCCCCGATCGACAAACTCTGAACGCCGGGCGGGCCCGGTCCGGCTCGTGGCCGGGCCGGGCCCTCCTCCTGTCGTGGCGCCCTCAGCAGGCCACGTCGATGCCCCGGGCGCGCAGGAACGGCGCCGGGTCGATCTGGTTCCACATCGCGCCCTGGTGCACCTCGAAGTGCAGGTGCGGGCCGGTGGAGTCGCCGGTGGAGCCCTCGTACCCGATGACCTGACCGGCCTTGACCTTGTCGCCCACGGCGACTGCGAGCCGGCTCTGGTGGGCGTAGTGGGTCAGGTAGCCGTTGTGGTGGTCGATGAAGACCGAGATGCCGTAGCCGTCGCCCACGTCACCGGCCTTGACCACGGTGCCCGCCGCGGCGGCGTGGATCGGCGTGCCGGCCGGCATGGCGAAGTCGATGCCGGCGTGCTGGGTGCCCCAGCGGGGCCCGTAGCAGGACGTGATGTCGGCGCCCTTCATCGGGACGACCCAGGTGGGCTTCTTCGCCACAGTCGTCTTCTTCGGCTTCGGCTTGGGCTTCGCGGTCGCCGTCTTCTTCGGCGCCGGGGTGGTCGCGCTCGGGCTCGGCGACGGGCTGGCCGGTACGGCGGACGGGGTGACCGGCTCACGGGCCGAACGGTCGGCGCGGGCGGCGTCGTCGGCGCGGGCCGCCACGCCGAGGTCGACGGCGGCCGGGGTGGGGTCGGACGGGGCGGTGGTGACGACCACGCCACCGATGCCGAGGCCGAGCACTGCCACCGCGCCGGTGACCACGTAGACGGTGCGCCGGGCGCGGCGCGGGCGCCGGTGCCGGGCGGGAGCGTTGTCCGGGGTGGGGCTGCTGTGCTGCACGGGATCCTTCATCGGTTTCGAGGGGCACGTGACCTCGAAATACTGGTGTCGGTGCAGGTCGCAGCGGGTATGGGGGTGCGGAGGCGGTGGCGCGTGGCCGTCGCGGCGCGTCCGGTTTTCCACCGGCCGGCCGGTTCGGGCGAAGAGACGATCTTCGGTGCGTGTGCTCCCGGTCACACTCGTCGGTGTGACGTGGCAGACATCGGCACAGACGAAACCGCCCGGACCGTGCGGTCCGGGCGGTTAAGAGGCGTTACGGAGCGTCAGGACGCGGCTGCGTCGCTGTAAACCGCCTCGACTTCGAGCTGAATGTCCACTCCGCGATCCTTGAGGAACGCCACCGGGTCCTGCGGCTGGCCCTTGACATGGATCTCCAGGTGCAGGTGGGAGCCGTAGGAGTGGCCGGTGTTGCCGACCAGGCCGAGCTGGTCGCCGGCCTTCACCTCTTGGCCCTCCTTGACCGTCACCGCGGAGGAGTGGCCGTAGATGGCCTCGCTGCCGTCGGAGTGCTGGACGATGACGGCGTAGCCGTAGCCGCCGAACCATCCGGCCTTGGTGACGGTGCCGGCGTGGACCGCCTTGTAGGGCGTGCCTTCCGGGGCGACCAGGTCGATGCCGGTGTGCAGCTTGCCCCAGCGCATGCCGTAGGGGGACTTGAAGTCGTAGCCGTGCAGTGGCAGGAGCCACGGGTCCTGCTCGGCGGCCTTGCGGTCGGAGCGGTCCGAACGGGAGGGGGCGTCCGCGCTGTCGGCACGGGCGGCGGCGTCCTGGCTGGCGACCGAGGCCTGCCGGAGTTCGTCCAGGACCGACGGGTTGACGCTCTTGGCGTCGGGGAGGGCGTTCGCGCCGATGGCGACGATGCCGGCGCCGACGAACGCGGTGGTGACCACCGCGGCGTAGCGGCTCCGCGGGGGGGTGGGTACGCGGCGGCGGCCGCGATAGCGATCGGGCTCAGACGACAGGCGCTGGCGCACGCACACCCTCCGTTGTCGGGGATCCGATGCGACTCCGGACCGTTCGGTGAAGCTCTGTCGAACCTCCGGTGTCGCGTCATCACCCGTCCGTGGACCTGATGACAACCGTGGACACGTTAGCCAACAGCCACTCCTGTCACAAGCCGAAGCGCCGAAATGCTGATTCTTTATGTCCGATTCCATCCGGCCTTGTCATATCTCGTGCCGCCAGTCGGATGGTCCGTCGACTGCCCATTCGTCGCGGACAGTGACCGAACGGCGGAGGTGTCCGGCTTTCCGCGTACCCGAGCGGGCGGTAGGGGGGACGGCTCGTATGTGGGAAGGTCCGGCCCCGCTTCCCGCCTCCGGTCCGGCCGGGTTACCGTTCGTTCAGGTCAGGAGTGCCGGTGAAAGGTGTGCGCAGATGAGCTCTCGTATCCGGGTCGTCGTCGCGAAGCCCGGCCTGGACGGCCACGACCGGGGAGCGAAGGTGGTCGCCCGTGCCCTGCGTGACGCGGGGATGGAGGTCATCTACACCGGCCTGCACCAGACGCCCGAGCAGATCGTCGAGACCGCCATCCAGGAGGACGCGGACGCGGTCGGCCTGTCGGTGCTCTCCGGCGCGCACATGACGCTGTTCAAGCGCGTCGTCGAACTGCTGACCGAGCGCGACGCGACCGACATCGTGGTGTTCGGCGGCGGCATCATCCCCGAGGCCGACATCCCGGAGCTGGAGCGGCTCGGCGTCGCGAAGATCTTCACCCCGGGTGCCACCACCGGGTCGATCGTCGAGTGGGTACGGGAGAACGTCGCCCAGCCGGTCGGCTGACCCGCCGCGTCGTCGGCGCTCGCTGTCCGGCCCCCGCGTTCCCGGCTCCGGGCACGGGGGAGGGGCCGGACGCACCCCTCACACGCCCGGCCCCTCTATGCACGATGCCCCGCCGCCACCCCTCGACCGACAGGGCATCGGCCGCTCCCGTCGCCGCGCTTGACCAGCGCGCCGACATCACACTCAACGACGCCCCCGACGGGCGGTTACGCCCCGGTCCGGAGATCCCCCGGACGGCTTACGCCCGCGCCCGCCGGTGCGGCCGTGCCCGGACCGGCCGGACGACGGCCTGTGCATTACCGCACACCCCGCACCCGCTCGGTTGCCGCCCGTTCCCATCTCGTTAGGCTGCGGCAAATGGCCTGTCTCATCTGATGACAGGCGTCAAACTGATTTTCCGAAGCTGGTGGCGGCGCGACGGCGCGCCGCGGAGACGGGACGGGACGCGCAATCGTGGACCTGTACGAGTACCAGGGGCGGGACCTGTTCGAGCGGCACGGCTTGCCCGTGCTCGCCGGCGGCGTCGCCACTACCCCGGAGGAGGCCCGCGCGATCGCCGAACGCCTCGGCGGCCGGGTGGTCGTCAAGGCGCAGGTGAAGGTCGGTGGCCGCGGCAAGGCCGGCGGCGTGAAGCTGGCCGAGGGCGCGGAGGAGACGGTGGCCCGGGCCACCGACATCCTCGGCATGGACATCAAGGGTCACACCGTCCACAAGGTCATGATCACCGTGACCGCGGACGTGGCCGAGGAGTACTACTTCTCGTACCTGCTCGACCGGGCGAACCGCACCTTCCTCTGCATCGCCAGCGTGGCCGGCGGTATGGACATCGAGCAGGTCGCGGCCGAGACCCCGGAGCGGGTCGTGAAGGCGCCGATCGACGCCAACACCGGCGTGGACGAGGCCAAGGCGCGCGAGATCGTCACCGCGGCCGGTTTCCCGGCCGAGGTCGCCGACCAGGTGGTCGAGGTCGCGGTCAAGCTGTGGCAGGCGTTCGTGGCCGAGGACGCCACGCTCGTCGAGGTGAACCCGCTGGCGACCACCAAGGACGGCAAGCTGCTGCTCCTGGACGCCAAGGTCACCCTGGACGAGAACGCCGGGTTCCGGCACCCGGACCACGAGGCCCTGGTCGACCAGGCGTCGGTGGACCCGCTGGAGCAGGCCGCGAAGGCCAAGGACCTCAACTACGTCAAGCTCGACGGCGAGGTCGGCATCATCGGCAACGGCGCGGGCCTGGTCATGTCCACGCTCGACGTGGTCGCGTACGCGGGCGAGCGGCACGGCGGCGTCAAGCCGGCCAACTTCCTCGACATCGGCGGCGGCGCGAGCGCCGAGGTGATGGCGAACGGCCTGGAGATCGTCCTGTCCGACCCGTCGGTCAAGAGCGTCTTCGTCAACGTCTTCGGCGGCATCACCGCCTGCGACGCGGTCGCCAACGGCATCGTGCAGGCGCTGGCGCTGCTGGAGCAGCGCGGCGAGAAGGCCACCAAGCCGCTCGTCGTGCGCCTCGACGGCAACAACGCCGAGGCCGGCCGGGCGATCCTCGACGGCGCGGCCAACCCGCTGATCCAGCGGGTCGACACCATGGACGGCGCGGCCGAGCGGGCCGCCGAGCTGGCAGCTGCGGGGGTCTGACAATGGCTATCTGGCTGACCAAGGACTCCAAGGTCATCGTGCAGGGGATGACCGGTTCCGAGGGTTCCAAGCACACCCGGCGGATGCTCGCCGCCGGCACCAACGTGGTCGGCGGCGTGAACCCGCGCAAGGCCGGCACCACTGTCGACTTCGACGGCACCGAGCTGCCCGTCTTCGCCTCCGTCGCGGACGCGATGAAGGAGACCGGTGCCGACGTCACTGTCATCTTCGTGCCGCCGCAGTTCACCAAGGCCGCCGTGGTCGAGGCGATCGACGCCGGCATCGACCTGGCCGTGGTGATCACCGAGGGCGTGCCGGTGCACGACACCGCCGCGTTCTGGGCGTACAACAAGGCCAAGGGCGAGCGCACCCGGATCATCGGCCCGAACTGCCCGGGCATCGCCTCACCGGGCGCGTCGAACGCCGGCATCATCCCGGCCGACATCACCGGCTCCGGCCGGATCGGCCTGGTCAGCAAGAGCGGCACGCTGACCTACCAGATGATGTACGAGCTGCGCGACATCGGCTTCTCCACCTGCGTCGGCATCGGCGGTGACCCGATCATCGGCACCACCCACATCGACGCCCTGGCCGCCTTCGAGGCGGACCCGGAGACCGACGCGATCGTCATGATCGGTGAGATCGGTGGCGACGCCGAGGAGCGGGCGGCCGAGTTCATCAAGGCCAACGTCACCAAGCCGGTGGTCGGCTACATCGCCGGCTTCACCGCCCCGCCCGGCAAGACCATGGGTCACGCCGGCGCGATCATCTCGGGCTCGGCGGGCACCGCCGACGCCAAGAAGGCGGCGCTGGAGGCGGTGGGCGTCAAGGTCGGCAAGACCCCGACCGAGACCGCCAACCTGATGCGGGAGCTCATGTCCGGCCGCTGAGCGGCCGAGCGACACGCGAGGGGCCGACCGGGCAACCGGTCGGCCCCTCGCGTTCAGCGGTACCAGTACGGGTAGTACGAGTTGCCCCGGGCGCGCACGATGGCGCTGGCGACGATGTTGATCACACCGAACGCGATGCCCAGCCAGCCGAGCAACTGCGACCTGCCGTTGCGCCGGGCGTCGCGGATCGACAGCGCGCCGAAGACGATGCCCAGGATGCCGCAGCAGAACAGGCCGAAGACGATGCCGAGGACGCCCCAGAGCGTGGTCCGGTCCCGGCCGACGGCCGGTGGTGGCGGGGGCGGCGGATACGGAGCGTGCACGGCTTCCTCCGAGCGGTCGGCACCGCGACGGGAACGGTCGCGTCTGAGGCCGAGGCTAGACCGGATCACCGCCGCCGGGCCGGGGTTCGGCGAACTCGCCAGGCAACCGGCCCGGTATCGGACTGCCGTCCTTCCCGCGGCGTGCCAGAGTAGACACGATGTCACGCGTCACCCCTGACCAGCCCCGCCGTCCGGCCACCGGTCCCCCCGCCGGTGCCCGGCCGCCCGGCCGTGCCCGCCCGGCCGCGCGCGTGCCCGCGCCCCGATCGGGTGCCGAGCCCCGCAGCCGGGCGCCGCTGCCGGTCGCCGCCGGGGTGGCCGCGCTCTGGGCGGCGCTGACCTCCTGGCTGCCGGTCTCCGCCGTGCTGGGCCTCGCCCAGCTCAGCGAGGACGCCGGATCGCTCGGCGGCGCGCTCCGCGCCGGCCTGGCCGGCTGGCTGCTCGGCCACGGGGTGCCGCTGCAGACCACCGCCGGTCCGCTCGGCCTGGCGCCGCTCGCGCTCAGCGCGCTCGCCGTCTGGCGGCTCACCCGCGCCGGGGTGCACGTCAGCCGGGCCGTCGGCGCGCGCGGCGCGGGCTCGCCGCGCCAGGCGCTCACCGTCGCGGTCGCCGTCGGCATCGCGTACGCGCTGCTCGGCGCACTCGCCGCGTTCGCCGTCGACGCCGGCGGCCTGCGGGTCTCCCCGGTCACCGCCGCGCTCACGTTCGCCGCGTTCGGCGTGTCCGCCGCCCTGGTCGGCGCGCTGCGCACCACGGGTGTCTGGGCGGTGCTGGCCGAGCGCTGCCCACCGCCGGTGCGCGACGGTCTGCGTACCGGACTGGTGGCGGCGCTGCTGCTGTGCGGCGCGGGTGCCGGTGCGGCCGGGCTGGCGGTGGCCACCGGTGGCGGCGACGCGGCCGACATGATCGGGGCGTACCGGACCGGGGTGGCCGGTCAGGCGGGCATCACACTGGTCAGCCTCGCCTACGCGCCGAACGCGACCGCCTGGTCGGCGAGCTATCTGCTCGGGCCCGGGTTCGCGGTCGGCACCGACACCGCCGTCCGGACGAGCGAGGTCTCCGTGGGTGCGCTGCCGGCCGTACCGCTGCTGGCCGGCCTGCCGCGGGGCCCGATGGACGGGCTGGGTGGCGCGCTGCTCGCAGTGCCGGTGCTGGCCGCGATGGCGGCCGGCTGGCTGCTCGCCCGGCGGCTGCTGCGCGCGGCGGCCGAGGAACGGGCCGAGGTGGGCTGGCCGGCGCTGCTGCTGCCGGCCGCGCTCGCCGGACCGGTCGCGGGCGCGCTGCTGGGGCTGTTCGCGGCGGCCTCCGGCGGGTCGCTGGGCGGCGGCCGGCTGGCCGAGGTCGGGCCGTCACCGTGGGCGGTGGCCGCGGTGGCCACGCTCGTGACCGGGGTGGGCGCGGTGCTCGGCGCCGCCGCCACCCGCACGCTGACCCGCACCCGCACCCGCTGACGCGCCGCCTCCGGGGCCCGCAGACGCGTCAGGGGCGCCCACCGGAAGGTGGACGCCCCTGGACGACGGACGATCAGGGCTGGGCGGGCAGGCTGACGTTTGCGACGATGCCCAGGATGATCAGGATGATGCCCAGGCCGGCGCCGATCGCGCCGCAGATCAGACCGGTCTTGGCCTGACCGTCGTTGTTGGCGAGCCCCTGCGCGGCCTTCTGGCGGCCCAGGTAGCCGGTGACCGCCGCCGCGATACCCAGCGGGATGCCGAGGTAGAAGCAGCAGACCATCGGGATCGAGGCGATACCGAGGATCATGGACACGAGGCCCAGCGTGTTGTTCGGGGCCTGGCCCGCCCCGGCCGGGTAGCCGGCACCCGGGTACTGCGGCGCGGCACCGTACGGCTGCTGCTGCGCGTACGGGTCCTGGCCGTAGGCGGGCTGACCCGAGGTGGGCTGGCCGTACGGCTGGCCCGAGGTGGGCTGCTGGCCGTACTGCGGCTGCTGCCCGTACTGCGGCGGCTGGCCGTACTGCGGGGCCTGCGGCGGCTGGGCGTACGGGTCGTGCGGCTGCGCGGTCGGGTCCTGGTTCGGCTGCTGGCCGTACGGGTCCTGTCCGGGGTAACCGGGCTGCATGTCTGGGTGCTCCTCAGATCGGTTCGGGTTGTCCGTCAGTTTGTGCTGCTGCCGCCGACGAGACCAGCCAGGCCGCCGAAGAGGCAACACACCACGATGAGGCCGATCCAGACCAGGCCGACGATGAGGGCCCACTTGGACCACTTCTTGGACTCGGCCGCGGCGGCCTGGGCGCCGGCGTAGTCACCCTGCTGGATCAGCGGGTTGACCTTCGACGCGTTGATGATGGCCGGGATCGCGAGCGGCCAGAACAGGAAGATCGCGACGATGGACATCGTCATGTTGTTGTCGATCTGCTGCGGCTGCTGCGGGGGGTATCCGGGCTGCATGGAGGTACTCCTCGGTCCGACGGCACGCGGCGTGCCGGATTCTTCGTGGGGGTGCGGGCCGGGCGCGAGGCCGGACACCGGGCGACCGGCAGCGTACCGCGATCACGCCACCCGGGAGGTCAACCGATGAGCCGCCGCCCCGCGGCCGGGCCGCCTGACCTGCCCGATAGGGTTGCCCGGTGACCGAGCCCGCGTCCGTCGCCCGCCTCGTCGTCCTCGTCTCCGGCTCCGGCAGCAACCTCCAGGCGCTGCTGGACGCCACCGCCGACCCCGGGTACGGCGCCCGGGTGGTCGCGGTCGGCGCCGACCGGGACGGGATCGCCGGCCTGGACCGGGCCGCCGCCGCGAGCGTGCCGTCCTTCGTCGAGCGGGTCAAGGACCACCCCACCCGCGCCGACTGGGACAAGGCGCTCACCGCGCGGGTCGCCGAGCACCGGCCCGACCTGGTCATCAGCGCCGGCTTCCTCAAGCTGGTCGGCCCGGAGTTCCTGGCCGCGTTCGGCGACCGCTACCTCAACACGCACAACACGCTGCTGCCGGCGTTCCCCGGCATCCACGGCCCCCGCGACGCGCTGGCGTACGGCGTGAAGGTCACCGGGGCCACCCTGTTCTTCGTCGACGCGGGCATGGACACCGGCCCGATCGTGGCCCAGGTCGCCGTGCCGGTGCACGACGACGACGACGAGGACACGCTCACCGAGCGCATCAAGTCCGCCGAGCGGCGCCAGCTCGTCGAGCAGGTCGGCCGCCTGGTCCGTGAAGGTTGGACGATCACCGGCAGAAAGGTCACCATCCCGTGAACGCCACTGAGGACGCCGGCCGCCGCCCGATCCGGCGCGCGCTGGTCAGCGTCTACGACAAGACCGGCCTGGCCGAGCTGGCCCGCGCCCTGCACGAGGCCGGCGTGGAGATCGTGTCGACCGGGAGCACCGCGTCGACGATCTCCGGCGCCGGGGTGCCGGTGACGCCGGTCGAGCAGGTCACCGGCTTCCCGGAGATCCTCGACGGGCGGGTCAAGACGCTGCACCCGAAGATCCACGGCGGCCTCCTCGCCGACCTGCGCAAGGACGCGCACGCCGCCCAGCTCGACGAGCACGGCATCGCCGGCATCGACCTGCTGGTCTCCAACCTGTACCCGTTCCAGGCCACCGTCGCCTCCGGCGCCGACACCGACGAGTGCGTCGAGCAGATCGACATCGGCGGTCCGGCGATGGTGCGGGCCGCGGCGAAGAACCACGCCTCGGTGGCGGTGGTGACCGACCCGGCGGCGTACCCGGCGGTGGTGGCGGCGCTCGCCGAGGGCGGCTTCACGCTGGCCCGGCGCCGCGCGCTGGCGGCCCGCGCGTTCGCCGACATCGCCGACTACGACGTCGCGGTGGCCGACTGGTTCGCCGGCACCGTGTCGCCGGCCGAGGACGGCTGGCCGGAGTTCGCCGGGCTGGCGCTGCGCCGCCAGGCGGTGCTGCGGTACGGCGAGAACCCGCACCAGGCGGCGGCGCTCTACACCGATCCGGGCGCGCCGGCCGGGCTGGCCCAGGCCGAGCAGCTGCACGGCAAGGAGATGTCCTACAACAACTACGTCGACGCCGACGCCGCCTGGCGGGCCGCGAACGACTTCCCGGACCAGCCGGCGGTGGCGATCATCAAGCACGCCAACCCGTGCGGCATCGCCGTCGGCGCGGACGTGGCCGAGGCGCACCGCAAGGCGCACGCCTGCGACCCGGTCTCCGCGTTCGGCGGCGTGATCGCGGTGAACCGGCCGGTCGACGCGGCGATGGCCGGCCAGGTCGCGGAGATCTTCACCGAGGTGCTGGTGGCGCCCGGCTTCGACGAGGACGCGCTGGAGCTGCTGCGGGCCAAGAAGAACCTCCGCCTGCTGCGGGCGCCCGCGTTCGCCACCCGGCCCGCCGAGTGGCGGCAGGTCAGCGGCGGCGTGCTGGTGCAGACGCGGGACGCCGTCGACGCGCCGGGCGACGACCCGTCCGGCTGGACGCTCGCGACCGGCGACCCGGCCGACGAGGCGACTCTGCGCGACCTGGCGTTCGCCTGGCGGGCGGTCCGCGCGGTCAAGAGCAACGCGATCCTGCTGGCCCGCGACGGCGCCACAGTCGGTGTCGGCATGGGGCAGGTGAACCGGGTGGACTCGGCGCGGCTGGCGGTCAGCCGGGCCGGTGACGAGCGGGCCCGCGGCTCGGTCTGCGCCTCGGACGCGTTCTTCCCGTTCGCCGACGGCCCGCAGATCCTCATCGACGCCGGGGTACGGGCGATCGTGCAGCCGGGCGGCTCGATCCGGGACGAGGAGACCATCGCGGCCTGCAAGGCGGCCGGCGTGACCATGTACCTCACCGGCACCCGGCACTTCTTCCACTGACGAGTCCGGCCCGCGACCGTCCGGGTGCGTCAGTCGTCCACACGACCGGCGCACCCGGACGCCGGGCCGTTGCCCGCCGCGGGAGGCGGTTGCTAGCGTGTGCGCGGCGACGATCGAGCGTCTCCGCTGTCTGTGAGCCCGGCAGGTGTGCCATGCGCGTTCGCGACCGGTTGACCGCCGTCGTCGTCACGCTGGCGTTCGTCCTGGCCGGACTCGGAGCGGCAGCCGCACCCGCCGTCGTCGTACCGGCCGCCGCCGCGCCGACCGCCGCCTCAGCGAGCGGGACGAGCCCGGCCGCGCTGCGTACCGCGTACCCCGGAATCTCCTGGTCGGAGCTTGCCGCCGGGCCGTGGCACGACCACGGCGGCGGCCTCGGCTACGCCGACGGGCCGGACGACCTGGCCCCGGCCGCGCTCCCGCGCGTGGCCGGCCCGGCCGTGCCGGGGCCCGTCGTACCAGCGCCCCGGCCGCCGGTCGTGCCGCTGCCGCCGCGCGGCCCGCTCGCCGCGCGCGCCCCGCCGGCCGCCTGAGCCGCACCGAACCCGCAGCCCGCACCGGCACGCGCGCTCGCGCCGCACCGGACACCGCCGCGTCGACCCGGCGGTCTCCGCCGCGAGCTGCCGTCCACCGGTACGGCGGCGCGCCTCACGCCGCCGGGCCGCCTCGGGTTCGTCCCGGGTCCGCCGTCCGCACGCGTGCCCGCATCGGAGGCCCCGCCCCCTCTTCCTCCGGGGGACGGGGCCTTCGTCACGCTCACGCCTCGGTGCGCACCTCGGCGAAGTGGCAGGCGCTGGGGTGCGGGTCCGCCGCGCGGGGTACCGCCTGCGGGTCCTGGGTCGCGCAGACCTCCTCGGCCTTCCAGCAGCGGGTCCGGAAGTGGCAGCCGGACGGCGGCTCGGCCGGGCTGGGCACGTCGCCGGTGAGCCGGATGATGGTCCGCCGGTCGCGCGCCTCCGGGTCGGGCACCGGCACCGCCGACAGCAGCGCCTGGGTGTACGGGTGGGTCGCGCGCTGGTAGATCTGCTCCTCGGTGCCGATCTCCACGATCCGGCCCAGGTACATCACCGCGACCCGGTCGGAGATGTGCCGCACCACCGACAGGTCGTGGGCGATGAAGATGTACGACAGCCCCAGCTCGTCCTGGAGCTGTTCGAGCAGGTTGATCACCTGGGCCTGGATGGACACGTCCAGGGCGGACACCGGCTCGTCGCAGACGATGATCTCGGGCCGCAGCGCGAGCGCCCGGGCGATGCCGATGCGCTGCCGCTGACCGCCGGAGAACTGGTGCGGGTAGCGGTTGACGTGCTCCGGGTTGAGCCCGACCACGTCCAGCAGCTCCTGCACCCGCTGCCGCCGGCTGCGCTTCGGTGCCGCCTCCGGGTGGATCTCGAACGGCTCGCCGATGATGTCGCCGACCGTCATGCGCGGGTTCAGCGAGGTGTACGGGTCCTGCATCACCATCTGCATGTTCCGCCGCAGCCGCCGCAGGTCGGCACCGGTGGCCCGGAGCAGGTCGCGCCCCTCCAGCGTGACCCGCCCGGCGGTGGGCGTCTCCAGGCGCATGAGCAGCCGCGCCAGCGTGGACTTGCCGCACCCGGACTCGCCGACCACACCGAGCGTCTCACCGCGCCGCAGTTCGAACGAGACGCCGTCGACGGCCTTGACCTGGCCGATGGTCTTCTTGAACAGCACGCCCTGGCTGATCGGGAAGTGCTTGACCAGCTGGTCGACGGCGAGGATCGTCTCGCCGCGCACCTTGGCGGGTTCAGCCGTCGCGGTCATCGTGCACCTCCTGGGCGAAGTGGCACGCGCTGGTCCGCCCGTCGGCGAGCACCAGGTCGTGCGGCACCTCGTCCACGCAGACCGGCTGGACGTACGGGCACCGGGGGTGGAACGGGCAGCCGGACGGGATCGCCATCAGGTTCGGCGGCAGGCCGCGGATGCTGGACAACGCCTGGCCGCGCACGTCCAGGCGCGGGATCGACTCCAGCAACCCCTTCGTGTACGGGTGGGCCGGCGCCCGGTACAGCGCGTGCACGTCGGCGTGCTCGACGATCCGGCCCGCGTACATGACCGCGATCCGGTCCGCCACACCGGCGACCACGCCCAGGTCGTGGGTGATGAGGACGAGCGCCATGCCGAGATCCCGGCGCAGGTCGGCCAGGAGGTCCATGATCTGGGCCTGCACGGTCACGTCCAGCGCCGTGGTGGGTTCGTCGGCGATCAGCACCTTCGGGTCGAGCGCCAGCGCCATCGCGATCATGACGCGTTGCCGCATGCCGCCGGAGAACTGGTGCGGGTAGTCGCCGAGCCGCTTCGCCGCGGCCGGGATCCGCACCAGGTCCATCAGCTCGACGGTGCGCCTGCGCGCGTCGGCCCGCGACATCCCGGCCCGCTCGCGCAGCGACTCGCCGATCTGCCAGCCGACCGGGAAGACCGGGTTCAACGCCGACAACGCGTCCTGGAAGATCATCGCGATCTCGGCGCCACGGATCTGCCGGCGTTCCTCCTCCGGGCGGGTGAGCAGGTCCCGCCCCTGGTAGAGGATCTGCCCGGCGCGCACGTACGCGGGCGGGGTGTCCAGGATGCCCATGATCGCCTGGGCGGTGACGGACTTGCCGGAGCCGGACTCGCCCAGCACCGCGAGCGTCTCACCGGCGTCCAGGTGGTACGTCACCCCGTTGATCACGCGCGCCACGCCCTCGCGGGTACGGAACTCGACGTGCAGGTCCCGTACCTCCAGCAGGTGCCCGCCGGGCGGCGTGGGTGAGGCCGGCGTGGGCCGGACCGACGACTGGGTCATGGCTGTGCCTGCCTTTCGCTCGCGACTGCGGGGCTCGCTGCGCTCACTCCTCGCGCTCGCATGTCACCGGAGCTTCGGGTCGAAGGCGTCGCGGATCGCGTCGCCGAGCATGATGAAGGCGAGCACGGTCAGGGCGAGGAACGTCGACGGCACGATCAGCGGCGTCGCCGACTCCCGCATGTGCACCCGGCCGGCGTCGATGTCGATGCCCCAGGAGATGGTCGGCGCCTTCAGGCCGATGCCGAGGAAGCTCAGCGTCGCCTCGGCCGCGATGAACGACCCGAGCGCGATGGTGAGCACCACGATGGCCGGGGCGAGCGCGTTCGGCAGGATGTGCCGCCACATGATCCGGCCGTTTCCGGCCCCGAGCATCCGGGCCGCGGCCACGTAGTCCTGCTCCCGGGCGGTGATCACCGAGGAGCGGACCACCCGGGCCGCGGTGGTCCACCCGAGCAGCGCCAGGACGAGGATCACCGCGAACAGGCGTACCGTCTCGCCGCTCGTGCTCACCCGCTTGAGCAGCACGATCGCGGCGAGCAGCAGCGGGATGCCGAGCACGATGTCGATCACCCGGGACAGCACCGCGTCGACCCACCCGCCGAAGTAGCCGGCGAGCATGCCGACGACGAGGGCGATCACGCCGGTGATCAGCGCGGAGAACGCGCCCACGAGCAGCGAGGCGCGGGCGCCGTAGACCGCCCGGGCGAACGTGTCGCAGCCCTGGAAGTCGTACCCGAAGATCGCTCCGCCGGACGGCCCGGCGTGCTGCCGCGACAGCACGCAGTCGCGCGGGTCGTTGGCGGCGAACAGCCCCGGCGCCACTGCCATCGCGGCGACCAGCACCACCAGGAGCAGGCTGATCCAGAAGACCGGGTTGCGGCGCAGGTCCCGCCAGGCGTCACCGGCCAGGCTGCGGGCCCGGTCCGGCCGTCCGGCCCGGCCGGGCGTGCCCGGTTCGCCGGAGACGCCGCGCCGCGCGGCCTGGTTCTCCGTCGCCGCCACCGTCTCGAAGTCACTCATAGCGGATCCTCGGGTCGAATACGGCGTAGAGCACGTCCACCACCAGGTTGGACAGCAGGTAGACCACGACGAGCACGCTCACGATGCCGACCACCAGGGGGCCGTCCTCGGTGCGGATGCCGCGGAACAGGTTGAAGCCGACGCCCGGGACGTTGAACACGCCCTCGGTGATGATCGCGCCGCCCATCAGGTTGCCCAGCTCGACGCCGAGGAAGGTGACCACCGGGATGAGCGAGTTGCGCAGCACGTGCACGCCGACGATGCGGCGCCGCCGCAGGCCCTTGGAGCGGGCGGTGCGGACGTAGTCGGCGCGCAGGTTCTCGGTCACCGAGGTACGGGTCAGCCGCAGCGCGGTGGCCAGCGACAACGAGCCGAGCACGAGGCCGGGGAGCAGCAGCGCGTAGAAGGAGGGTTGCGCTCCGGCGGTGGGCGGGAAGACCGGCCAGCGTACGCCGAGGAAGTACTGCGCCAGCGGGGCCAGCACGATGGTGGGGATGCCGAGCACCAGCAGCGTGAGCACGAGCGTGGCGTGGTCGAACACGCCGGAGCGGCGGATCGCCGCGATCACGCCGGCGGTGACCCCGAAGATCACCGTCACGGCCATCGCGATCACGGCGAGCTTCACGGTGACCGGCCAGGCGGCGGCGAGGATGTCGCTGATCTGCCGTCCGGTCAGCGACTGCCCGAGGTCACCCTGGACCAGGCCGCCCAGGTAGTCGAAGTAGCGGTAGAAGAAGCCGCCGACACCCGTCGCGTCCAGGTGGTACTTCTCGGTCAGGTAGGCCCGCTGCGCGGCGGTCACCGGCCGCTCCCCGGCGAGGGCCTGGATCGGGTCGCCCTGCCCGGCGAACATCAGCGCGTAGACGATCAGCGTGGTCCCGAAGAAGGCGAGGACCATCTGGAGCAGTCGCCGCAGGATGAAGCGGAGCATGCTGGCAAGTTTGCCGAAACCGGGCGAAATGCGTGCCAATGCGAGGGCCGGGCCACCCGGTGGGGGTGGCCCGGCCCGTCAGCGGGGTGTCAGGCGCGTTCGATCTTCAGCAGGTCCACCCGGTCGAAGAGGTCCACGTGGACGTTCTTGACCTTGGTCGAGTGGCCGAAGTTGTTCTGCCCGTACCGCAGCGGGATCACCGGCATGTCCTGCGCGAGCAGGTCCTCCGCCGCCTGGTACTTCTTGATCGCCTCGTCCTCGGTCGCCGCGCGGGCGCCCTCGGCGAGCAGCTTGTCGAACTCCGGGTTGCTGTAGCCGTAGTAGTTCGACGAGCCGGTGGTGCTGTACAGCGGGCCGAGGTAGTTCTCCATGGACGGGTAGTCCATGACCCAGCCCATCCGGAACAGGCCGACCGGCTGCTTCTGCTTGAGCTTGGTCAGCAGGTCCGCGAACTTCGGCTCGGCGGTGCCGACGCACTCCACGCCCAGGTTGGCCTTGAGCTGGTTGCAGGTGGCGTCGATCCAGTCCTTGTGGCCGCCGTCGCCGTTGTAGGACAGCTCGATCTTCTTCGGGCCGCCCGCGGCCTCGTACATGGCCTTGGCCTTGACCGGGTCGAACGCGCCCGCCGTGCCGATGGTGTTCTCCCGGTAACCGGCGACCACCGGCGAGACGAACGAGCGGGCCGGCTGCTGCGAGTCCTTGAAGATCGACTTGGTGATCTCGTCCCGGTCGATCGCCATCGAGATCGCCTTGCGCACCTCGGGCTTGCTGAACTCCTCCTGGAACGTCGGGAAGGCCAGCACCTGCAGCGACGACGCCGGGCTCTGCTGGAAGCGGTCGCCCAGGTCGGTCGCGGCGGTCGACAGGTTCTCGGTCGGGATCGTCTTGATCACGTCGAGGTTGTCCGACAGCACGTCCGCGTACGCCGCGGTCGGCTGCTGGTAGATGCGGAACTCGACGCCGCCGACCTTGGGCTGCTGACCCGGGAACGCGTCGTAGCGCTCCACCTCGACCTTGGCGTCGTGCTGCCAGCTGCCCTTCATCTTGAACGGGCCCTGGCCGATCGGTGCCTGCTCGTAGCCCTCGGCGAGCACGCCCGGCGCGGAGAAGGCCGCCTTGGGCAGCGGGTAGAAGGCGGTGTAGCCGAGCATGGACTTGAAGTCCACGTACGGCTGGCTGAGCGTCACGGTGAAGGTCAGGTCGTCGACCTTCTTCAGCCCGCTCATCGTCGTCGCCTTCGGGCTCTCGCCCTGGAGGTCGTCGTAGCCGGCCACCTTCTCGAAGAAGTAGCTGGAGTTCTGGCCGTTCGGCGCGTACGCGCCGTAGTTCCAGGCGTCGATGTAGTTGTCGGCGGTGACCTTCTCGCCGTTGTGGAACGTGTAGCCGGGCTTCAGCTTGATCGTCCAGACCTTGTTGTCGGACGTCGTCACCTTCTCGGCTGCCACCTCGTGCGGCTTGTTCGCCTCGTCGTAGTCGACGAGCGGGCTGAACAGGGCCGACAGGACCTGGGAGCCGCTCGTCTCGTTGGTGTTTGTCGGCACGAGGTGCTGCGGCTCGGCGATCTCGATCCGCACGGCCGCGTCGGAGTCGCCGGCACCGCCGCCGCCACCGCCCGAGCCGCAGGCCGTCAGGCCCAGCGTCACCGCGAGCGGGAGCGCGGCCCAGGCCGCGAGCCTACGAACACGCATTGGGGGTCTCCTCATCTCCTCACGCTGCGCGGTCGTCCCGACGCTGGGTGACTCTGCGCAACGAGTGGTAACGGTAGGTCGCGATCCGGCCCGCCGACAACTAGTGCGTGGTCAACTGATGACGGATCGTGTTCGGCGAGCCTTGTCGCTGCTGTCCGTGCGTGCTAAACCCCGCTTCTAACTGGCCTTTTATTCACCCTTGATGGTCCGTTCGAGGTCCGGTCGAGCGCGTCTGCGACGTCCGGTCCGCCTGTCCGGTCCCTGCCCGTCAGGGTGTGTCCGGGCCGCTGTGTCGCAGTGATTGGTCACTCTCCGTGAGTTAGGGCACGTTGCGGAGCGTGATCGTCGGCCGTCGTCGTCCGGCCCGCCCGCGGGCGTGAGACGATCACGGCGTGACGGCGACGATCCTGGACGGCAAGGCCACCGCGGCGGAGATCAAGGACGAGCTACGGGCCCGGGTCAAGGCGCTCGCGGAACGCGGCATCACCCCCGGCCTGGGCACCGTGCTGGTCGGGGAGGACCCCGGCTCCCAGGCGTACGTCAACGGAAAGCACCGCGACTGCGCCGAGGTCGGCATCGCCTCGCTGCGGGTCGCGCTGCCCGCGGACGCCACCCAGGAGCAGCTCGACGCGGCGCTGGCCGAGCTGAACGCGGACCCGGCCTGCCACGGCTACATCGTCCAGCTCCCGCTCCCCGGTCACCTCGACACCCAGCGCGCGCTGGAGTCGATCGACCCGGACAAGGACGCCGACGGGCTGCACCCGGTCAACCTGGGCCGGCTCGTCCTCGGGTACGACGCGCCGCTGCCCTGCACCCCGCGCGGCATCGTGGAACTGCTGCGCCGGCACGACGTGCCGCTGCGCGGCGCGAACGTGGCAGTGGTCGGCCGGGGCAACACGGTCGGCCGCCCGCTGGGCCTACTGCTGACCCGGCGCAGCGAGAACGCCACCGTGACGCTCTGCCACACCGGCACGCTCGACCTGGCCGCGCACACCCGCGCCGCCGACGTCGTCATCGTCGCCGCCGGCGTGCCCGGGCTGCTCACCGCCGACATGATCAACCCGGGCGCGACGGTGGTGGACGTCGGGATCACGCGGGTCATCGGCGAGGACGGCAAGGGCCGCTACACCGGCGACGTGGACCCGGAGGTGGCCGAGGTCGCCGGCAAGCTGGTGCCGATGCCCGGGGGCGTCGGTCCGATGACCCGGGCGATGCTGCTGACGAACGTGGTCGAACGGGCCGAGCGGACCGCCTGACACCCACCCAGGTCATAACCGTCCGCCCCTGACCTGATCGGTGCCAGGATGGCTGATACGGTCCGGAAAACCGACTGGTATCAGGGAGTGGGACGACCATGGGTAAGAAGGTCACTGTCGTCGGCGCCGGCTTCTACGGCTCGACCACCGCACAGCGCCTGGCCGAGTACGACGTCTTCGACACCGTTGTGATCACCGACATCGTGGAGGGCAAGCCGGCGGGTCTCGCGCTCGACCTCAACCAGTCCCGCGCGGTCGAGGGCTTCGAGACCAAGGTCGTCGGCGTCACCACCGGCCCGAACGGCGAGGGCTACGAGGCCATCGAGGGCTCGGACGTCGTCGTCATCACCGCCGGCCTGCCGCGCAAGCCGGGCATGAGCCGGATGGACCTGCTGGAGACCAACGCCAAGATCGTCCGGCAGGTCGCCGAGAACGTCGCCAAGTACGCCCCGAACGCCGTCGTCATCGTGGTGTCCAACCCGCTCGACGAGATGACCGCGCTGGCCCAGCTCGCCACCCAGTTCCCGAAGAACCGGGTGCTCGGCCAGGCCGGCATGCTGGACACCGCCCGCTTCACCAACTTCGTCGCCGAGGCGCTGAGCGTACCGGTGAAGTCGGTACGGACCCTGACGCTCGGCTCGCACGGCGACACCATGGTCCCGGTGCCGTCGAAGAGCACCGTGAACGGCAAGCCGCTGCGTGACGTCATGCCGGCCGAGCAGATCGAGGAGCTGGTCGTCAAGACCCGCAACGGTGGCGCCGAGGTCGTCGCGCTGCTCAAGACCGGTTCGGCGTACTACGCCCCGTCCGCCGCCGCGGCCCGGATGGCGAAGGCCGTGGCCGAGGACTCCGGCGCCGTCATGCCGGTCTGCGCCTGGGTCGACGGCGAGTACGGCATCTCCGGCGTCTACCTGGGCGTCGAGGCCGAGATCGGCGCCGAGGGCGTGAAGCGGGTCGTCGAGACCGACCTGGACGCCGACGAGCTGGCCGCGCTGAAGGAGGCCGCCGAGGCCGTCCGCGCCAAGCAGGGCGACGTCGCCAGCATGTGACGCCCGACCACTGCATCGAAGGCCCGCCGGCACGCGCCGGCGGGCCTTCTGCCGTCCCGCCCGCGGTCCTCCCCGTTCACCCCTCACCCCGTCGATCATGAAGTTGACGGCGGAAATGGAGATCGACCAGGCGGTCAACCTCATGATCGACGGGGTGAGGGGTGAAGGGTGAAGGGGGCGGTCAGGTGGGGGGTGGCCAGGGTGGCGGGGGAGAGGGTCGTCAGGAGGCTCGTGCGGGAGCGTCGGGCCGTTTCCGGGTCCTCCTCGTGGGCGTACGCCAGCTCCGGCTCGACCAACTGGATCGCGTGCACGAGCAGGTCGCCGGTGATCAGGAGGCGCTCGTCGTCCGCCTCGACCAGCACCGACTGGTGACCCGGCGTGTGGCCGGGCGTGTGCAGCAGCCGTACCCCCGGGGTGAGGGGCGTCTCGCCGTCGACCACCCGCAGCCGGCCGGCGGCGCGCAACGGCGTCAGCAGCCGGGCCGGCAGTTCCGGGTGGAACAGCTCCAGCGCGTCCACCTCGGCGCGCTGGATCAGGTGGTCCGCGTTCGGGAACAGCGCGCCGGCCCAGCCCACGTGGTCGGTGTGCAGGTGGGTGAGGACCACGGTGCGGACGTCGGCCGGATCGACCCCGGCGGCGGCCAGCTCGGCCGGCAGCCGGCCCGGCACCGGCGCCCAGCTCGCGGCGAGCGAGTCGGCCGGGCCGATGCCGGCGTCGACAAGCGTGACCGGTCCGTCGCCGGACCGCACCGCGAAAGCGCGGAACCGTAGCCACCACCTGCCGTCGTCGGTGACGGCGCCCGGATCGAGCCGGTCGGCCGCCGCCCAGTGCGCCTGGGTGGCACCGGGAAACGCCTCGCCGCGGGGCTGGAAGAAGGGCCCCTCGCCGTCGGAGAGCGCGGTGACCGTGATAGACCCGATGGTGCGGCTGCGCGGCATCGGACGATGATGCCAGCGGGCCGAGGCGCGGCGCAGCCCGCTTTCCGGCGGTCCACCCGGGCCGCCTGGGGACTGCCGGTCAGTTTCCAGTACGCTCGTACTGCTTGAGCACGTGTCCCCCGAGAGGAGCGCCGGCCGATGGCGAAGATCAAGGTAAACAACCCGGTCGTGGAGATCGACGGCGACGAGATGACCCGGATCATCTGGAAGCAGATCCGGGAGCAGCTGATCCTGCCCTACCTCGACGTCGACCTGCACTACTACGACCTGTCGATCCAGCACCGTGACGCCACCGACGACCAGGTCACCGTCGACGCCGCCAACGCCATCAAGGAGCACGGCGTCGGCGTCAAGTGCGCCACCATCACCCCGGACGAGGCCCGGGTGGAGGAGTTCGGCCTGAAGAAGATGTGGCGGTCGCCGAACGGCACCATCCGCAACATCCTCGGCGGCGTGGTCTTCCGCGAGCCGATCATCATGTCGAACGTGCCGCGGCTCGTCCCGGGCTGGACCAAGCCGATCATCATCGGCCGGCACGCGCACGGCGACCAGTACAAGGCCACCGACTTCGTCGTCCCCGGCCCGGGCACGGTGACCATCACCTACACCCCGGCCGACGGCGGCACCCCGATGGAGATGGAGGTCGCCAACTTCCCCGGCGGCGGCATCGCCATGGGCATGTACAACTACGACGAGTCGATCCGGGACTTCGCCCGCGCCTCGTTCCGGTACGGCCTGGACCGCAACTACCCGGTCTACATGTCCACCAAGAACACCATCCTCAAGGCGTACGACGGCCGGTTCAAGGACATCTTCGCCGAGGTGTTCGAGAACGAGTTCAAGGCCGAGTTCGACGCCGCCGGCCTCACCTACGAGCACCGGCTGATCGACGACATGGTCGCCGCCGCGCTCAAGTGGGAGGGCGGATACGTCTGGGCGTGCAAGAACTACGACGGTGACGTGCAGTCCGACACCGTGGCGCAGGGCTTCGGCTCGCTCGGCCTGATGACCTCGGTGCTGCTCTCCCCGGACGGCCGCACCGTCGAGGCCGAGGCGGCGCACGGCACCGTCACCCGGCACTACCGGCAGTACCAGAAGGGCGAGAAGACCTCGACCAACCCGATCGCCTCGATCTACGCCTGGACCCGGGGCCTGGCCCACCGGGGCAAGCTGGACGGCACCCCGGCGGTCACCGAGTTCGCGAACACGCTGGAGAAGGTCATCGTGGACACCGTCGAGGGCGGCCAGATGACCAAGGACCTCGCGCTGCTCATCTCGCGGGACGCCCCGTGGCTGACCACCGACGAGTTCATGAACGCGCTCGACGAGAACCTGGCGCGCAAGCTCGCCGCCTGACGTGCAAGGAAGGGCCCCTTCTTAACGCCTCGCGTTGTAGAAGGGGCCCTTTTTAACACCTCAGACCGGTACGGACGGCGTGACCTCGTTCGGTGCGCCCTCGTTGACAGGGTGGACGAGATGCCAGTCGCGTCCAGGAAGGTGGGCCGAGGCCGCGCGCAGGCTGGCCGACCTTCGAGGCTGCTGAGCGCAGCCAGCCGTCCCTTCCCTGCGGGGGGTCCTGTCCCGGGCCCCCCGCGCCCCATGCTCGGGCCGCGGTTGTTAAGAAGGGGCCCTTCCTCTACCGCAGGCGTTAATAAGGGGCCCTTCCTTTCAGGCGGCGCGCAGCAACTCGGCGGCTCGCTCGGGGGCGATGTCGTTGATGAACACGCCCATGCCGGACTCCGACCCGGCGAGGTACTTCAGCTTGTCCTTGGCCCGCCGGATGCTGAACAGCTGAAGGTGCAGGTGGCCCAGTTCCCTGTCGATCCGTACCGGCGCCTGGTGCCAGGCCGCGATGTACGGCATGGGCAGGTCGAACAGCCCGTCGAAGCGGCGCAGCAGGTCCAGGTAGAGCGGCCCGAACGCGTCCCGCTCGGCGTCGTCGAGTGCCGGGATGTCCGGCACCGGCCGGTGCGGCGCCACGTGCACCTCGAACGGCCAGCGGGCCGCCGCCGGGACGTACGCGGTCCAGTGCTCGTTGCTCGCCACCACCCGCTCCCCGGAGGCGCGTTCGGTGGCCAGCACGTCGGCGTAGAGGTTGCCCCCGGTGCGGTCGGCGTACCGCCGGGCGGCGGCCAGCATGCTCCGGGTGCGCGGCGTGACGAACGGGTACGCGTAGATCTGCCCGTGCGGGTGGTGCAGCGTCACCCCGATCTCCACGCCCCGGTTCTCGAACGGGAAGACCTGCTCCACGCCGGGTAGCGCGCTCAGCGCCGTGGTGCGGTCGGCGAGCGCGTCGAGCACCGTCCGTACCCTGCGCGGGGAGAGCCGGGCGAACGAGGCGTTGTGGTCGTCGGTGAAGCAGACCACCTCGCACCTGCCGCGCCCGGGGCGTACCGGGGTGAACGGCGTGATCTCGGCCGGCTCGTCGGCCACCCGCTGGCTCAGCGACGGGAACCGGTTCTCGAACACCACCACGTCGTAGTCGGACGCGGGGATCTCGCTGTGCCGCTCACCCCGCGACGGGCACAGCGGGCACTGGTCGGCCGGGGGCAGGAACGTGCGGGTCTGCCGGTGCACCGCCACCGCCACCCACTCGTCGGTCAGCGGGTCGTACCGCAGCTGCGAGGCGGGCGGGGGAGGGGGCAGATCCCGCCGGTCCGGCTGGTCGCGGACCGCGTCGTCCCGCTCGTCGAAGTAGATCAGCTCGCGGCCGTCGGCCAGCGCGATCTGCGTACGCTTCACTCCGCCCCCCTCGTCGTGGGCACCGTCACCAGCTCACCCACCCTGTCGTCGAGTACCCGTCGGGCCTCGGGTGCCAACCGGTCGTCGGTGACCAGCACGTCCGCCGCCTCCAGCGGCACGATCGACGAGATGCCGACGGTGCCCCACTTGGTGTGGTCGGCGAGCACCACGAGCCGGTCCGCCGCGGCCACGAGCGCCCGGTTCGTGTCCGCCTCCATCAGATTGGGTGTGGTGAAACCGGCCCGTTCGCTGATCCCGTGCACGCCCAGGAAGAGCAGGTCCAGGTGCAGCGCGGCGATCGCGGCCACGGCGAGCGGACCGACGAGCGCGTCCGACGGTGTGCGGACGCCGCCGGTGAGCACCACGGTCTGGTCCGGCCGGCCGCCGACGTGCAGGGCCTCCGCCACCGGCAGCGAGTTGGTGACCACAGTGAGGCCGGGCACGTCGACCAGCCGCCGGGCCAGCTCGGCGGTGGTGGTGCCGGCGGAGAGCGCGATGGCGGCGCCGGGCCGGACCAGTCCCGCGGCGTGCTCGGCGATCGCGGCCTTCTCGGCGGACTGGCGGACGGATTTGGCGTGGAAGCCGGGCTCGTCGGTCGAGCCGGGACCGGCCGGTGTCGCGCCGCCGTGCACCTTGGCGAGCAGGCCCGCCTCGTGCAGCGTGTCCAGGTCGCGCCGGATGGTCATGTCGGAGACGCCGAACTCGGCCGCCAGCTCGGTGACCCGGACGCCACCGGCGCGGCGCAGTCGTTCCAGGATGGCCGTCTGCCGCTGCCGCGCCAGCATCCCCGGCTCACCTC
This sequence comes from Micromonospora sp. Mcm103, assembly GCF_024519755.1. Classification (NCBI taxonomy): domain Bacteria; kingdom Bacillati; phylum Actinomycetota; class Actinomycetes; order Micromonosporales; family Micromonosporaceae; genus Micromonospora; species Micromonospora sp. Mcm103. Next base: position 42,538 of record NZ_JALJRJ010000027.1, read on the forward strand.
CGCGCCTCACCGACCGCGCGGACACTCCACGCGGTCGAACGTGTTCCAACAAAGACGAACACTACCGCGCAGCGACGGCGATGCGAAACCGCCGCCGTCCGGAAGGCCGGACGACGGCGGTCGAGGTGCGCGCAGGGCCGGACACGTCCGGCGGCCGGAGGTCAGGCGGGCTGGAGGCGGGGCTCCACCCAGCCGGTCTCGGTAAGGTGCTCCATCACCTTCCCGATGGCCTCCTCGACGCTGAGATCCGAGGTGTCCACCACCAGGTCGGCGTCGGTGGGCTCCTCGTACGGGTCGTCGATGCCGGTCATCCCGGTGATCAGGCCGGCCCGGGCGCGGGCGTACAGGCCCTTGCGGTCGCGCTGCTCGCAGACCGCCAGCGGCGTCGCCACGTGGACCAGCAGGAACCCCGCCCCGGCCGTCTCGGCCATCTCCCGGGCGGTGGCGCGAGCCGCCGCGTACGGCGCGATCGGGCAGCAGATGCCGACGCCCCGGTGCCGGGCGATCTCCGCCGCCACCCAGCCGATCCGGCGTACGTTGAGATCCCGGTCGGCCTTGCTGAACCCCAGCCCGGCGGAGAGTTCCCGCCGCACCACGTCGCCGTCGAGCAGCGTGATGGTGCGGTCGCCCTGCTCGCGGAGCACGTCGGCCAGCCCGCGGGCGATGGTCGACTTGCCCGAGCCGGACAGGCCGGTCAGGAAGATCACCAGGCCCCGGTGCCGCCGCGGCGGGCGTGCCCGGGACAGTTCCTTCGCCACCGCCGGCGGCGTGTGCCACTCGGGCAGCGGGAATCCCCGGTCCAGCAGGTCGTCGATCTCCCGCGTGCTCAGCGCCAGCCGCCGGTTGCGCGGCGGGATGTCCTCACGCCAGCGCCACTGCCCGTCCCGGTTGTCGTAGGCCAGCTCGCGGGGCACCAGCACGCGCAGGCCGGCGCCGGAGAGCATGCCCTCGGTGGACAGCAGGTGGGTCACCCCGTAGGCGGCGGCGACCCGGGCCCGCAGCAGCGCGTCGCTGATCTCGTCGCGCCGCCGGGCCAGCGGCACCGCCACCAGCGTCGCCGGGGGCATCCGGTCGCGCGCGGCGAACACGCTGCGCACCAGCGCCTCGGCCGGCAGTCCGGCGATCGACTCCTCGCCGATCGGGATCATCACCAGCAGGTGCGCGCCGAGCGTACGGGCCGCATGCGCGATCTGCGCCAGCTGCGGCCGGTGCAGCGGACGGTCGGCGAACACGCCGAGCACCCGGCCCGGCGGCAGCAGTCCGCGTACCTCGTCGGGGCCGCGCCGGAGCCGCTGGAACGGCCCGTGGCCGCCGTCGCCCAGGCGGCGCACCGCGCCACCGACACCCACCATGCCCTCGCGGCCCGGCCAGACGTCGGTCACGTCCATCGCCGCCACCGGTGCGCCCTCACCGTCGGTGAGCACCACCGCCCGGCGGGCCGGGTCGGCCGGGTCCAGCCCGTCGGCGAGCGCCGCCGGCACCTGGAGCGTCACCGGCACCGGCCACGGCGTGCCGTCGGCCAGTCGGCCGCGCCGGTTCAGCGAGGCCAGGTCGGCCCGGCTCATGAAACCGGTGAGCGGTGCGTACGCCCCACTCAGCAACAACTGGAGATCGGCCAGCTCAGCGGGTCTGGGCGCGTACGACGGCGCATCCCGCAGAACGTCCTCGGGCAGCAGCCACCCGTTGCTCATCGAACCCCCAACTCGCCGGTCGGCACACAGTTTCGCAGCCCACCGGCGATCGGTCGAGAGCGCCACCCGCCTCCCGGTGATCGCGTGTCCGGCGACCGCGCCGAGGACGAACCGGGGTCACCGAATCCTTACCGGTGTGCCGCCGCCGGTCGATCGTGCGAACGGCTGCCGGAGCGCGCCGACCGGCCGAGCGCGCGGTCCCGGATCCGACGGACCGCGCGACGGATCCGGGACGGGAGCCGGCGCGAGTCCTCCACCCGGGGCGGGCCGCCGTCGGCTGCGCAGCGCACCACGAGCGGCAGGCGGACGTCCGGCGCCCAGCCGGCCTGGATCACCCGGGCCCGGACCTCCCAGGTGCCCCGGGTCCGGCCACCGTTGAGTTCCGCGAAGTCGACGGTGGCGGTGCTGCGGTGGCGCACCTCGCCGGTGTCGACCTGCTCGGTGGTGGCGGCCACCGGCAGGAAGAACTCCTCCCGGGTCTCCCGGCGGCGGACGACGACGTCGGTCCGCGCCCCGCCGGCCCGCATCACGACCCCGGCCGGTGCCGCGTCGGCCACCGGGAGCACCGGTAGCCCCTGTTCGTCGAAGCGCAGCGGCTCGTCACCGGCGCGCAGGTGGGCGTCGACGGTGACGGTCAGCGTCCGCCCCTGGACCCGCCATCCGCCGACCGAGGCGTGGGCCCGGACGCTCACCTCCCACTCCGCCAGCCGGCGCAGGTCCGCCACCCGGCCCCGCGCGGCGAGGTGCGCGATCACCTGGAACATCGGCGGCAACCCGGCGACCGCCTCCGGCGTGAAGCGCTCCTCGACGAGCCGGCCGACCTCGCCGGCCACCTGGTCGGCCCACTGCTCCGGCGCGCTCAGCAGGGTCTGCCCGCGCAGCCGGCTCAGCATCTCCTTGCGCAGCCAGCGCCGCTGCAGGCGGAGGCGGGTCGCGGCGGGCGACCGGTTCGCGTCCACGATGTCCAGCGCCTCCCGCAGCGCCGCGTAGTACTCGGCCGGGTCCATCCGGGTGGCGGTGACGTTGCCCGCGTCCGCCCGGCGGATGTGGTGGTAGCAGGGGTGATCGGCCAGCACGCAGACGCGCCCGGCCAGCAGGTAGGCCGCCGCCATCAGCCGGTGGTCCTCCAGGCGGCGCGGGTGGCCCTCCGGGAACCGCAGCCCGTGGCGGTCCAGGAAGGACCGCCGGAACAGCTTGTGGCAGGTCATGCTGTCGGCCAGCGGCGCGTTCGCCAGCGTGACGCCGAACCGGTTCTCCCGGAACAGCTCCCGCGGTACGCCCCGCCGGTGCCCGATCATCCGCCCGATGACGATGTCCGCGTCGTGTTCCCGGGCGCAGGCGTGCAGGCGGGCCAGCGCCTCGTCGCCGAACCAGTCGTCGTCGTCGGCGAAGAAGACGTACTCGCCGCGCGCCTGCTCCAGCCCTCGGTTGCGTGGGTGCGACGGCCAGCCCGAGTGCTCCAGGTGCAGGACCCGTACGTGCGGGTCGGCGGCGGCCAGCTCGTCCAGGCGCTGCGGGGTGCCGTCGGTCGACCCGTCGTCGGCGAAGATCACCTCGTACGAACCGGGCGGCAGCCCCTGCTTCGGCAGCGACGCGACGAGCGGATCGAGGTTCGCGCCGCAGTTGTACGTGGGCACCACCACGCTCACCATCGTGCGGTCCGTACCGTCGGTCATGCCGCCCCCCGTCGAGTCGCCTCACCCGGTGGCAGCATCCCGGAGCGGTCGCCACCCCGCTACCCCGTTCCCGCCACCTAGGGGCTGCGAGGGCCGAGGATCAGGGGATCGCAGGGGTCAGGAGCGGCTCCGGCGAGGCGCCGGAGTTCTACGCTGAACGGCGTGACACTGCTCGCGACCGAGTCGCTGACCAAGACGTACGGAGGCCGGGTCACCGCGTTGGCCGACCTCACCGTGTCGGTCGAGCCGGGGATCATCGGGCTGGTGGGCGCGAACGGCGCCGGCAAGTCCACTCTGATCAAGATCCTGCTGGGTCTGCTCCCGCCGACCAGCGGCCGGGTGCAGGTGCTCGGCCTCGACCCCACCACCGACCCCGCCGCGGTCCGTGCCCGGGTCGGCTACATGCCCGAGCACGACGCCCTCCCGCCCGACCTGTCCGCCGCCGAGCTGGTCACCCACCTGGGCCGGATCAGCGGGCTGCCGCGCACCGTCGCCCGGGAACGGGCCTCCGAGGCGCTGCGCCACGTCGGTCTGCACGAGGAGCGGCACCGGGCCGTCGGTGGCTACTCCACCGGCATGAAGCAGCGGGTCAAGCTCGCCCAGGCGCTCGTACACGATCCCGATCTGCTGTTGCTCGACGAGCCGACGAACGGCCTCGACCCGGCCGGCCGGGACGCCATGCTCGCGCTGATCCACCGGATCGGCACCGAGTTCGGCATCTCGGTGGTGGTCTGCTCGCACCTGCTCGGCGAGGTGGAGCGGATCTGCGACACGCTCGTCGCCATCGACGGCGGGCGGCTGCTGCGCGCCGACCGGGTGTCCGCCATGACCACCGCCACCGACGTGCTCGCCGTCGAGGTGAGCGAGGGCACCGAGGAACTGGCTGCCCGGCTCACCGCGCTCGACCTGCCGGTGACCCGCGACGGGCGGCTGCTGCTCGTCCCGCTCGCCGACGACGCCACCTACGACCAGATCCTCGGCGCGGTCGCCGAGCTGGACCTGCCGCTGCACCGGCTGGACCAGCGACGGCACCGGGTGGCCGAACTCTTCGCCGCGAGGGAGCCCAGCCATGTCTGACGCGACCGGGGTCATCCACGACATCGGCTACCAGCGCTACACCGGCCCGCGGCTCGGCCGCCGGCAGGTCTTCGGCGCGCTCTACCTGCACGGCGTGCGTACCGTCTTCGGGCTGGGCCGCAGCGCCAAGGCCAAGATCTTCCCGTGGCTCGTCGTCTCCGTGGTGACCGTGGTGGCCGCCGGGGTGACCGCGGTGCGCAGCCAGATCGGCGAGGTGGTGATGACGTACGCCCAGTTCGCCGACGCGATGAGCTGGCTGGTCATCTTCTTCGCCGCGGTGGCCGCGCCCGAGCTGGTCTCCCGCGACCTGCGCAGCGGCGTGCTGCCGCTGTACTTCTCCCGCCCGCTGCCGCGCGGCGACTACGCCCTGTCCAAGCTGCTGGCGCTGGTGACCGCGCTCTGGCTGCTGCTCGGCGGCCCGCAGCTGGTGATGTTCCTCGGCGCCGCGTTCACCACGAACCGGGGCGTACGCGGGGTGTGGGACGAACTGCTCGACCTGCTGCCCGGGCTGCTCTATGCCGGGCTCTGGGCGGTGGTGTTCGCCTCGATCGCCCTGCTGGTCGCCTCGCTCACCGGCAAGCGCGCGTTCGCCGCCGGCGGCATCGTGGCGGTCTTCCTGATGACCACGCCGGTGGTCGGCGTGCTGTCCATCCTGCCGTCGTCCACTGTCAACGAGCTGGCCTTCCTCGCCTCCCCGCCGACGCTCGTCGGCGGCGTGGGCAACTGGGCGCTCGGCGACCGGCTGACCCAGGGACGCGGCGGCATGCCGATCGGAGACTTCGGGCCGGTCTACGCCGTGGTCGCCGTGCTGCTGGTCGCCGCCTGCGTCAGCCTGCTGCTCCTGCGATACCGGAAGGTGGCCGCCCGATGACGGCGATCAGCACCCAGTCGACGGCCGGTACGCCCGCCGCCGCGACGAGCACGCTCGACCTGGCCGGTGTCTCCCGCTGGTACGGCAACGTGGTGGCGGTCAACGACGTCACCATGCGGCTCGGCCCCGGCGTGACCGGCCTGCTCGGCCCCAACGGCGCCGGCAAGACCACGCTGCTGCACATGATGGCGGGCTTCCTGTCCCCGTCGCGGGGGACCGTGACGCTGGACGGGGAGCCGACCTGGCGCAACCCCGCCGTCTACCGGCGGCTCGGCCTGGTCAGCGAGCGCGAGGCGGTGCACACGTTCCTCAGCGCGTACGAGTTCGTGCTCGCCAGCGCGAAGCTGCACCGGCTGCCCGACCCGGAGGTCGCCACGAAGCGGGCGATCGAGCTGGTCGAGATGGAGGACGCGCAGACCCGGCGGATCGGCACCTACTCAAAGGGCATGCGGCAGCGCACCCGGGTCGCCGCCGCGCTCGTGCACGACCCGCAGGTGCTGCTGCTCGACGAGCCGTTCAACGGGATGGACCCGCGCCAGCGGCTGCACATGATGGCGCTGCTGCACCGGCTCGGCGACGCGGGACGGACCATCCTGTTCAGCTCGCACATCCTGGAGGAGGTCGAGCAGGTCTCCGGCACGGTCCAGGTGATGGTGGCCGGCCGGCTCGCCGCCTCCGGCGACTACCGGACCATCCGCCGCCTGATGACCAACCGGCCGCACGTGTTCGCGGTCCGCTCCACCGACGACCGTGCGCTGGCGGTGGCGCTGATGGGCGAGGCGTCGGTCTCCGGCGTCGAGCTGGACCGTACCGGCCTGACCGTCAAGGCCGGCGACTACGGCGCGTTCACCCGGGCACTGCCCCGGATCGCGCTCCGGCACGGCATCCGGGTCCGGCAGCTCCTGCCGGAGGACGAGTCGCTGGAGAGCGTCTTCTCGTATCTGGTGGAGGCATGATGTCGACAGTCACCTGGATCACCGCGCGCGGGCTGTTCGGCCGGAGCCGGTTCCTCATGCTGCTGCCGTTGCCGCTGGTCCTGATCGGCCTGGCGGTGCTCTGCCGGTCGCTCGGCGTCGACCCGGGCCAGTGGGGTCCGCCGGTGCTCGTCGGCCTCGGCCTCGCGGTGGTGCTGCCGGTGGTGGCGCTGATCGTGGGCACCGGCGTGCTCGGCGCGGAGATCGACGACGGCACCGTCGTGCACATCCTCACCAAGCCGCTGCCGCGCTGGCAGATCGTGCTGCCGAAGCTGGCGGTCGCGGCCGGCGTCACAGCGGTCACCGTCGGCGTCCCGATCTACGTCGCGGGCGTGCTCGCCGATTCGGTACGCCTCGGACTCGCGCTGGTGGCCGCCTCGGCGGCGGGCGCGCTGGCGTACTCGGCGCTGTTCCTGGCGCTCAGCCTGGTGACCCGGCGGCCGGTGCTGCTCGGCCTGGTCTACGTGCTGATCTGGGAAGGGCTGCTGGGCCGGTTCGTCGGCGGCACCCGGGTGCTGTCGATCCAGCAGTGGGTGATCGCCCTGGCCGACCGGATGGCGCCGACGCCGCTGCTCGGCACCACCGTCTCGGTGCCGGTCGCGGCGGTGCTCACCGGGCTGGTGGCGGTCGGGTTCACCGTGCTGGCGATCGACCGCCTGCGCTCGTTCAGCGTGGCCGGCGAGACGAGCTGAACCCTCGGGGCGGAACCCGTTTTCCGGCACGAGCGGCGGAAAACGGGTTCTGCCCTGCCGTGTCCGGTCTGTTAGTTTGCGGCGGCTACGCACACCGACACGGGGAGAACACCTTGCGTTCAGCTCGCCTCGCCCTGCTGGCTCCGGCCGCGGTCGCGATGATCGTCATGTCCGGCTGCGGCGACGACGACAAGCCCTCGGCCGGACCGGCGGCGCCCTCCGCCCCCGCCGCCACCTCCGTGCCGCCGGTGACCCCGGCGCCGGCGGGCCTCGACGAGGCCACCCGGAAGACCTGCGCGACGGCGGAGAAGGACATCACGGCCGCCCTGAAGGAGGTGGCCGAGGCGGAGAAGATCGGCCCGCCGGCCGGCCACTCGGCGGTCAGCGCCCAGTACTCGGCGGGCGCGGCCACGCTCTACACGCACGCCTTCACCAGCAGCGATGAGGTGAACGCCGCGGTGAAGGGGGTCGCCACCGCGATGACCGACCTCGCCGACACGTGGGCCAAGGCGCCGGGCAAGTCGCCGAGCAAGGCGGATCTGACCACCGCCCGGGACAAGCTCAAGGCGGCCTGCGCGGCCGACTGAGGCATGCACCGCCGAGGGGCGGCCGGCGTCACGCCGGCCGCCCCTCGGCGTACCTGACGGATCAGAACGCGCAGGCGATGACCAGTTCGGTGGTGCGGTCGGGCAGCAGGTCCAGCTTCGCGATCCGGCCCGCCGCGCGCAGGTCGTCGGCGACCGTGCCGAGCTGGTCCAGCACGGCTGCCGGTCCGAGCGCCTCGGCCAGCGGCACGTCCGCCTTCATCGACAGCTTCCGCTCCGACTTGGCGCGTCGCACCTGGCCCAGCGCGTCAGCGGCCAGCCGCAGCAGCTCCGGGTCACCCGGCGCCTCCATCGCGCGGCCCACCTCGTACGTGGTCGGCCACGGCGCGCGGTGCACCGACCCGTACCGCCACCACGACCAGACCTCCTCGGTGACGAACGGCAGCACCGGCGCGAACAGGCGCAACTGCACCGACAACGCGGTCGCCAGCGCCGCCCGGGCCGAGTCGGCCGCCGGCCCGGTGCCGTAGGCGCGCTCCTTCACCAACTCGATGTAGTCGTCGCAGAACCGCCAGAAGAACGCCTCCGTCGCCATCAGGGCGGCCGTGTGGTCGTACCCGTCGAAGGCGGTGGTCGCGGTCGCGACCACGCCGGACAGTTCGGCGAGCATCGCGGTGTCCAGCGGTTGGGTCGCCGCGGCCCGCAGCGCGTCGGCGGCGCCCAGCCCGAGCGCGAACCGCGACGCGTTGAGCAGCTTGGTGGCCAGCCGGCGCCCCACCTTGACCTGGGCCGGGTCGAAGGCGAGGTCCATGCCCGGCTTGCCGTTCGCGGCCCAGTAGCGGACCGCGTCGGACCCGTTCTGCTCCAGCAGCGCCATCGGCGTGACCACGTTGCCCTTGGACTTCGACATCTTCTTGCGGTCCGGGTCGAGGATCCAGCCGGAGAGCACGGCGGTGTGCCACGGCAGCGCGCCGTGCTCCAGGTGGGAGCGGGCCACCGTGGCGAACAGCCAGGTCCGGATGATGTCGTGCCCCTGCGGGCGCAGGTCCATCGGGAAGACCCGGGCGAACAGGTCCGGGTCGGTCTCCCAGCCGCCGACGATCTGCGGGGTCAGCGACGAGGTGGCCCAGGTGTCCAGCACGTCCGGGTCACCGGTGAATCCGCCCGGCACGCCGCGCTGCGACTCCTCGAATCCGGGCGGCGGCTCGCTGCTCGGGTCGATCGGGAGCGCCGCCTCGTCCGGCGTGAGAGGGTGGGACCAGTCCGGCTCGCCAGTGTCGTCGAGCCGGTACCACACCGGCACCGGCACGCCGAAGAACCGCTGCCGGCTGACCAGCCAGTCACCGGTGAGACCACCCACCCAGTGCTCGTACCGGTGCCGCATGTGCTCCGGCACCCAGCGCAGCTCCCGCCCCCGGGCCAGCAGTTCCTCCCGCAGGTCGGTGTCCCGGCCGCCGTTGCGCAGGTACCACTGCCGGGTCGAGACGATCTCCAGCGGCCGGTCGCCGCGCTCGTAGAACTTCACCGGGTGGGTGATCGGCCGCGGCTCGCCGACCAGGTCGCCCGCGTCCGCGAGTAGCTCCACCAGCGTCCGCCGGGCGCCGTTCACCGTCTGCCCGGCCAGCGCCGCGTAGGGCTCCGCCGGCACGCCGGCCGGCGGCTCCGGCAGCAGGCGTCCGTCCCGGCCGATCACCACGCGGGTGTCCAGCCGCAGCTCACGCCACCAGGTCACGTCGGTCAGGTCACCGAACGTGCAGACCATCGCGATGCCCGTGCCCTTGGCCGGGTCCGCCAGCGGGTGCGCGCGCACCGGCACCTCGACCCCGAACACCGGGGTACGCGCAGCGGCGCCGACCAGGTCCGCGTACCGCTCGTCGTCGGGGTGGCAGACGAGCGCCACGCAGGCCGGCAGCAGCTCCGGCCGGGTGGTGTCGATCAGCACCTCGCGGCCGTCCGGGCCGGTGAACCGCAGCCGGTGGTACGCGCCGGGCCGCTCCCGGTCCTCCAGCTCCGCCTGCGCGACGGCGGTGCCGAACCCGACGTCCCACAGCGTCGGCGCCTCGGCCTGGTACGCCTCGCCCCGGGCCAGGTTGCGCAGGAACGCGCGCTGGCTGGCCGCGCGGGCCGCCGACCCGATCGTGGTGTACGTCAGCGACCAGTCCACCGACAGCCCGAGCCGCCGCCACAGCGCCTCGAACGCCTTCTCGTCCTCCACAGTGAGCAGTTCGCACAGCTCGATGAAGTTGCGCCGGGAGATCGCCGTCGGGTTCTTCCGGGCCGCGTCGTCCACGGGGGCGGCCGGCGGACGCCAGTCCTCGTCGTACGGCAACGCCGGGTCGGGACGCACGCCGTACACGTTCTGCACCCGGCGTTCGGTGGGCAGCCCGTTGTCGTCCCAGCCCATCGGGTAGAAGACCGTGCGCCCGCGCATCCGCTGGAACCGGGCCACCGTGTCGGTGTGGGTGTACGAGAAGACGTGTCCCATGTGCAGCTCGCCCGACACGGTCGGCGGGGGAGTGTCGATCGCGTATACGTCCGACCGCTCCTTCGTGCGGTCGAACGCGTACGTGCCGTCGGACTGCCAGCGGCGGGCCCAGGTCTCCTCGAGGCCGTCCAGGCTCGGACGCTCGGGGACGCCGCCGCGGGCGCTCCTCGTGGTGTCGGTCATCAGCCGATGGTAGGCAGCCCGGCTGCCGCACTCCACGACTTTCCCCACCCCGCGCGTCCTCGCCTGTCCCCGCCCCTGTCCCCGTCGATCTTGCGCTTGCTGCCCCGGCGTAAGCCGCTTATCGGGTATCCCGTGGGCGCCAAGTGCAAGATCGGCGGGGGCGAACGGGCTAGAGGAGGGAGTCGCGCCACTGGCGGTGCAGGGCGGCGTAGCGGCCGTCGGCGGCGATCAGCTCGGCCGGTGGGCCGTCCTCCACGATCCGTCCGTCGTCGAGCACCAGGACCCGGTCCGCGGTCTCCACCGTGGAGAGGCGATGGGCGATCACCAGCGCTGTGCGGTCGCGCAGCACGTTGTGCAGGGCCCGCTGCACCAGGCGTTCGGTCGGCACGTCGAGCGACGAGGTCGCCTCGTCGAGGATCAGCACCCGGGGATCGGCGAGGAACGCCCGGGCGAACGCCACGAGCTGCCGCTGCCCGGCGGAGAGCCGGCCGCCGCGCCGGTGCACGTCCGTGGCGTACCCGTCGGGCAGCGCCGCGATGAAGTCGTGCGCGCCGATCGCCCGCGCGGCCGCGACCACCGCCTCGTCGTCGGCGTCGGGACGGCCGAACCTGATGTTGTCGGCGACGGAACCGCTGAACAGGTGGGTCTCCTGGGTCACCAGTACCACCGCCCGGCGCAGCTCGGCGTCGGCCAGGTCGCGCAGGTCCACCCCGTCCAGCCGGACCGCGCCCGCGTCCGGGTCGTGGAAGCGGGCCACCAGCTTCGCGACTGTCGACTTCCCGGCGCCGGTCGGCCCGATCAGCGCCACTGTCTGCCCCGGCGGCACGGTCAGGTCGAGGCCGGACAGGATCGGCGTCCGGCGGCGGTAGCCGAAGTCGACGGCACGGAAGGTCACCGCCCCGCGCGGCGGCCCGGCCGGCAGCGGCACCGGCTGCGCCGGTTCGCCCACCGCCGGGCGCTCGTCGAGTACCCCGGCCAGCTTCTCCAGTGCGGCGGTCGCCGACTGGAGCGAGTTGTAGAACTGGCTCAGCTCCTCCATCGGCTCGAAGAACCGGCGCAGGTAGAGCAGAAACGCGGCGAGCACGCCCACCTCCACGCCGCCGCCCAGCACCCGCCAGCCGCCGTACCCGAGCACCACCGCCGCGGTGAGGTTGCCGATCAGCCGGATGCCCGGCGAGTAGATCGCGATCAGCCGGAACGCGCTCAGGCTGGAGCGCCGGTAGTCGTCGTTCACCGCGCCGAAGATGTGGTCGTTGCGGTCCTCCCGTCGGTACGCCTGCACGGCCCGGATGCCGCGCAGCGACTCGACGAAGTGCACGATGACGAGCGCCACCGCCTCCCGGGTGCGCCGGTACGCCCCGGCCGACGCGCGGGCGAACCAGCGCGACAGCACGAACAGGAACGGGAAGGCGAGCAGCGTCACCGCCGCCAGCGGCAGGTCCAGCCAGAGCAGGATGCCCGCCACCGACAGCACTGACAGCCCGGCCATCACCAGCTTGTCGATGCCGCCGTCGACCAGCTCGGCGATCGACTCCAGGTCGCTGGTCAGCCGGGACACCATCCGCCCGGACGTGTAGCGCTCGTGGAACCCGACGTCGAGGCGAAGGAAGTGCCCGTACACCCGGCGCCGCAGGTCCAGCAGGACGGCCTGGCCGATCCGGGCGGCGAGGGTGAGGAACGCGCGCCGGGCCGCGTACTCGACAGCGGTGGCGACCACGAACGCGGCGGCGACGGCGATCAGCGGGCCGGGATCACCGGCCCGCAGCGGCCCGATACCCCTGTCGATGCCGAGCATGACCAGGTACGGCCCGGACATCGCGGCGGCGTTCTGCGCCAGCAGCAGTGCCACCGCCAGCCCGAGCGCCCGCCGGTGCGGGCGCAGCAGCCGGCGCAGCAGCAGCCGGCTGCGGGCACGCAGCCGGGTCACCGCCTCCGGGGACGAGTCCTCGGCCCGGCTGCGGTCGGCGTCCGGGTCGGTGGCCCGCCCGCGCCAGCGCGACAGGTCGTCACCGTCGCCGTGCCGCGCGCCGGTCGACCCGTCACCGCTCCGCGCGTCGCGGGGCCTGGGTACCCGCGGCGCGCGGCCGGTCACGAGCGCACCAGGCCGACGCCGTCGCTCCGGCGCTCGGGCTCGGCGGACAACACCGCCCGGTAGGCGGGCACCCGGGCCAGCAGCTCCGAGTGGGTGCCGACGGCGACGATCCGGCCGTCGTCGAGCAACGCCACCCGGTCCGCCAGCGCCACCGTCGACGGACGGTGCGCCACCAGCAGGGTCGTGGTCGCGGTGTCCCGCAGCACTCGGCGCAGAGCCGCCTCGACGAGCGCCTCGGTGTGCACGTCGAGCGCGGAGAGCGGGTCGTCGAGCACCAGCACCGCGGGCCGGCCGAGCACCGCACGCGCCAGCGCGAGGCGCTGCCGCTGGCCGCCGGACAGCGACAGCCCCTGCTCACCGACCCGGGTGGCGAGCCCCCACGGCAGCTCGTACGCGAAGTCCGCCTGGGCGAGCGTCAGCGCGGCGCGGACCTCGTCCTCGCTCGCGTCCGGCCGGCCCAGCGTGAGGTTCTCCCAGATCGACATGGAGAACAGCGTCGGCTCCTCGAACGCCACGGCGACGAGCCGGCGCAACGAGTCCAGCCGCAGGTCACGCACGTCGTACCCGTCGAGCGTGATCCGGCCGCCGGTCACCTCGTGCAGCCGGGGGACCAGCGACAGCAGCGTGCTCTTGCCGCAGCCGGTGGCGCCGACCAGCGCCATCGTCTCGCCCGGCTCGGCTGTCAGGTCGAGGTCGCGCAGCACCGGGCCGGACGTGCCGGGGTAGCGGAAGCCGACCGCCTCGAAGCGGAGCCGGCCGCGCACCTCGCCCCGGTCGAGCGACCGGGCGTGCGGGGCATCCACGATGGTCGGAGGTGTGTCCAGCACCTCCTGGATCCGGTCGGCGGCGGTCGCGGCCTCCTGGCCGTTGGCGATGATCCAGCCCAGCGACTGCACCGGCCAGATCAGCATGAGCTGGAGACTGACGAACGCGACCAGCTCCCCGATGGACAGCGCGCCGCCGGCGACCGCCGCGGCGCCGGCCACCAGCACCGCGCCGAGCGTCAGGTTGGGCACCAGGTCGAACAGCGCGGAGGTCCGGGCGAGTAGCCGCGCCTTGCCGATCCCGGTGTCGTGCAGCCGGCGCGCGCCGACGGCGAACCGGGCCGCCAGTTCCGGCCCGCGCCCGTACGCCCGCATGGTGCGCAACCCCAGCGCGGTCTCCTCGACCAGTGTGGCGACATCGCCCTGCTGGTCCTGCATGCGACGCGACGCCGCGTGGTAGTGGCGTGCGAAGCGGCGGCTGATCAGGAACAGCGGTACGGCGCTGGCTGCCACCAGCAGCCCCAGCCACTGGTGCAGCCGGATCAGCAGCGCCACCACCGCCGCGTAGGTGACCAGGTTGAGCACCAGGAACAGCAGCCCGAAGGAGAGGAACCGCCGGATCACCGAGAGATCGCTGGTGATCCGGGACAGCAACTGGCCGGACTGCCAGCGGTCGTGGAAGCCGGCCGGAAGCCGTTGCAGGTGGGCGTAGATGTCGGCGCGGATGGCGGCCTCCATGCCGACCGAGGACGACGACTGCGTCCAGCGGCGGATGAAGATGAGGACCGCCTCGGCCACGCCGAGCAGCAGCGCCAGCGCGCCGAGCCGGAGCAGCCCGGCCTCGTCGTGCCGGGCCACCGGTCCGTCGACCACCCGCTGCACCACGAGCGGAACGGCCAGGCTCGCCGCGGTGGCCGCAAGCGCCGCGATCAGCAGCCAGGCGAACTCCATCGCGTACGGGCGCAGGTAGGGTCGCAGCCGCCAGAGGTTGCGCAGCGGCTGGGACCGGGCGCCGGTATGCGCCGCGGGGTTGCCGTCGCTGGACGCGGGCACTACCCGACGGTAGCCGCCGGGGGTGACAGTCCGGCTGTCAGCTAGCCGTCACCCGTCCCTCATGCCCGAGAAGCCACTTCTTCACGTCCAGCCCCCAGCGGTATCCACCCAGCGTGCCGTCGGTGCGCAGCACCCGGTGGCAGGGCACGAACAGCGCGGCGGCGTTGCGCGCGCAGGCCGCCGCGGCGGCCCGGATCGCCGCCGGTCGTCCGGCCAGCGCGGCGAACCCCGTGTAGGTGACCGGATCACCGGGCTTGACGTCGCGCAGCACCTGCCAGGCGTGCGTCAGGAATGCGCCGCCGGTGTGCTGCTCCACAGCTACCGCATCGATGGCGGCCAGGTCACCGTCCAGATAGGCCCGAACAGCGGCGGTCACCGGACCGAGGTCGGCCCGTTCCCGCAGCTCGCCGCGCAGGCTCGGGTGGATCAGCGGCAGCAGGACCGCCGGGTCGGCGGTGAAGCCCGCCGCGCGTACCGCCCCGCCGGGGCCGGCGAGCACGCTCAACGGGCCGGCGGGAGTGTCGATGACGGTGCTGTCCACAGTGCTCATGCTGCTCTCCAGAGTCGGATGGTCGCGTACGACCGCCAGGGGCGCCAGCGGTCGGCGTACGCGGACAGGGTCTTCGGGTCGTCGGACAGGCCGAGCGCTGCTGCGCCACGGCGTACGCCCAGGTCGGTGGTGAGTGCGACATCGGGGTCGCCGAGTGCGCGCATGGCCAGGTAGCCGGTGGTCCACGGGCCGATGCCGGGCACCGCGGCCAGGAGCCGGACCGTCTCCTCCCGGTCGCCTCCGGGTTCCAGGTCGAGTTCGCCGTCGGCGACCGCGCGGGCCAGCGCGCGGAGCGTCTCCCGGCGTGCCGCCGGCATCCGGAACGCCGTGTCCGGCGCCGCGAGCACCTCCGCCGGACCGGGGAACGCCACCAGGCCGTCCGCCGGGTCGTCGGCGGCCGCCCCGCTCGCCGCCCGGGTGGCGGAGAGCAGGCGGGTGAGCGTGGTCCGCGCCGAGGCCAGCGAGACCTGCTGGGTGGCGACGGCGCGGACGGCCAGCTCGAAACCGTCGACCGCGTGCGGCAGCCGGACGCCGGGCTCGGCCGCGACGGCCGGTGCCAGCGCCGGGTCGGCGGCCAGGGTGGCGTCCACCGCTACCGGGTCGGCGTCCAGGTCGAGCAGGCGGCGGCAGCGGGCCACCGCGGGGGCCAGGTCGCGCATGTCGGCCAGCCGCAGCGTCGCGTCGATGTGGCCGGCGGCGGGGGTCAGCGCCACCGTGGCGGGACCGTGCGGCAGGCGCAGCCCCCGGTGGTAGGTGCCGTCGCGGACCACCTCGACGCGGGGCAGCGCGCGCAGCGCGAGGAAGTCCAGCAGCGCGCCCGCGTGCAGCGGGGGCCGGTATGCCAGCCGCAGCGAGAGCGTGCCCGCACCGGTGGCCGCCGTCGGGCCACGACGGCCGGCCCGCAGCTCGGAGGGGGTGCCGCCGTAGACCTCGCGGACCGTGTCGTTGAACTGCCGGACACTGCCGAACCCGGCGGCGAAGGCCACCTCGGCCAGGCCGAGGCCGGTGGTCTCGATCAGGATCCGGGCGGTCTGCGCGCGCTGGGCCCGGGCCAGCGCCAGCGGGCCGGCACCCAGCTCGGCCCGGAGCATCCGGTGCAGGTGCCGCTCGGTGTAGCCCAGCCGGGCGGCCAGCCCGGGCACGCCGTCCCGGTCCACCACGCCGTCGGCGATCAGCCGCATGGCGCGGCCGACCAGGTCGGCCCGGACGTCCCACTCGGGCGAGCCCGGTGCCGCGTCCGGCCGGCACCGGCGGCACGCCCGCAGACCGGCCCCCTGCGCGGCGGCGGCGGACGGGAAGAACCGGACGTTGCGCCGCTTGGGCGTCATCGCCGGACAGGACGGCCGGCAGTAGATCCCGGTCGACGTCACACCGGTGTAGAACCAGCCGTCGAACCGCGGGTCGCGGCTGTCGACGGCTCGGTAGCACCGCTCGAAGTCCAGTTCCATGCCACGATCCTGCCTCGCAGCTCCCGGGCTCGGCTGGCGGGATTCAGACATGACGTGCGGCGGTCGCGCCAGGTCGGGGAAGTGGCGGTATCCCCGGCCCCGGGACACCGCCACTCCGCCGAGGTGGCGTGGATCATGACCGGCGGACCCGAGAAAGTGTCGTAAGTGGTCGGTAGCGTCCCGCCACCAACTCAAGAAGAGGTGCGGGGCATGGCGAGCGTGGCCGGGCGGGGTGTCCGCTGATGCGATCGGGGCGAGCACCGTTGGACGCCGCGGTGGTGGAGGGCTTCTACGAGCGGATGCGGGTGGTGGCGCCGGCCGCGTACGGCGCGATCGAGCGTGATCGGGCCGGTGACCCCGGTCGCCCCTTCGCGGACACCGCCTGCGGGCGGCTGGCCGGCTCCCTCGACCCGGACGGGCTGCGCGCGCTCGGCATGTGGGCGCACCACTGGTGCATGCGCTTCTACGACGACGACACCCGGGTCGGCCTGCGGCTGGTCCGCGAGATCGCCGCGCGGTCCGGCCTCGGCTGGACCGCCGACGAGGTGCGGTGGCTGCTCGACCGGTCGTACGCGGCCGGTCCCGCCGCCGCGCACCGGTTCACGCTGCCGCTCGCGGCAGCGGCGCAGCTACCGGCCGGTGTGCTGCCCGAGGGCGTCGCCGCCGAGGCGTGGCCGGACGACTGGCGGCGGCTGCGGGCCGGCTGAGCGCCGGGTGGGATCGCCGCCCGGTCCGGCATCTGGGCCAGCACCATCGCCCCCACTGCCACCGCGAAACCGGTGAGCTGGACCGGGTCCAGCGCCTCACCGAGCACCACCCAGCCGAGCGCCGCGGCGGTGAGCGGGCTCAACGCGCCCAGCACCGACACGCGGGACACCGGCAGTCGCGCCGCGCCGCGGAACCACAGCACGTACGCCAGCGCGGTGCCGGCCAGCCCGAGCCACGCGTACCCGAGAACTGCCGGCCCGTCGGGCACTGGTGGCGCGCCCTCGACGGCGGCGGCTACCGGCACGATCATCAGGCCACCGGCGACGAGCTGCCAGCTCGTCGCGGCGAGGACGCCCACGCCGGGCGGCCGGCCCCAGCGGCGGGTGAGCACCAGCCCGGTGGCCATCGCCACCGCACCGGCCAGCCCGGCGGCGACGCCGAGCGGGTCGAGGCCGGCGCCCGGCCGCAGCACCACGAGGGCGACGCCGAGCGGGGCGGCCACGGCGGCGACCAGTGCCGGCCGGGTGGGGCGGTCGCGGAGAAGCGCGACCGTCAGCACCGCCACCAGCAGCGGCTGCGCGGCGCCGAGGACGGCGGCGGTGCCACCGGGCAGGCGGTACGCGGCGAGGAACAGCAGCGGGAAGAACACCCCGATGTTCAGCGCGCCGAGCACGGCGGCCCGCCCCCACCAGAGGCCGTGTGGTCGCCTGCGGGTCAGGGCGAGCAGCAGCAGGCCGGCCGGCAGGGCGCGGATCGCCCCGGCCCAGAGCGGCCGGTCCGGCGGAAGGAGTTCGGCGGTGACCAGGTACGTGGTGCCCCAGGTGACGGGTGCGGCGGCGGTGAGCGCGACGTCGGTCCAACGGGGGTTCATGTCGGCCTCTTTCTCAGCCCTAAGTATCTTAGTGCTAAGCTAATCAGGACCGAGCGAAAAGGGGAAGTGGGACGTGCGGCACAATCGGCAGCCGTGACAGGCGACGAGGTGGACGTGATCGTCGAGCAGTGGCGGCGGGAACGCCCCGGCATGCGGCCCGAGCCGATGGCCGTGTTCGGCCGCATCTACCGGCTGGCGCGGCTGGTCGGCGACGGTCAGGAGAAGGTGTACGCGGGCTGGGGCATCGGCCGGGGCGAGTTCGACGTGCTCGCAGCGCTGCGCCGCTCCGGTGAGCCGTACACGCTGGCGCCGAAGGCGCTCGCCGCCTCGCTGATGCTCACCTCCGGCGGCATGACCGGGCGGCTCGACCGGCTCGAACGGGCCGGCCTGGTACGGCGCTCGCCGGACCCGGCCGACCGGCGGGCGCTGCGGGTGACGCTCACCGACACCGGCCGCCGGGTGGTGGAGGAGTCGGCCGAGGCCGGGCTCGCCGTGCAACGGCGGATCCTCGACGCGCTGCCCCCCGCCGACCAGGACCGGCTGGCCGATCTGCTGCGCGCGTTGCTCGCGGCGGCCGAGACCGGGCCCGCGGATCCGGCACAATGATCGGCACCGCCGCCGCCCGGAAGGACAACCGTGCCCGCCACCGAACCGACGATCGTCGCCACCAGCATGGGTTTCACCAGCCGTCGCCGTGGCCCCTGGGACGCGCGGCCCAGCGCCCTGTTCGACCTGATGGCCGACCTGGCCGCGGCCGGTGACGCGCCGCGCGTCTGCTACCTCGGCCAGGCCACCGGCGACCAGCCGACCGGGTTCACCGTCTTCTACGGCGCCTTCGCCGGCACCCGGTTCCGCACCTCCCACCTGGCGCTCTACCCGATGCCCAACGTCGAGGACATCCGCGCGCACCTGCTCGCGCAGGACATCGTCTGGGTCGGCGGCGGCAGCGTGGCGAACCTCTGCGCGGTCTGGCGGGTGCACGGCCTGCCGGAGATCCTGCACGAGTGCTGGCAGGCCGGAGTGGTGCTCGGCGGGGTGTCCGCCGGCTCGATCTGCTGGCACACCGGCGGCGCCACCGACAGCTACGGCCCGGCGCTTCGGCCGTTCACCGATGGGCTGGGCTGGCTCCCGTACGGCAACGGCGTGCACTACGACAGCGAGGAGCAGCGTCGCCCGCTGATGCACCGGCTGGTCGCCGACGGCACGCTGCCGGCCAGCCACTGCACCGACGACGGGGTGGGGCTGATCTACCGGGGCACGCGCCTGGCCGAGGCGGTGGCGGATCGGCCCGGCGTGGCCGCGTACGAGCTGGTCCGCGCCGAGGACGGCACGGTCCGGGAGACCCGGATCGAGCCACGCCTGCTGTCCGCCGCGCCGCAGTGACCGGCTTCGCGCACCTGCCTGCCCGGCGGTGGCGGCGAGGCGCGTAAGCTGGTTCGTCGTGAGTCTCACCATCGGCATCGTCGGCCTGCCCAACGTGGGCAAGAGCACCCTGTTCAACGCGCTGACCAAGAACGACGTGCTCGCCGCGAACTACCCGTTCGCCACCATCGAGCCGAACGTCGGCGTGGTCGGGCTCCCAGACGATCGGCTGGCCAAGCTGGCCGAGATCTTCTCCTCGCAGAAGGTGCTGCCGGCGCCGGTCTCGTTCGTCGACATCGCCGGCCTGGTCCGGGGCGCCTCCAAGGGGCAGGGGCGGGGCAACGCGTTCCTCGCCAACATCCGGGACGCCTCGGCGATCTGCCAGGTGGTGCGCGCCTTCTCCGACCCGAACGTGGTGCACGTCGACGGCAAGGTCTCCCCGGCCGACGACATCGAGACGATCAACACCGAGCTGATCCTGGCGGACATCCAGACGCTGGAGAAGGCGCTGCCCCGGCTGGAGAAGGAGGCCAAGCTCCGCAAGGACCGGGCCGCCGCGGTCGAGGCAGCCAAGAAGGCGGTCGAGGTCCTCGACAACGGCGTGACCCTGTACGCGGGCGCCGCCGCCGCGAAGGTCGAGCTGGAACACCTGCGTGAGCTGCACCTGCTCACCACCAAGCCGTTCCTCTACGTCTTCAACGTCGACGAGGCCGAGCTGGGCAACGAGGAGTTTCTCGACGAGCTGCGCGGCCTGGTCGCGCCCGCCGAGGCGATCTTCATGGACGCCAAGATCGAGTCCGAGCTGGTGGACCTGCCCGAGGACGAGGCCCGCGAACTGCTGGAGTCGATCGGGCAGTCCGAGCCCGGCCTGAACCAGCTCGTCCGGGTGGGCTTCCGGACGCTCGGGCTCCAGACGTACCTGACGGCCGGCCCCAAGGAGGCGCGGGCCTGGACCGTCCCGGTCGGCGCGACCGCGCCGGAGGCCGCCGGGGTGATCCACAGCGACTTCCAGCGCGGCTTCATCAAGGCCGAGGTGGTCTCCTACAACGACCTGGTCGAGGCCGGATCGATGGCGGCGGCGAAGGCCGCCGGCAAGGTCCGGATCGAGGGCAAGGAGTACGTCATGCAGGACGGCGACGTGGTGGAGTTCCGCTTCAACGTCTGATTCTGGACTGAGCGCTGCATCAGCAGAATCATCGAGCAGTTGGCTGCTCGTGCAAGGATGCTCCGATGGAACCGGCGACGTCGGCGGACGACGTTTGGCGCGCGCTCATGGAGGACACGCAGGGCTGGTGGGTGGATGATCCGGTCTTCCGGGCAGCCTATGAGCACCCCACGTTGCGCGCCCTCTTCCCTATGGCAACGCACGGGACGATCAAGTTCTTCAGGACCGCTTGGAGCTGGCCCGATACCCCTGCCCACGATCTGCCCCTCATCGCCTGCGGCGGCCCTCCTTACCAAGTCATTGCCGCCGGTTATGAGCGGATCATCGGCTTGGCCGCAACGGCGGAAGAAGCCGCAGAGCTGGTAGTCGAGAACCTGCCGCCGGCCCCGGTGATTCCCGGCTCGACGTGTGAAATGCCGTCAGGCGGCGACCAGCGCTGACCATCCGCTTCGACGTCTGAATCCTGGTGGGCCGGCGCTCGGCGTGGCCTGACCGATGGTTTCCCGGCGCCGTGCTGGTCTGTACGTCGAGTATCGACCCACGGGAGGCTGGCACGATGCGCAAACTGACCTTCGGCATGAACGTGAGCCTGGACGGCTACGTCGCCGCGCCCGGCGACGATCTCAGCTGGGGTGTGCCGAGCGACGAGTGGTTCCAGTGGTGGTCCGACCGGGTGGCGGAGACCGGCACGGCGCTCTACGGGCGGCGACTGTGGGAGGCGATGAGCTCCCACTGGCCGACCGCCGATCAGCAGCCGGACGTCACACCTGCGCACGCCGAGTTCGCCCGCCGCTGGCGGGACATGCCGAAGGTGGTGTTCTCCTCGACGACCAGACCGGTCGACTGGAACACCCGACTGGTCACCGGCGACGCGGTCACCGAGATCAGCCGGCTGAAGGCCGAGGACGGTGGTCCGATGGACATCAGTGGCGCCACCCTCGCCGCGGCGGCCATGCGGGGCGGGCTGATCGACGAGTACGTGCTCGTCACCCATCCGGTCCTGGTGGGTGGCGGTAAGCCGTTCTTCGCGACCCTCGACAACTGGGTGAACCTGGCTCTGGTGGAGACCCGGACGTTCCCTGGCGGCGTGCTCCTGACGAGGTACGAGACCAGGCGCTGAGAGGTCTACCACCATCGCACGAACGACCGCCGGCCTGCGTCTCGCGGGCCGGCGGTCGCTGTGTGCGTACCGTCAGGCGTTCGCCCGCCGGATGGCCGCCATGCCGCCGAGCGCGGCCACCGCGGCGATCAGGGCGGGCCATCCCACCAGCAGGCTGGCCTGGTGCTGGCTGCTCAGCCACTCCCAGATGCCGCCGAACCAGTCCTGCCAGATGACCAGCGCGACGAGCAGGCCGGTCACCAGGATCAGGGCCGCGCCGGCCCCGAGCAGGCCGTTCATGCCGAACCGGACGTACCAGACGGCGACGAAGATGGAGACGAAGTTCAGGAACAGGAACGGCACCGCGTAGACGGCGATCTGCAACAGCCCGTTGTCGACGTCGATGTACGGGATCCGGAAGAACCGTAGTTCGATCCCGAAGCCGCCGGTGGCGCCCTCGATCAGGTTGAGCAGGTAGAGCAGGACGCCGTAGACGACCGCCTGCACCACGTTTACCAGCATGGTGGCGAGGTAGAAGGTGCGTCTGGTGACGCCCATGCCGAGGGCGAACGGGAACACCTGGCTGATCGAGGCGGCAGCGACGATCGCGCAGACGATGTAGAGGCTGGCCAGGCCACCCGTGGTGTTCTTGCCCGGCGCCGCCTCGTCGATCGAGGCGAAGATCAGCAGGTTGACGCCGAGTGAGATGGCCATGATGCCCCACGGCCAGGCCAGCTGGCCGATCCAGGCGATGGTGTGCATCCGGGCGACGTCGAGGATGCGAGTCATCGGGAGTTCGTCCTTTCCGTCGTCAGGCGCACCACGGCCTGCTGCAGTGACACCGGCGCCAGGTCGATGCCGAGCTTCTTGGCGCGCAGCCGGTCGGCGTTGTCGAACGAGCCGCGCAGCGTCGTCCGGGCTGCACCGCCCAGATGCTCGCGGTGCAGCACCGTGTACGCGGTAGCGAACTCGTCCACCGCCTCGGCGGGGCCGGTCGCCTCCATCACCTCTCCGCGCAGGTCGTCGCTGGGCGCGTCGAGCAGCAGCTTGCCGTGATCGAGCAGCACCACGTGCTCGATCAGGTCGGCCACCTCGTCGATGAGGTGTGTGGAGAGCACGACGGTGCGCGGGTTCTCGGCGTAGTCGGCCAGCAGCCGGTCGTAGAAGAGCTGCCGGGCGACTGCGTCGAGTCCCAGGTACGGCTCGTCGAAGAAGGTCAGCGGCGCGCGTGCGGCCAGGCCGATCGTCACGCCCAGCGCGGACGTCATGCCGCGGGACAGCTTGCGGACGTTGCGCTTGCGGGGCAGCTCGAAGCCGTCCACGAGGGACTGCGCGAAGTCCTCGTCCCAGTTCGGGAACAGCCGCCGGGCCAGGCTCAGGACGTGCTGGACCTGGTAGACGGCCGGGTACGTCTGGCTCTCCTTGATGAAGGCCACCTGCGACAGCGCCCGTTCGTTCTCGTACGGCCGCTCGCCGAAGAGTGTCAGGTCGCCACTGGAGACGCTCTGCTGGCCGGTGATCAGCTGCATCAGCGTCGTCTTTCCGGCGCCGTTGCGGCCGAGGAGGCCGTAGATCTTGTTCCCCGTCAGGGTGAAGGTGACGTCGTCGAGAGCGGCCACGTCGCCGTACCGCTTCGTGAGGCCGGCAGCCGCCACGACGCTCATCGTTGTTCCTCCCATGTCTCGATGAGCTTCTTCAGCTCCTCGGTGCCGATGCCCAATTTGCGGGCCTCCTCGATGAGGGGCCGCACGTACTGGTCGGAGAACTCGTGCCGACGGCGCTCTCGGAGTGTTTCGCTGGCCCCCGTTGCCACGAACATTCCGATTCCCCGGCGTTTGTAGAGAATCCCGTCGTCGACCAGGCGGTTGATCCCCTTGGCGGCGGTCGCCGGATTGATCCGGTGGAACGCCGCCAGCTCGTTCGTCGACGGCACCTGGGTCTCCTCCGCGTACGTCCCGTCGATGATCGAGTTCTCGATCAGTTCCGCGATCTGGACGAAGATCGGCCGACCGTCATCCATACCAACTCCATTGGTTCGTTACTCATGTAGCTAACCATTGCACCCGCGTGGTTGATCCGTCAAGTGCCTTCGGGTACGCGCGGCGGCGTAGGGCTCGCTAGGGTTCGCGCGGTGACATTGAGGATCGACGAGAGCACCCGCCAGGTACGGGAGTTCGTCTGCGGCTGCTGCGACACCGCCGCGGAGCGGACCTGGGCCGACATCCGCACCGACGACGCGACGGCGGCCGTCTATTTTGCGAGCTGCTACCACCACGACGGCGTGCACGAGGTCTGGATCGACGCGATCCTGGGCAGCTGGGGCCGCGACGACTTCGACGACCACGTCACCTTCGGCTGCCGGGTCGGGCCGGTGGCCGGCTCGCCGGGGCCGGCCGCGACGCTCGTCAACGGTGGCGAGGTCGCGGGGGACAGCCCGATCTTCGGCCGCAAGCTCAGCCGCGAGGAGGGCCTGACCCATCCCCGGCTCGCCGAGTTCTGGCAGATGGTCGACCTGGTCCTGGAGCGGGACGCCCTGGTGCGCCGTCACCTGGTCGGCGCCTGACCAACCCGGTGATCAAGGGGTCAGATGCGGGGACTGCGGCGTTCGATCAAGGTCACGTCGCGCCAGGTGCCGTGGTGGCGGCCTACCCGCTCGCGGGTGCCGACGACGCGGAAGCCGCACGCCGCGTGCAGCGCGAGACTCGCGGTGTTCTCCGGGAACACGCCGGACTGGATGGTCCAGATCCCGGCCGCCTCGGTGGAGGCGATCAGCGCCTCCAGCAGGGCCCGGCCGACCCCGCGTCCGCGCCCCCGCGGGTGCACGTAGACGGAGTGCTCGACCACCCCGGCGTAGACGCTGCGCTCGGAGACCGCCGAACAGGCCGCCCAGCCGAGCACGTCGCCGGCCTCGTCGAGCGCCACCCAGCGGTGGTCGGGCAGCCGGGTGGCGGTGAACCGCGTCCAGTCCGGCGGCTCGGTCTCGAACGTGGCGTTGCCCTCGGCGATGCCGAGGCGGTAGATCTCCAGCACGGCGTCGGCGTGCGCGTCGTCCATGGCGGCGACGGTGACTGTCATCGGTACCTCCCGGCCGGGACGGCGGACACCGGCCGCGTCAGCGTATCGGCGCAGGCCGAGGGCCGGGACGCGAGACCCCGGCCCTCGGCGTGAGCGCTACCGCCGCCGGTAGACGGAGATGTGCGAGCGGCTGTCCGCGTCGAACGACGACCGGTCCCAGTCGGCGTACCGCTCGGTGAGCCGCAGCCCGGCCCGCTCCGCCAGTTCGTCGATCTGCTCCGGCCAGGCGTACCGCATGGCGAACGGCTTGAGGTGCACGCCGGCGGCGTCGAACGTGACGGTCTGGCGCACGAACGTCTGCGCCGCCCGGTCGTACCGGTGCATGCGGATGGTGGCCGAGTCCTCGGTCACCTCCCGCACCTGGACCTGCTCGTCCCGGTCGAAGTCCGCCGGGTCGGGCACGAAGGTCTCGATGACGAACGCGCCGCCGGGCGCGAGCACCCGGGCGACGTTGCGGAAGCACGCCGCCTGGCGCTCCTCCGAGACCAGGTTGAACAGTGTGTTGAACACCAGGAAGACCAGACGGTACGGCCCGGGGACCGGGACGTCCGCCATGTCGCCGACGGTGACGGGCATGTCCGCGCCGCCCGGCTTGGCGCGCAGGTGCGCGACCATCTCCGGGGACGCCTCGACGCCTCCCACGGTCAGGCCGCGGGCGGCCAGCGGCAGGGCCACCCGGCCCGTGCCCACAGCTAGTTCGAGCACCGGGCCGCCCTCGGCCAGCGGCGCGAGGAAGTCGACGGCCGGGGCCGGGTCGGGATTGCCGGGGCCGTCGTAGGTGGCGGCCCAGAGCCGGCCGAACAGGCCGGGATCGTCGAAGACGGACATCACGCGCCCTCCCGCCGGGCGGACGGGACGCGACGCGACGCGAGGTCAGTGACCTCCGACGCAATGGGGTACGACAACACGAAGCCTCGTTTCGGATGAGGTGACGACGGGTCGGTTGGGCTTCGCAGCGTGTGGCATGGCGGTGCTCCCTCCGGTCGGCTTCGAGGGGTTCAGCAGACCAGCAGCCGAGCCGGAGGGACAACCGGATTACGCCCGCAGCGCGTCGTCCACTCCGGTCTCCCGGCGGCCGAGGTGCACCGGGTCGCGCCCGGTGAGCACGTCCGCGGCGGCCTTCACGCACGCGCCGTACTCGCGGACGGAGCTGATCCGCCACTGGCCCGCGTACCGGCGGGCGGTGTCGTCGCCGACGCCGACGGTGTCGATGCCGGCGTCCCGGCAGAGCGCCACCGCACGCGGCAGGTGGAACGACTGGGTGACCACTGTGGCCCGCCGCACCCCGAAGACGCGGTACGCGCGGACGCACGAGTCGTACGTGTCGAACCCCGCGTGGTCCAGCACCGTCTTCTCCGCCGGGACGCCCCGGTCGACGAGCCAGCGCCGCATCGCGTCCGGCTCGTCGTAGTCCCAGTTCATGTGGTCGCCGGAGAGCAGCAGCACCCGGACCTTGCCGGTGGCGTACAACTGGCGGGCGATCTCCAGCCGCGCGGCCAGGAACGGCGCCGGGGTGCCGTCCGGCTCCACCTTGGTGCCCAGCACGAGGGCCACCGGCGTCTCCGGCGCGTCCGCGGCGTCGAACAGGTGGCCCTCGGCGGCGCCGCGGACCCAGACCGCGCCGGCGACAGTCGCGGCGCCGAGCAGCGTCACGGCGGCGGTGGCGAGCACCAGGAGGCGGCGGAGCAGGCGTACGGCCCGTCGACGGTCGCCCCAGGCCCGCCATCGCGTCGTCAGCCCTCGCATGGCGGCGATTGTGCCAGGCGGGTCAGGAGATGTACTGCAGGATCACGTTGTGCACGTGGTGGCTCTTCTGCGCGCCCCGGAACTCGACCTCGTAGGTGTGCGTGCCGACGTGCACCGCGATGGACCCGGTGGAGAAGAACGAACCACCCCAGGACTTGTTGCTCACCACGCTCACGCTGGTGATCTTCGAGTACGGGATGCTGGTGATCGCGTACCGCTTGCCGACGAAGGAGCGGTCCTGGACGATCACGCGCCGGTCGGTCAGGCCGATGAAGCCGGTGCCGGTGCCGATCGCGTCGTAGACGGCGATGATCTGCTCGCCGGGCAGCAACCCGCTCTGGATCTGCTGGAACTGTTCCTTGCGGTCGTACGTGGGGCCAGACATGCACCCGAGGGTAGGCGGGGCGTGCCAGCGGCTCAGGACTCGGTGACCGCGCGGACCGCGTCCTCGATGCGCGCGGCCAGCAGCACCTCGCCCTCGGTGAGCGGCTCGCCGTCGTCGTGCCCGAGCCGGATCTGGGTACGGTCGGCCCGGCGGCTGATCTCGGGGCGCAACCGCAGCGCGTCGGCCACCACCGCCACCCGCTCGGTGAGCGCGGCGTGCTGGGTGTCGTCGAGGACGATGGTGCGGCGGATCTGTTCGCCCTCGCGCGTCCATCCGGACAGCAGGGCGAGCGCGTCGCTGAGGTAGTCGTGCTTCACCCGGCCGCTGAACAGCACGCGCATCACCGCACCTCCCAGGCGTCGTTGCCGGCTTGTGGCCAAATCGTCGCCATCCCGTGTCCCAGTCGACGCCCTCTAGTCTCTCGCCACTCAGATGGTGTGTCCACGCCCACACTTCCGTGTTCTGCTGACCTGACGGTCGACGCAGCTACCCAAACCGCCGATTGATCTGGCACGCTGGTGGCCCGTGCGGACCGAACGGGTAAGCGGAAGCGGGCAGGCCGACCGGCGGGAGCCGAAGGTGGTCGTCGGGGCGGCGATCATCGAGGGCGGCCGGGTGCTGGCGTGTGAGCGCTCCGCGCCCCCCGAGGTGGCGGGGCGCTGGGAGTTCCCGGGCGGGAAGGTCGAGCCCGGCGAGGCCGAGACCGACGCGCTGGCCCGGGAGTGTGCCGAGGAACTGGGCGTACGGGTGGCTGTCGGCGCGCGTGTCGGCCGGGACGTACGGATGGCTCACGGCCGGTCCGTGCTGCGCGTCTACGCCGCCCGCCTGCTGCACGGCGACGAGCCCAAGGCGCTGGAGCACGCCGAGCTGCGCTGGCTGACCGCCGCCGAGCTGGACAGCGTCGACTGGCTGCCGGCCGACGTGCCGATCGTGGCCGCGCTGCGCCCGCTGCTCGACACCGCCTGAACGATCGCGGCGCGAGCCGGGCCGTCCGGTGAACCGGACAGCCGGGCAGAAACGGGACGAGGGCCCGCGGCGTGTGCCGCTGGCCCCCGTCGTCGTCGCGCTGCTGTTCAGTGCTTCGGCTCGTCCTGCTGCGGGTGAGCGAAGTTGAGGTGCTCGGGCGGCAGCGGGAACGTCACGTCGTCGCCGAACGGCGACGGCGCGGCGGCCTTGTTGAACGTCAGTTCGGTCAGCGGCAGCTTGCCGTTGGCGTCCACCGCCGGGGCGGTCGGGTGCGGCACCTCGCGGTGCCAGTTGACGCCCTGCTGCGCCTGACGCTCGGCGGCACTGTCGTGCGAGCCGCCCGCGTGCGAGTGCACCCCGCCGGCGTGCGAACCGCCGCCGTGCGCGTGCGCCCCGCCGTGCGCCCCTCCGGACGTAACGGCACCGCTGGAATGCCCGCTGGTCGCGCTGGTCTGAGGCACCTGACCCCTCCGGAAGATCTTGTTACCGAGCCACACAAGGGGATCGTACCTGCGGTCGACGACCCGTTCCTTCATGGGGATGATCCCGTTGTCGGTGATCTTGATGTGCTCGGGGCAGACCTCGGTGCAGCACTTGGTGATGTTGCAGAACCCGAGACCCATGTCCGACTGCGCGTACTCCCGGCGGTCGGTACGCGCGTCGAGCGGGTGCATGTCCAGCTCGGCCGCCCGGATGAAGAACCGGGGACCGGAGAACGCCGGCTTGTTCTCCTCGTGGTCACGGATCACGTGGCAGACGTTCTGGCACAGGAAGCACTCGATGCACTTGCGGAACTCCTGCGAGCGCTCGACGTCGACCTGCTGCATCCGGTAGTCACCGGGGGCCACGTCGGCCGGCGGCGCGAACGCCGGGGTCTCCCGGGCCTTCTCGTAGTTGAACGAGACGTCGGTGACCAGGTCCCGGATCACCGGGAAGGTGCGCAGCGGGGTGACGGTGACGGTCTCGGACTCCTCGAACGTCGACATCCGGGTCATGCAGCCCAGCCGCGGCTTGCCGTTGATCTCCATGGAGCAGGAGCCGCACTTGCCGGCCTTGCAGTTCCACCGGCACGCCAGGTCGGGGGCCTCGGTGGCCTGGAGCCGGTGGATCACGTCGAGGACCACCTCGCCCTCGTTCACCTCGACCGTGTAGTCCTTCAGGTCCCCGCCGGTCTCGTCGCCCCGCCAGATGCGGAACTGGCGCTTACTTCCCATCAGTTGTTCGCCTCCTCGTTGAGGGCGTCGAACTCGGCGAGTTCCTCGTCGGTCAGGTACTTGGCCAGCTCGGCCCGGTCGAACAGCCCGATCAGCTCCGGCCGCATCTTCGGCAGCGGCTTCTCGGTGAGCCGGACCGCGTCCCCGTCCAGCGAGCAGACCAGGTTGACCCGGCGCCACTTCGGGTCCATCGCCGGGTAGTCCTCCCGGGTGTGCCCGCCGCGCGACTCCTGCCGCTCCAGCGCCGCCATCGCGGTGCACTCCGAGACCACGAGCATGTTGCGCAGGTCCAGCGCCAGGTGCCAGCCCGGGTTGTAGCGCCGGCCGCCGGCCGCGCTGACCTTCGCCACCCGCTCCCGCAGCTCGGCCAGCCTGCGCATGGCGTCCGCGAGCTCGCTCTCCCGGCGGATGATGCCGACCAGGTCGCCCATCACCGCCTGCAGGTCCTGCTGGAGCTGGTAGGGGCTCTCGCCGGTGTCCCGCTGCAGGGGCGCCAGCGCCGTCTCCACGGCGGCCTCGACCGCCGCCACCGACACCGCCGGGCGGGTGGTGAGCTGATCGGTGTACGTGGCCGCGTGCCCGCCCGCGCGCTTGCCGAAGACCAGCAGGTCGGACAGGGAGTTGCCGCCGAGCCGGTTGGAGCCGTGCATGCCGCCGGACACCTCACCGGCGGCGTAGAGCCCGCGCACGGTGCCGTACGCCGCGCCGGAGTCCGGGTCGACCTCGACGCCGCCCATCACGTAGTGACAGGTCGGGCCGACCTCCATCGGCTCCTTGGTGATGTCGACGTCGGCCAGTTCCTTGAACTGGTGGTACATCGACGGGAGGCGGCGGCGGATCTCCTCGGCCGACTTACGGGAGGCGATGTCCAGGTAGACGCCGCCGGCCGGCGTACCCCGGCCCTCCTTGACCTCGCTGTTGATCGCACGGGCGACCTCGTCGCGGGGCAGCAGCTCCGGCGGACGCCGGTTGTTGTCCGGGTCGGTGTACCAGCGGTCCGCCTCCTCCTCGGTCTCCGCGTACTGCTTGCGGAACACGTCCGGGACGTAGTCGAACATGAACCGCTTGCCCTCGGAGTTCTTCAGCACGCCGCCGTCGCCGCGTACCGACTCGGTGACCAGGATGCCCTTCACCGAGGGCGGCCAGACCATGCCGGTCGGGTGGAACTGGAGGAACTCCATGTTGATCAGCGTGGCCCCGGCGCGCAGCGCCAGCGCGTGCCCGTCACCGGTGTACTCCCACGAGTTCGAGGTGACCTTGTAGGACCGTCCGACGCCGCCGGTCGCGAGCACCACCGCGGGCGCCTCGAACAGGACGAACTCGCCGGACTCGCGGTAGTAGCCGAACGCACCGGCGATCCGGTCGCCGTCGAGCAGCAGCTCGGTGATCGTGGTCTCGGAGAAGACCCGGATCCGCGCGTCGTAGCTGCCGAACTCCTGCTTGTCCTCCTGCTGGAGCGAGACGATCTTCTGCTGGAGGGTACGGATCAGCTCCAGGCCGGTCCGGTCGCCGACGTGCGCCAGGCGCGGGTACTCGTGGCCGCCGAAGTTGCGCTGCGAGATCTTCCCGTCCTTGGTGCGGTCGAACAGCGCGCCGTACGTCTCCAGCTCCCAGATCCGCTGCGGCGCCTCCTTGGCGTGCAGCTCGGCCATCCGGAAGTTGTTGAGGAACTTGCCACCGCGCATGGTGTCCCGGAAGTGCACCTGCCAGTTGTCGCGCGAGTTCACGTTGCCCATCGCGGCGGCGGCGCCGCCCTCGGCCATCACCGTGTGCGCCTTGCCGAACAGCGACTTCGAGATGATCGCGGTCTTCTTGCCGGCCAGCCGGGCCTCGATCGCCGCGCGCAGGCCGGCGCCACCGGCCCCGATCACGACGACGTCGTAGTGGTGTCGTTCGATTCGCGTCTCAGTCATGTCCAGGCTCTCAGTTGATGAACCGCAGGTCGTTGATCCAGCCGGCGGCGACCGCCATCACGTAGAAGTCGGTGAGTGCCAGGGTGCCGAGGGTGATCCAGGCGAGCTGCATGTGCCGGACGTTCAACCAGGACACCCCGGTCCACGCCTTGTAGCGCATCGGGTGCTTGGAGAAGTGCTTGAGCCGCCCGCCGATGATGTGCCGGCAGGAGTGGCAGGAGATCGTGTACGCCCACAGCATCACCACGTTGCCGATCAGGATGATGTTGCCCAGGCCGAAGCCGAAGCCCTCGGGGGAGTGGAAGGCCAGGACCGCGTCCCAGGTGTTGATCAGCGAGATGATCGCGGCGGCGTAGAAGAAGTAGCGGTGCAGGTTCTGCCCGAGCAGCGGGAACCGCGTCTCGCCGCTGTACGACTGGTGCCCGTCCGGCACCGCGCAGGCCGGCGGCGACAGCCAGAACGACCGGTAGTACGCCTTGCGGTAGTAGTAGCAGGTCAGCCGGAACAGCAGCAGGAACGGCAGGGTGAGCGCCGCGTCCGGGATGATCCACCAGCCGGGCAGGAACTGGCCGAAGTGCGAGGAGCCCTCGACGCAGCGGTCGGTGACGCAGGGGGAGTAGAACGGCGTCAGGTAGTGGTACTGCTCCACCCAGTACCACTTGTGCATGAAGACCCGGACCGTCGCGTAGATGACCCACGCGCTGAGGCCCACCACTGTGATCAGCGGGGCGATCCACCATCTGTCGGTCCGCAACGTCTTCGCCGCGATGGCGGCGCGTGCCCGCCCTCCCCGCGGCTGCGGTCTCGGCGTCCTGGCCGACGTAGTTGTCATTCGAGTCATCTCCCTGACGTCACTGTCACGTCCTGCGCACGCGCGAGGCCACACCGGCGAACCGGTGCGGCTAAGTGACACACGTTACGCCGATCTTCACGGCCCGGCCGCGCAACGCAGTGTCCCGTGTGTCCCGCAGCTTGGAAAGAGTCAGTTCATGATCAATGTGGCGGGTCGGCCGAACGGTGCGCCGACCGGTGCCGTGACGCGCCAGGCGGCGCGCCGGATCACCCGGACGCGCCGCCGGTGAAGTGCCAGGAGGCCAGCCGCAGCGCCGGGGTCTCGTACCAGGAGCCGTCGACGCGAGCGGGCTGGCGAACCGCCGTCCGGCCCAGGCCGAGCACCCGGCCCGGCCCCATCGCCAGGGGGTACGACTCGGTGAACCGGAAGTCGCGTACCGCCCGGGTCGGGACGCCGTCCTCGACCAGCCACACCCCGTTGCGGGTCAGCCCGGTGACCACCAGCTGCTTCGGGTCCAGCACCCGGGTGTACCAGAAGTCGCTCACCAGCAGCCCGCGCCGCATCCCGGACACCAGCGCGGCGGTGTCCGGGTCGCCCACCGCCCCGGTCACGCCCGCGCTCACCGCCGCGGCGGCCGACTCCGCGCCCGGGTCCGCGCCGGCCGCCAGCAGGCGGACGTTGTGCGGGATCGGCCCGAACGTCGCGCTCCCCGGCATACCGTGGCCGGTGGACCCGGTGCCCGCCTCGGCGCCGCCGCGCCTGTCGTACGCCACCGCCCCTGTGGTGCCCCGCTCCACCAGCGGCAACGCCCGCCGGGGCGTGCCCTCCAGATCGAACGGCAGCGTGCCGGCGTGCAGCGGGTCGTCCACCAGCGTCACCGCCGGGTCGAACTGGGCGGTGCCCGGTTCGGCGAAGGACTGCCGTTCGGCGTACCGCTTGCCGTTGAAGCCGTACCAGGCCAGGTTCTGCAACAGGTCGGCGACGGCCGCCGGTTCGAGCACCACCTCGTAGTGCCCGGGCGGCAGCTCGACCGGGTCGGCAGCGGCGCGCGCCTTCGCCGCCGCACGGGCGCCGAGCGCCGCGCCGTCGAGATCGGCCAGCCGGTCGGCGCAGAGCCGGGCCACCCCGTCGGCGCCGCTGGCGCGGGCGATGCCGTCCATCGCCGCCTCGGCCGCACGGCCCACAGCCGTGTGCCCGGCCGAGTTGGCGAACGCCCCCGACCGGTACGCGGTGCGGCAGTAGCCGGCCGCCTCCAGCCCGTCGACCGCGTCCACGAACGCGCGTACCCGCTCGGCCCGTTCGTCGGGCGAGGCGAACGCGGTGGCCTCGTCGACGGCCGGGCCGGACGGCACCGAGGTCGGGGCGGTGAGCCCCGGCCAGGCCGGGTCGGGCGGCGCGAGGTGGGCCGCGGCTCGGGTCCGCTCGACCAGGGCGGCCAGCCCGTCGGCGTCGACCCGGCTGCCGCTGCCGGTCGCGGTCCGCCCGTCCACGTGCAACCGCAGGTGTACGGCGACGCCGGTCTCGGACACGTTCTGGTGGATGAACGAGTTGGCGAACCGGGTCAGCGCCAGGTCGGTGCGGGTCACCAGCACCTCGGCCTCGGCGCCCGGACCGGCCGTGTGCCGGACCAGGTCCACCACCCCGGAAGCGATCTCCAACTCGGCGCTCACGCTGCGCTCGCTCATGCCGGCACTCCGCTTCGCTCCGTGCCGTCATGAGGCACCGTCGCCCTGAGCCTGCTGATTCGCTCGCTGCGCTCGCTCATGCCCGTACCCCCACGCGGACGCCGCGGAACCGGGCCGGCGCGGCCGGGTGACCGGTGTGCCCGACCTGGCCGGGCTGCCCCTTCCCGCAGTTCGGCGTGCCCCAGGCGACCGTCTCCGAGGAGAGCATGTCCATCGAGCGCCAGAAGACCGGCCCGATGCCGGTGTAGGTCGGGTTGCGCAGCATCCGCCCCCGGCGGCCCTTCTTCACCTCCCAGCCGACCTCGCAGCCGAACTGGAAGTTGAGCCGCTTGTCGTCGATCGACCAGGACCGGTTGATGTCCATCAGCACCCCGTCGTCGGTGGCCGCGATGATCTCGTCGAGCGTGTGCGGGCCGGGTTCCAGGCCCACGTTCGTCATCCGCACCATCGGCAACCGGGCCCAGCCGTCTGCCCGTACGCTGCCGCCGTAGTCGAGGCCGGCGACGGCGGCCGAGTCACGGCCGGCGAGCACCCCGACCCACCGCCCCTCGCGGACCGCGTCCCGGGCGACCGCCGGGGAGCCCTCGTCGTCGAAGCCGAAGCTGCCCAGCGCGCCCGGGATGGTCGGGTCGATCGTCACGTTCATCAGCTCGGAGCCGTACCGCAGCGAGCCGAGGCGGGCCAGGTCGAGCCAGGACGTGCCGGCGAACGCCGCCTCCCAGCCGAGGATGCGGTCCAGCTCGATGGCATGCCCGACGGACTCGTGGATCTGCAACGCGAGCTGCTCGCCGCCGAGGATCAGATCGGTCTCGCCGGACGGGCAGAGCGGCGCGGTGAGCAGCTCGCGGGACTCCTCGGCGATCCGGGCGGCGTGCGCGGCCAGGTCGAGCGAGGTGACCAGCTCCCAGCCGGTGGTGCCGTACTGCCCGCGGTAGCTCGGGTAGGACCGCCGCTGGGTCTCGCCGGCACCGATCGAGGTGGCCGAGATGCCGCCACCGCACTCCCGGATGCGCTGGTCGATCCGGTGGCCCTCGCTGGAGACGAACCACTTCGAGGTGTCCCAGATCTGGTAGAGCCCTTCGGCCAGGTCGGCGCCGTGCTCGCGCATCGTCGCCGTGGCGCGGACCAGCAGGTCGCCCTTGTCCGACAGCGGCACCCCGAGCGGGTCGACGCCGCAGTCCGAGGCCCAGCTCGCCACCGTCGCCTCGACCGGCACCAGGTCGATCGGCGGGCCGGGCACCCGCGCGCTCGCGGTGGCGATCGCCGCGGCGCGCCGGCCGGCGTCGCGGGCCGCGGCGTCGGACAGATCGGGTACGGCGTGGAAGCCCCACCCCGATCCGACGAGTGCGCGTACGCCCAGCCCGATGCTCTCGTCCTGGCTCAGCTCCTCGATGTCGCCGTTGCGGGCCGACATCGACTCGTAGCGGCGGTGCATGACCCGGGCGTCGGCGTACCGGGCACCCGCGTCGAGAGCGGCCTGGACGGCTGCGGTCGCCGCGTCGAACTCGCTCATGCCGGCACTCCGTTGCCCTGCTGACGCTCGCTCATGCGCCGACCCTAGGCGAGCGCACCGACATCCGTCAGGCGAGCAGATCCTCAGGCCGGATCGTCGCGTGGACCGGATCCGTCAGCTCCAGTACCTCGCCGGCCTTCGTGACGGACCGCTCGACGTAGTGCGCTCCTTGCCGCTGGTAAAGGTGCATCGTCAGGGTTTCCTGGTCGACAAGGAGATACCACTCGATGCCGGCGGCAGCGTAGTAGTGCATCTTGAGCACTTTGTCCGTGGCGGCGTTGCTCGGGGAGATGATCTCGCAGACCAGCCGGACGCTGCTCGCCTCGATAACGGGAACCCGGAGATCAACGTCGTCGACAATGGCGAGGTCGGGGATCGGTATCCGGCCCGGCCTGAGTCGGACGTTCACCGCTTCCAGTACGCGAAGCCCGGCTTGGCGCACTGGTGCCCGGAGTGCGGCCCGCAGCTCACCGGAGATGTTCTGGTGCAGCGGGGTGGGACCTGGAGTCACGTAGAGGCTCCCGTCGAAGAATTCGACGCGTTCCTGCGTCTCGCCGAGGGCGAGGTACTCCTCTTCGGTCCACGGGCCGTCGTGGCCGAACACCGCCGCGGTCATGGTCACCTCCACCTCGTGCTGGTGAGAATCCTTCCCTGATCGCCACGACCATCGTCGCACGACGGGTGCGACGACGAGGCGGCGACGCCCAATCGCGGCTGTGGATGTCCCAGGTGAGGGGCGTGCGGACGGGAGACCGAGTCGTTACGCTCGGACCGCTGACAGACCGCTCGATGTAGCTTATTTTCGCCTCTGGGGATTTCCTGTAGGTTCTCTTCATCACCGAAGGGGAGGCGGTCAATGGGCAGGTCGGAGGCGGTGCCGTCCGGGGAGCCGGACCGCCCGGAGGTGCCGGAGCAGCGCTCCGGCGACGGGCCCTATCTCCAGGTCAGGGATCTGCGGGTGCGGTTCGACACCGAGGACGGTGTGGTGCGGGCCGTG
>NZ_JALJRJ010000028.1:0-72910 GCF_024519755.1 Micromonospora sp. Mcm103
GGGAGCCGGGAGCCGGGAGCCGGGAGCCGGGAGCCGGGAGCCGGGAGCCGGGAGCCGGGGGCGGCAGGGATGGATGCGTCGATCTTGGAGTTGTGGCAGTTCGCGAACGCTACAAACCGCACATTCGAGGTGCCACAACTCCAAGATCGGCGGGAAGTGGGGGGTGATCTTGAAGGGCTGGCCGCGCCGGGAGCTGGATCGACAGGGGCGGTGGAGGGGGAGCGGCTCGTGCTGAGGGCGCACGTGTGCGGCGGGGCGGGTATGTGGCGGAGTGGGGGCGGGTATTCAC
Source organism: Micromonospora sp. Mcm103 (assembly GCF_024519755.1). Lineage (NCBI taxonomy): Bacteria > Bacillati > Actinomycetota > Actinomycetes > Micromonosporales > Micromonosporaceae > Micromonospora > Micromonospora sp. Mcm103. Next base: position 290 of record NZ_JALJRJ010000028.1, read on the forward strand.
GGGGGCGAGGTAGGCTCGCCGGTCGGGCGCCCCCACCCCGGGCGTCGGCCGTCTACCCGCCCGGCGGGCGCGGCACCTACGCACCGGCTCGGATCCGCACAACGGGGACGACGGCGAGGAAACAGCAAATGATCAGTGTTTTCGATCTTTTCAGCGTCGGTATCGGGCCGTCCAGCTCGCACACCGTCGGGCCGATGCGGGCCGCCCGTACGTTCGTGGCGGGCCTGAAGGCCGACGGGCAGCTCGCCGACGTGGCGCGGGTACGGGCGGAGCTGTTCGGCTCGCTCGGCGCGACCGGGCACGGGCACGGCAGTGACCGGGCGGTGCTGCTGGGGCTGGAGGGGGAGGTCCCGGAGACCGTCGACACCGACTCGGTCGGGCCGCGTGTCGAGCGGATCCGCACGCAGCGGCGGCTCGACCTGTTCGGCAGTCAGGGGATCGACTTCGACCCGGACACGGATCTGGTGCTGCATCGCCGGCGCTCGTTGCCGTACCACCCGAACGGGATGACGTTCGCGGCGTACGACGCGGCCGGGAACGAGGTGCGGACGCGCACGTACTACTCGGTCGGTGGCGGGTTCGTGGTGGACGAGGCGGCGGCCGGGGCGGACCGGATCAAGGCGGACAGCACCCGGGTGCGGCATCCGTTTCTGACCGGCGCGGAACTGCTCGAGGTCACCACCGGTACCGGGCTGTCGATCAGCGAGGTGATGCTCGCCAACGAGGTGTCCTGGCGTAGCGAGGCGGACGTGCGGGCGGGGCTGCTGGAGATCTGGCGCGTGATGCGCGAGTGCGTGGAGAGCGGCTGTACCCGTGACGGCGTACTCCCGGGTGGGTTGAAGGTCCGGCGGCGCGCGGCGGAGATGCGGCGCGGCCTGGAGGCGGAGACCGGCAGCGGGGATCCGCTGCGCGCGATGGACTGGGTGACGCTGTTCGCGCTGGCTGTCAACGAGGAGAACGCGGCCGGCGGGCGGGTGGTCACCGCGCCGACTAACGGCGCCGCCGGGATCATCCCGGCCGTGCTGCACTACTACACCCGGTTCGTACCGGGTGCCTCCGAGGAGGGCGTGGTCCGGTTCCTGCTCGCGGCGGGTGCGATCGGCGTGCTGTTCAAGGAGAACGCGTCGATCTCCGGCGCCGAGGTGGGCTGCCAGGGCGAGGTGGGTTCGGCGTGTTCGATGGCGGCGGCCGGGCTGGCCGAGGCGCTGGGCGGTACGCCGGAGCAGGTGGAGAACGCCGCCGAGATCGGCATGGAGCACAACCTGGGGCTGACCTGCGACCCGGTGGGTGGCCTGGTGCAGATCCCGTGCATCGAGCGCAACGCGGTGGCGAGCATCAAGGCGATCACCGCGGCCCGGTTGGCGTTGCGCGGCGACGGGGTGCACCACGTGTCGCTGGACAAGGTCATCAAGACCATGCGGGAGACCGGCGCGGACATGAAGGTCAAGTACAAGGAGACCGCGCGGGGCGGGCTCGCCGTCAACGTGATCGAGTGCTGACCCCGTTGGGGTGACCCGGCGCGTGCCCGGGCCGAGGCCGCGACGGAGGGCGCGACGATGGTGCGGTGACGTCAGGCGTCGCGGCGCTCTGGTCCGCCCGCACCTCGCTGCGCATCCTGGTCCGCCGGGATCTCGCGGTGAAGTACCAGCAGTCGGTGCTGGGCTACTTCTGGTCGCTGATCGAGCCGCTCGGCATGGGCCTGATCTACTGGTTCGTCTTCGGCGTGCTCTACTCCGGCCCGACCCGGCGGCACCTGGGCGAGGCGGCCGGGTCGTACCCGCTGTTCCTGATCACCGGCATCTTCGCCTGGATGTGGGCGAGTTCGGCGCTGACCGAGGCCGCTAACGCGCTCACCGGGCAGTCCCGGCTGATCACCACGATGAACCTGCCCCGACCGATCTTCCCGATCGGGCGGGTCGCCGGCCGGTTCGCCGAGTACCTGGCCGGGCTGCCGATCCTGGCCGCCGTCGCGGCGATCTACGCGAGCCAGGGGAAGATCCGCCCCGGCTGGAGCCTGCTCGCCCTGCCGCTGGCGGTGGCGGTGCAGTTCGTGCTGCTGGTGGGTCTGGCGTTGCTGCTGTCGGCGGGCAACGTGCTGATGCGCGACATCGAGCGCACGATGCGGCTGGTCATCCGGCTGCTGTTCTACGCGACCCCGATCATCTATCCGCTCGACCTGGTGCGGGAGTCGGGCATGCCGGGCTGGATCAAGATCGGGTACGAGCTGAACCCGCTGGTCGGGATCTTCCAGCTGCACCATGCGGTCTGGTATCCGGACGAGTTCCCCGACGCCCGGCTGCTCACCATCACGGTGTCCGGCAGCGTGCTGGTGCTGGCGCTGGGCTGGTGGGCGTTCCACCGCCTCGAACCGGCAGTGCTGAAGGAACTCTGAATGGCGCCGATCATCGAGGCGGACGGGCTCGGCATCCGGTTCGTCCGCAACCGGCGCCGTCAGCTGCGGCTGCGGGAGCTGATCGTGCACCGGGGCGCCCGCGACCCGGACGCGGGCCGGTTCTGGCCGCTGCGTGACCTGTCGTTCCGGGTCGAGCCGGGCGAGACGGTGGGCGTGGTGGGGCGCAACGGCACCGGCAAGAGCACGCTGCTGCGGCTGATCGCCGGTGTGCTCATCCCGGACGAGGGCTCGATCCGGGTGCACGGCCGGGTGGCGCCGCTGCTCGAACTGTCCGCCGGGTTCTCCGGCGACCTGACCGGGCGGGAGAACCTCTACCTGGTGGGCGGGCTGCACGGGCTGTCGTCGGCGTACCTGCGGGAACACTTCGACGAGATCGTCTCGTTCGCCGGTGAGCAGGTGGAACGCGCCATCGACACGTCGGTGCGGCACTACTCGTCGGGGATGAAGGTGCGGCTGGGTTTCGCGGTGATCGCGCACCTGCCGCACCCGGTGCTGCTTGTGGACGAGGTGACAGCGGTCGGGGACGCGGAGTTCCGCGCGAAGTGCTATGCGACCATCGAGCGACTTCTCGCGGAAGGGCGCACGCTGGTGCTGGTGTCACACAACGACAAGGACCTCACCCGGTTCTGCCGTCGGGGGCTGTACCTCGACGCCGGACGGCTGATCGTCGACGGGACGATCGACGAGGCGCTGGCGGCCTACGCCGACGCGGCGAAGCGGTGACGCTCGCGATCGTGCTCGCCGCCGACCCGGCGGCGGGCCACCGCAGCGAGCCCGGCCGGCCCGCCGGGGAACCGCTCACCGAGCGCCTGGCCACGCAGTGGCGCCGGGCCGGGGCGGACGACGTGCGCATCGCCGCCGACCTGACCGAGCTGGCCGATCTGGTGGCCACCGCGACCGGCCCGGTGCTGGTGAGCGGTGCCGACCTGGTGGCGCACACCGCCGTACTCAAGCACCTCGCGACCAGCCCGGTGGGGCCGACGGTGGCGCTGGTGCTCACCGATCCGCCCGCTCCCGGGCAGGCCACCGTGCGCGAGGAGCGCGGGCAGGTGGTCGAGGTCGGCGCCGCCGACGCGAGCGGCGTGTTCGGCGGCGCGCTGCGGGTGGGCGCGGCCGACCTGCCCGCGCTCGCCGACGCCGCCCGCCGCGCCGCGGGCGGCGGGCCGCTGGACGCGGTGGACCGGCTCGTGGCCGACCTCGCCGCGCGGGGCACGCTGATCTTCGCCCAGAGGGTACGTCTGCTCGTGGCGCACCGGGTCGGCGACGAGGCGCAGCGGGTGGCGGCCGAGTCGGCGGTGGCCGCCGTCGACGAGGACCGGGCCGAGCTGAAGCTGTCGGTGAAGGAGCGGGACGACTTCTTCACCACGTTCTTCGTCAGTACCTGGTCCCCGTACGTCACCAAGGCGGCGGCACGGATCGGGATCGGCCCGACCGGGGTCACCATGGTCTCGGTGGCGTTCGCGGTGGCCGCGGCGGTGCTGTTCGGCGCCGGTGGACGGCCCGCGCTGGTGGCCGGCGCGATCCTGCTCTACCTGGGTTTCGTGCTGGACTGCGTGGACGGGCAGCTCGCCCGCTACACGCGGCACTTCAGCGCCTGGGGCGGCTGGCTGGACACGATGGCCGACCGCTTCAAGGAGTACGTGGTCTACGCCGGTCTCGGCTTCGGCGCCACGCACGCCGGGTTCCGGTACGGCTGGGCGCTGGCGCTCGCCGCGATGACGTTGCAGACCGTGCGGCACATGACCGACACCTGGTACGGCGCGCTGCACGACGAGGCGGCCCGGCGGCCGAAGGTGGTGAGCGCCGACGCGGGCGGCATCGGCGGGAAGCTGAACGCCGCGTCGACCCGGGTGCAGGCGGACACCGGCTCGGTGTCGTACTGGCTGAAGCGCACGGTGGTGTTCCCGATCGGTGAGCGGTGGGCGCTCATCGCCATCGCCGCCGCGCTGTTCGGGCCGTTGGTGGCGCTGGTCGCGGTGCTGGTCTGGGGGACGTTGGCGTTCGCGTACACCGGGGGGTTGCGGACCTTGCGGGCGCGGTGGATGCGGGTGCCGGTGCTGACCACTGTGGACGCGGGTCTGCACCGCGACGACGGTCTGCTGGCGCGGACGCTGCCGGCCGCGCGACGGCCGCTGCTGCTGGCGGTGCTCGGCGCGCTCGGCGCGGCGGGGACGCTGGTGTGGGCGCTGCTCGCGGTGCACGGCGGCGGCGACCTGCCGGTCTGGGTGCCGGTGCTCGCGCTGGTGCTGCTGCTGGGTGCCGCGCAGGGCTCACGGGCGCCGCACGACGGGTCGCTGGACTGGCTGGTGCCTGCTGCGTTGCGGGCCGCCGAGTACCTGTTCGCCATCGCGATCGGCGTGGCGGGCCGGGCGCCGGCCTGGCTGATCTTCGGGTACGTCCTGGTGCTCACGCTGCTGCACTACGACCTGACCGCCAGGCTGGAAAAGCGGCAGGCGGCGCCGCCGCTGCACGCGGCGACGCTGGGCTGGGCGGCACGTTCTGTGTTGCTGGCAATCGGGCTGATCGCCGGATATGCGAGTATCGCTCTGGCTACACTGGGTGCGTACCTTCTCGTGGTTTTTGTCGCGAGCGTGGTCCTCGCCTGGGTGGTCCTGCCGGCCCGCGCCCATGGGGGTGTGCGCTCGCCGGGCTGACGGAGGGCGGGCCGGGGTGACCTTGATCAGCTTCGTCGTGCCGGCCTTCAAGGTGCAGGGCTACCTGCGGGAATGTCTCGACTCGATCCTCGACCAGCCGTTCGTCGACATCGAGGTGATCGGTGTCGACGACGCCTCCCCCGACGACAGTGGCGAGATCCTGGCCGAGTACGCGCTGCGCGACCCCCGGGTCCGCCCGGTACGCCTCGCCGAGAACGTCGGGCTCGGTCCGGCCCGCAACATCGGGCTGGACCGGGCCGTCGGCGAGTACGTGTGGTTCGTCGACGGGGACGACTGGCTGGTGCCCGGCTGCCTGCCGCACGTCGCGGACCGGCTCCGCGACACCGCGCCGGACGTGCTGATCGTCGACCACGTCCGGGCGCACTGGAACAACATCGGCACCCGTAGCGCGATGCGCGACGTGTTCCCCGACCCGCCCGGCGCGACGACGTTCACGCTGCGGGACCGGCCGGAGACGCTGAAGCTGCTGCACACCGCGTGGAACCGGGTGGTACGCCGGGAGTTCCTGCTCGAACGCGGGCTGCGCTTCGAACCGGGCTGGTACGAGGACGTGTCGTTCAGCTATCCGGCGCTGATGGCCGCCGGGCGGATCGGCGTACTCGACCGGATCTGCCTGAACTACCGGCAGCGCCGCACCGGCGCGATCACGAAGACCCGGGGGGACCGGCACTTCGAGGTCTTCGCCCAGTGGCACCGCGTGTTCGGGCTGATGGACCGCTGGAGGGTGACCGGGCTGCGACCGGCGGTCTTCGAGCGGATGATCTGGCACTACCTGACGGTGCTCGGCAACGGCGACCGGATCGCACCCGAGCTGCGGGCGCCGTTCTTCGCCCAGATGCACGCCGACTACGTGCGGTTCCTGCCGCCCGAGGGGTACCCGGTCCCGCCCGGCCCGGAAGGGCTCAAGCACCGGCTGGTGGCGGCCGGGCGCTGGCGGACGTTCAGCGCGTTGCGCGAGGCGCACCAGGCGGGGGAGACGGCCCGGCGGACCGCCCGGCGGGCCCGGCGACGGATCACGCCGGTGGTGCGGCGTACCGCCCGGCGGGCCCGTGACCTGGCGCTCGGCGAGTACTACCGGGCCGAGCTGCACCGGCCGATCGACCCGACGCTCGCCGTGTACGCGGCCTACTGGTACCGGGGCTACTCGTGCAACCCGGCGGCGATCTACGAGGCCGCCCGCCGGCTCGCACCGCAGGTACGTGGTGTGTGGATCGTCCGCCGGGACCGGGTGGCCACGCTGCCACCAGGTGTCGAGTACGTGGTGGCCGGCAGCCGCGAGTACCACCGCGTGCTGGCCCGCGCCCGCTGGCTCGTCAACAACGTCAACTTCCCGGACTTCGTCCGCAAGCGGCCCGGCTCGGTGCACGTGCAGACCCACCACGGCACGCCGGTCAAGGTGATGGGCCTGGACCAGCAGCGCTACCCGGTGGGCGCGATGGGGATGAACTTCGCCGGCCTGCTGCGCCGCGTTGACCGCTGGGACTACAGCATCACCTCGAACAGCTTCTCCACCCAGATGTGGGAGCGGGCGTACCCGGCGGACTACACCACGCTGGAGGTCGGCTACCCGCGCAACGACCGGCTGGCGCTGGCCACCGCCGAGGACCGCGGCCAGGTCCGCGCCGCGCTGGGCATCGCGCCCGACGAGTACGTGGTGCTCTACGCGCCGACGCACCGCGAGCACCTGCCCGGGTGGCGGCCACCGTTCGACCCGGACCGGATGCTCGACGTCCTCGGGCCCCGGGGCCGGCTGCTGATGCGCAGCCACTACTTCCACGACCGGGAGCGGCATCCCCGGGGACCGGCGGCGGACGGCGTGCTGGACGTGAGCGCGTACGAGCGGGTGGAGGACCTCTACCTGGCCGCGGACGTGCTGGTCACCGACTATTCCTCGGCGATGTTCGACTACGCCGTGCTGGACCGGCCGATAGTGGTCTACGCGCCGGACTGGGACGCCTACCGGGTGGCCCGGGGCGTCTACTTCGACCTGCTGGCCGAGCCGCCGGGCGCCGTCGCGCGGGACTTCCCCGGGCTGCTCGACGTGTTCCGTTCCGGCGCCGTCGACGACGAGGACGCCGAGCGGGCCCGGGCGGCGTTCCGATCGCGGTTCTGCGCGCTCGACGACGGGCACGCCGCCGAGCGCGTGGTGCGCCGTGTGTTCCTCGGCGAAACGCCGTAAAAGGGGTTACCGGCAGGTCACTTAACTGCGGAGCCCGGCGAATACCGCTTAATAGGACTGTCACGAGACGAACATGGCACGTTTACCCGATGTGCGAATCAGATGATCCTGGTCACAGTCATTCCCGGGTTTGGGGCGAGGAACTGGGGAGGTGACGGTGGCGACCGTCGCGCTCAAGGATGTCACCAAGGTGTTCCCGGATGGAACAGTCGCGGTCGACACCATCAATCTGGACGTCAACGACGGCGAGTTCATGGTGCTGCTCGGCCCGTCGGGCTGCGGGAAATCGACAGTGCTGCGCATGGTCGCCGGGCTGGAGGACCCGTCCTCCGGCGCCATCATGCTCGGCGGTGAACTGGCGAACGACCTGCCACCACGCGACCGGAAGATCGCCATGGTCTTCCAGGACTTCGCGCTCTATCCGCACATGACAGTCGGCGACAACATCGGCTTCCCGCTGCGCCTGAGCGGCGTCGAGCCCGTACCGCGTGGCGAGCGGATCCAGGACGTGGCGAGCGCGCTCGGCATCGGCGACGTCCTCGGGCGCAAGCCCAGCCAGCTCTCCGGCGGCCAGCGGCAGCGGGTCGCCATGGGGCGGGCGATAGTGCGCCGGCCCGGCCTGTTCCTGATGGACGAGCCACTCTCCAACCTGGACAGCGGGTTGCGCGCCGAACTGCGGGCGGAGATCTCCGGCCTCACCCGCGAACTGGGCGTCACCACCATCTACGTCACCCACGACCAGGCCGAGGCGCTGACCATGGCCGACCGCGTCGCCATCATGCGCAAGGGCGTGCTCCAGGACGTGGGCACCCCCACCCAGGTGTACGGCCGGCCCGCGACGCTCTACGTCGCCGCGTTCCTGGGCAGCCCCCGGATGAACCTGCTGGAGGCGTCGGTCTACGTCCACCTCGACCGGTACGTCGCGCTGAACCTCGGTGAGCAGTCGCTCTACCTGCCCTGGGACGACATCCGCAGCCGGGCGGTGGCGCACTACCACGGTGAGCGGATCGTGGTCGGCATGCGCGCCGAGGCGCTCACCCCGGTCGCCCCGGACACCGCCGGTGACGTGCTGCACGGGCGCATCCGCTACCTGGAGCACCACGGTCACGAGTCGCTCGCGTTCCTCGACATCGGCGCCACCGCGATCGTGGTGGACGAGATGGGCACCCCGGTCGAGCAGGCCGCACCGGGCCAGCGCGGCCTGCGCCGGTTCAACCAGGTGATGCAGCGGCTCACCGGCCGCGCGACGGAGTCGTCGGCCCCGGCCCCGGAGGCGGGCGGGGGCGGCGGCAACCGCACGAGCGTGCTGCCCGACCCGGGCCGCCACCACCGTCGTCCGGCGGAACTGGCGGTACGGCTCGCGCCGTACCCGCAGGTGTCGCCCGGGCACCCGCTCGCCGTGCAGGTGCGGATGGACGCGCTGCACTTCTTCGACGAGCGAGGCGACCGCATCGACGTCGGCTGGCGGTGAAAGGAGGGGCACCCTATTAACGCCTCCGGTAGAGGAAGGGCCCCTTATTGACAGTCACCGCCCGGAGGGACGGGCGGGTGACGGCGATACGGGCCCCAGGCGACGAAGCGGGCGAACATGTCGGCCGGGGCCGGCGCGTCGTTCGGGTTCAGCCGGTAGAGGTCGCGTGTGGCCTCGTACAGCAGCCCGCACAGGTAGATGGACAGCCCGATCCGGTTGTCCTCGTACTCGCTGCGCAGCAGCAGGCGGGCCATCGGGCACGGCCACGGCTGGCCGCAGGCCCGGCAACACCACATCGGACGTAGCGGCGTGTGCGGGGTGGCGTGCAACGGGTACGGCCGGGGGCGATCCGGCCTGGGCCCGTCCGGCGGCTGCCCGAGCTGGTGGCTGATCACCGGCGCTCCTCGTGGTGGCCGTCTCCCGGGCGCTGCTCCGGGGCGGACCGATGGCCGCCGCTGTTCCCGCGCTGCTCCGGTACGGACCAGCGACCGCCGTTGGCCCGCCACTGCTGGGCCGGGGTGAGGTTGCCGACCCGGCCGGGGCCCATCGTCGGTAGTGGACGCGTCGGCTGCCGCATCCACTCCGGCAGGTTGTCGCCCCGTACCCGGTGGGGCAGTGTCGGTGCCGACGCACCCCGGCAGCGGAACCAGCGCAGTCGCACGGCGCAACTCCTCTCGGTAGCGGGAACCGGACGAATTCGGCTCCACTGCGTGACAGTCTCGTCACCGCGCCGCTAGGGTCGGAAGGCGTTCCACCCCCACCTTCCTGGCCGTCCGACCGGCCGATTTCCGTGTGCAGCCGTGTGCAGAGGTGTGCAGATGATCCGTGTGCCGTTGTGGGAACTGTTCGCCGGTGAGCTACGCCGGTTACGCACCGATGCGGGGCTGACCCAGGAGGCGCTGGGCGAGCGGGTGAGCTATTCGGCGTCGCTGGTGGCGGCCGTCGAACAGTGCCGCCGAGCGCCGCGCGCCGAGTTCACCGAGCGCTGCGACGAGGTGCTGAACGGCGGCGGCCTGCTGGTGCGGATCCGGGACGCGCTGATGCAGGAGGCGCTGATGCCGTGGTTCCGCGAGTGGGTGAGCATCGAGCAGGAGGCTGCCTCACTGCGTAGCTTCCAACCGCTGGTGGTGCCCGGCCTGTTGCAGACCGAGGAGTACGCCCGTGCGCTGCACGAGGGCGCTAGCCCACTTGTCGGTGATGCTATGGAGCAGCAGGTGGCCGCACGGATGGCGCGGCAGGTGGTGCTGGACCGCCCGGCTCCGCCGCAGTTCGTGGCAGTGCTCGACCATTCGGTGCTCACTCGCGCCGTCGGCGGCCCCAAGGTGATGCGGGAGCAGCTGGCGCATCTGGTCGAGGTGGGTCGTCGGCCTCGCGTGCACCTGCACCTGGTGCCGGAAACGGTCGGTGCCTATCCGGGGCTCAACGGTGCTTTCGTGCTCGCGACCCCCGCCGACGGTGACGACGTGGGCTACCTGGACAACCAGTTGCACGGCACGATTGTGGAGCGGCACGCGGACGTAAAATCACTTCGGCAAACCTGGGAGTCGGTGCGCGCGGAAGCTATGCCGCACGGGGCGACTCTGGCGGCGATCACGGAGGCGGCGAAACGATGGAGTTGACCGGCGCGACCTGGCGCAAGAGCACCCGCAGCAGCGGCAACTCCGGCGACTGCGTCGAGGTGGCGGACAACCTGCCCGGTGTGGTGGGGGTGCGGGACAGCAAGGACCGGCAGGGGCCGGCGCTGACGTTCACGCCGTCGAGCTGGGCGGCGTTCGTCGCGTACACCAAACGGGCGTGAGCGACGTACCGGATCTCGGTCCGCCGCCACGGCGCACCGCCGTCGGCGTGGAGCAGGTGCGTCGCCTGATCGCCGACCAGTTCCCGCACCTGACCGACCTCCGGATCGAACCGGTCGCCAACGGCGGCTGGGACAACTGGACCTTCCACCTCGGCCCCGAGCTGCTGGTGCGCCTGCCCAGCGCTGCCGAGTACGCCCTGGCTGTCGAGAAGGAACACCTGTGGCTCCCGGCCCTCGCCGCTCGGCTGCCGCTACCAATCCCCGCACCGCTGGCGAAGGGCGAGCCGGGTGCGGGCTACCCGTATCCGTGGTCGATCTACCGCTGGCTCGACGGCGAGACCGCGGGCGTGGACCGGATCGCCGACCCGGTGCGGTTCGCCCTCGACCTGGCCGGATTCCTCGCGGCCCTGCAGGACGTCGACGCCGCCGGTGGACCGCAGCCGGGCGTCCACAACTGGTTCCGGGGCGGCACTCTGCGCACGTACGACAAGAAGGTCGAGGATGCGCTCGTGGCGCTGGACGGCCACGTCGATGCCGAGCTGGTGCGCGAGGTCTGGGCGCGGGCGGTAGGCGCCCGCTGGGGCGGGGTGGACCGCTGGTTCCACGGCGACATCGCCCCGGGGAACCTGCTGCTCGCGCGCGGCCGGCTGGCGGCCGTCATCGACTTCGGGACATGCGGCGTCGGTGACCCGGCCTGCGACCTGGCGATCGCCTGGACGTTGCTGACCGCCGAGGGCCGGGCCGCGTTCCGCGAGCGGCTGTCGGTGGATGACGCGACGTGGACGCGCGGACGTGGCTGGGCGCTCTGGAAGACGCTGTCCACCTACTCCCGCACCTTCGACGACCCCGAGGACGCGGAGGAGTCAGCCGAGGCGCTACGCATTCTCGGGGAGATGTTCGCCGAATAGGCGGCCGGTCTCTCAACCGGCGGCTGTGGTCCCCTTCTCCGGCGCGAACGGCCACTCCTCGAACGACGCGCACCTGCCGTCCTCGGCGAACCGCATGATCCAGAGATCGCGCCACTCCTGGTGGACGGGGTCGCCGTACCGGACCTGCACACGTGCCACAGCGGTGTCGCCGTCGACCGCGACGACCTCCGATGTCATCTCGAAGACCTCGCCGGGCCCGTCGCGCTCGCTGTCCCACATGCGGGTGATGGCGGGCAGGCCGACGACCGGATCCCGGTACGGCCCCTGCCGGTAGCTCGCGTCGGCCGTGAACATCGTGCCGAGCGCCGCCGTTCCCGGTGTGCGCCACGCCTGCTCGTACGCCGCGATCCAGGCGGCCACCCGATTCCTGTCCATGGCTGCCAGCCTGCCATCCGGGTGGGTCCGGGTCTCCCAGATCGGCTGCCGGGGATCGTCGTTGTGCACGACGACGTGGGCGTGCTCGGCCGGGCGGGCCGTGGCGAAGTAGAGCCGCTGGGCGGGCAGGTAACGCTCCCGCCAGCGCCGTTCCACGTCGGCTCTCGTTGACACGCGGCTCTCCCGGACCACCGCACGCTCCACGGTACGGTCCAGCGCTGTCGACACGAACACGCGCAGCTCCCACCGGTCGACCAGTTCCGGGCGCAGGAGGAAGACGCCGTCGAACACCAGCACGGCGTCGGCGGGGGCGGTGGTGAGCGGCGGGGACAGCACCGCGTCGGAGGCGTGGTCGTAGACCGCGTGCCGGAAGCGCCGGTCGCCGCCCGGGCCGAGCGGATCGAGCAGCACCCGCTTCAGCGTCCCGTGATCGTGGGTGTCGACGTAGCAGCCCTGCGCCGAGAACTCGCCGCGTCGGTAGCGCCGCTCCCGGGGGAAGAGGAAGTCGTCTACTGTCGCCCGGATGACGTACCGGCCGCGGGCGCGCAGGACGGCGGCCAGCTCGTCGGCGAGCGTGGTCTTGCCGGCGGCGGGCGGCCCGTCGACGGCGACCCGCGTCGGGTGCGCCACGGTGACGGACCCGACCGCGTCGGCCAGGAGGTCGATCAGCTGATCGCGGCGGGGATATATGTATTGCCCCCGCGCCGGGCCGGGAGTTTGACTGCCGTCCATGCCGTCCCCCTCACCGGTCTTCGTCGCGGGCACTGGTCGTTCGGGCACGTCGCGGATCGCCGACGTCATCGGTCAGCATCCGCTGATCCACCGGATCCCGATGGAGACCAAGTTCCTCGTCGAACCGGGCGGCCTGCGGGACCTGGCCGACGCGCTCACCGACCGGTACGACCCCATCGTCGGTGAGGACGCGCTGCACCGGCTGAGCGACTTCCTCACCGTACGCGTGCCCGGCCGGCGTGACGACCGTGGCAAGACCGTGCCCGAGCTGGTCGGCGTGGGCCGGTACCGGGACGCCGTACACCGGCTCTGGCCGCAGGTCATCGCGCACGCCTTCGAGGAGCCCGCGCCCGCGGAGGGCTTCGGCGACGGCGACCGGTCCGCCGGACCGTTCGGGCCGGCCAGCCGACGGCGGGCCGTCCCGAGGTACTTCAGTGAGCGGAGCGAACTGATCGGCGTCCTGCGGAGCCTGGTCGACACCCTGTTCGGCGGGGCGGCGGCCGACGCGGGCAAGCCGACCTGGTGCGAGAAGACGCCGTTCAACCTGTTCGCCATGGACTTCCTCTGGGAACTGGTGCCCGAGGCGACGATCGTGCACATCAAGCGTCACCCGGTCTCGGTGCTCGCCTCCCACCTGGCCCAGCCGTGGGCGCCGTCCACCGTCGACGGTGCGCTCGCCTACCTGCTGGCGGTCTACGATCGCTGGCTGGCCTGGAGGAACACGGCCGACCTGACGAGCCGGCGATACGTCGAGGTGAAGGCGGAGGACCTGGCGGCCGACTGGCCCGGGCAGCGGCGGGTCCTGTTCGAGCGGCTGGGCGTGGAGGACGCCGTCACCGCGTCGACGTTCCAGGCGGGCAGGCTCGCGCACCGCGACGACCAGTTCGACGCGGACACCCGCGCGTACGTCGAGCGGGAACTGGGCGAGATCATCCCCGCGATGGGATACGAGTGACGGCCGAGAGACGACCTCAGCAGGAGCCGGCGCGATCGATCGGGACCATCAGGGCGGCGCTCACTGCGATTCCCAGTACGGCGACCGCCAACCACGGCCAGGCGTTCCGGACGTGCGGCCGGGTACCTACCCGGGCCACGACGACGGAGAGGACCGCCGCCGCCGTCATCGCCAGGACCAGCAGGGCGTACGCGTTCCTCGCCGCCTGCGCCGAAGCGTAGGTGTCACCGTCGCACGGCGCCGAGGGCGCCAGGAGCGGGATGCAACTGAGGCAGCTCGCGACGACGAGCAGTGTGCCCAGCACGGTCACCAGAGTCGCTGCCGCCCTCGCCGCACGGGATCGCATCGACTGGACAGTAGGGCCCGAAGATCTCGAAGGTGACACGACCGGGCGACAGCAGATCAGGTGTCACGCCTTGTGGCGCAGTTCGCGGAGCACGCCGTGGCGGCGCAGCGCCCACCCCAGGCGCCGTGCGCTGGGGTGTCTGACGAACAGCACCGCCGCCCGGCGGATCAGCCCGAACCGGTTGTCGCTCACCTGGTCGTCTACCGCCCGCCAGATCAGCTCACGGACGCCGGCGCTGTCCAGCATCGCCCGTACCTCGTGGCGTACCCGGGGATCCTCGGCCGCGGACGTGACGGCGGTGACCAGGCCGGGCCGGTCGGCGAGCGGCTCCACCGCCGCGGCGACGAGCGGCCGGCGTACGGTGTCCCGCTCCAGCAGCAGCAACACCGCCTCCCGGACCTCGGTGCTGTCGAGCCCGGATCGCAGCAGGCCCAGCGCGCTCCGCTCGACCTCGCCGTCGCGGTCCGGAAGGGACAGCGCGGCCAGCAGCACCGTCACCTCGTCGAGGTCGACGAGGTGACGCAGCCCGTCGCGGAACTCCGGCAGCGCCCACGCCACCGTCAGCCCGCGCGCGAGATCGCGGTTCATGGGCCACTCGCTACCCGGAGCCGGCAGTCTCCGAAACGCCGTCCGGTCGTTGCCATGCCGCTTAACTGGTGTTCTACTTAACCATAACAATCTGACGGAGGGTCACCAGGGTGATCAACTTTCATGTCGACCGGTCCAGCAGCGTCCCCGCGTACGCGCAGCTCGTGCGGCAGGTCCGTGAGGCGCTGCGGATCGGGACGCTGCGGCCCGGAGACCAGCTCCCCACCGTGCGCAGCGTGGTGACAGCGTGCACGGTCAACCCGACCACTGTGCTCAAGGCCTACCGGGAGCTGGAACTGTCCGGCCTGGTGGAGGCGAGGCAGGGTGCGGGCACATTCGTCAGCGGGACGCTCGGGCACGCCGATCCCCACGTCATGGCTCGCCTGCGCGGCAGCCTGGCTCGGTGGCTCGGCCAGGCCCGGGAGGCCGGTCTGGAGGACGAGGACGTCCAGGCGCTGCTCGCCTCGGTGATCGCGGCGAACGCGGCACCCGCGAGGAGAGAGAACGCGGAGGGCGCGGCGTGAGCGGCGAGCCGGTCGCCGTCGAGGCGCGTGACCTGAGCCGGCGCTACGGCGCCGTGTGGGCGCTCCGGGAGTGCTCGTTCGCGCTGCCCGCCAACCGGGTCGTCGCGCTGGTCGGCGCGAACGGCGCGGGCAAGTCGACGCTGCTGAGCATCATCGCCGGCACCCTCGCGGCGACCGGCGGCACGGTGTCGGTGCACGGCCGGCAGGTGGTGCGGGGCGGGTCCGCCGACGGCGGCAGCCGGGTGGCGATCCTGGCCCAGGACAAGCCGCTCTACCGCGACTTCACCGTGTCGGACATGCTCCGCTTCGGCCGCTCGACGAACCGGGTGTGGGACCAGCGGCGGGCGCTGTCGTGGCTCGAACGCTTCGCCGTCCCGCTGGACCGGCGCTGCGGCAAGCTGTCCGGCGGGCAGCGGGCGCAGGTCGCGCTGGCGGTCGCGCTCGGCTCCCGCCCGGCGGTGCTGCTGCTGGACGAACCCCTCGCGAACCTGGATCCGCTGGCCCGCGTCGAGGTGACAGGCGAACTGCTGGCGGAAGTCGCCGACGACGACATGACAGTCATGCTGTCGACCCACATCGTCGCCGAGCTGAGCGGCGTCGGTGACCACCTGCTGCTGCTCGACGCCGGTCGGCCCGTCCTCACCGGCGACGTCGAGGAGCTGCTCGACAGCCACGTCCGGCTGACCGGGCCCCGCGCCGACCAGCCGCCCGGGCCGGGCCTGGTCGTCCAGGCGCAGCACACCGGCCGCCAGTCCACCTTCGTCCTCCGGCGGCCGGCGGCGCCGGCGGCCCACGCGGTCGTGGCACCCGGCTGGACCGCCCAGCCCATCACCCTGGACGAGCTGATCCTGACCCACCTCAGAGCGTCGGCCGCCGCGCCGCACGAGCGGGAGGCAGTCGCATGAGCCCGGTCGGACAGCTGTCCGCACCCACGAACCGCCAAAGCGACCCCGGGTACGCCGGGGGCGTACGCGGTCTGCTCTGGCTGACCTGGCGTCAGCACCGCTGGACGGTGATCGGCACGCTGGTCCTGGCCGCGGTCCTGGTGGGATGGATGACCTACCTGTCGGTGGAGCTGACGAGCCTGTGGCACCAGTGTCACGAGACGTTCTGCGCGGAGGAGTCGCCGCAGGGCCGGCGGCTCGGCGGCTCATCCAGCCTGGTTCTGACGCTGGCCGTCCTGTCGCAGGTGGTGCAGTGGATGCCGCTGCTGATCGGCGTGTTCGTCGGCGTCCCGGTGCTGACCAGGGAACACGAGCAGCGCACCCTGCTGCTGGCCTGGAGCCAGGACGTCTCCCCGCAGCGGTGGCTCTGGACCCGGCTGGCCCTGCTCGGCCTGTTCGTGGCGGCGGTGACCTCGGCGGTCGCCGGTGTCAGCGACCACCTGGAGCGACTCCAGGCCCGGGTCGCCCCGGTGAGCCTGTTCGAATACGGGCCGTTCCTCAACACCGCGATGCTTCCGGCCGTGATCAGCCTCTGCTGGTTCGCGGTCGGCGTCGCGCTCGGCGCCGCGATCAAGCGCACGCTCCCGGCCGTGTTCGGCGTGGTCGTCGGCTTCGTCGGCCTGACCTATCTCGTCCGGTGGCGCTATCCCACGTTGATGGAGCCGCTGACCGCGCACCGCGTCATCGGCGGGCCGGGCGTGGGGGTGCTGCGCGACAACGCCCTGGTCGTCAAGGGCGGCATGATCGACTACGGGATCGACGGGCCGTCCGGCGCGTTCGACGCCTCCGGGCGTGAGCTCACCGGGGTCGAGCTGCAACGCCTCTGCCCACCCGACAACGGCACCGGCCGGACGCTCGCCTGCTTCGTCGAGCACAACCTTCAGCAGCACCTCCAGTACCAGCCGGGCAGCCGGATCCCCGAGTTCCACCTGATCGTCGCCGGCGGCTATCTGGGCCTGACCGCGCTGGCACTCCTCGTCGTCTGGTGGATCGTCCGCCGTACCGACCTGAGCGCGGGCTGACCGGGGACCGGCCTTGCCGGTGTTGTTACTGGCGAGTAGCGTTCGGGCATGAGCATCGACTCTCGCCAGGTGGCGGCCGGTCTCCTCGACGCCGTGCCGTTCGCCCGCACGCTCGGAATCGAGTTCGTCGAGGTGGCGCCCGAGGCCGAGGGCGGGGTCCGGGCCGTGGTCCGGCTCCCCGACGACCCGGCGCACCACAACCACGTGGGCGGCCCGCACGCCGGAGCCATGTTCACGCTGGGGGAGACCGCCTCGGGCGCGGTTGTTCTGGCCGCGTTCGGGCAGGTGCTCGACCGGGCCGTACCCCTGGCCGTGACCGCGACCATCCGCTACCTCAAGGTGGCGATGGGGCCGGTGCTGGCGACGGCGCGGCTCGGCGGCGTACCCGCCGAGGTGCTTGCGGAGCTGGACGCCGGACGGCGGCCGGAGTTCCCGGTCGAGGTGGAGGTCCACACCGAGGACGGCACGCTCACCTCCTCGCTCACCGTGATCTGGACGCTGCGCCCGAACCGCTGAGCGCCGAATGGTGTTTGCCCGGTGCGAGCGCTGGATAGATTCAAGCGATGCTGGGCCTCCCCGCGCACGTGCGCGCTTGTCTCTTCGATCTGGACGGTGTGCTGACGCAGACCGCCAAGGTGCACAACGCCGCCTGGGCGGAGACGTTCGACGCGTACCTGCGGCGACGGTCGGCGGAAACCGGCGAGCCGTTCCACCCGTTCGACCCCGGACCGGACTACAACCGTTACGTGGACGGCAGACCGCGCGCCGACGGGGTGCGCACATTCCTGGCCTCGCGCGGCATCACCCTGCCCGAGGGATCGCCTGACGACCCGCCCGAGGCGGACACCGTCAACGGCCTCGGCAACCGCAAGAACGTCGTCCTGCTCCAGCAGATCGAGCAGCACGGCGTCGAGGTGTACGAGGGTTCGGTGCGCTACCTGGAGGCAGCCACCACGGCCGGACTGCGCCGCGCCGTCGTCTCGGCCAGCGCCAACTGCGCCGCCGTGGTGCACGCCGCCGGACTGGACCGCTGGCTGGAGGCGCGGGTGGACGGTGTGGTCGCCCGCGCGAACGGGCTGCGCGGCAAACCGGCCCCGGACACGTTCCTGGAAGGCGCCCGGCTGCTCGGCGTCGAACCGGCGCAGGCCGCCGTCTTCGAGGACGCCCTCGCCGGCGTCGCCGCCGGGCGGGCCGGCGGATTCGGGTACGTGGTGGGCGTCGACCGGGTCGGCCAGGCCGACGAGCTGCTGGCGCACGGCGCCGACGTGGTGGTCACCGACCTCGCCGACCTGCTCGCCGCGGAGCCGGCCGCGTGATCCGGGAACGGGCGTATCCGGTCGAGCCCTGGCACGTCCGGGAGATGCAGCTCGACATGGACGTGCTGGCCCAGTCCGAGTCGGTGTTCGCGCTGTCCAACGGGCACATCGGGCTGCGGGGCAACCTCGACGAGGGCGAGCCGCACGGGCTGCCCGGCACCTACCTGAACTCGTTCTACGAGCTGCGCCCGCTGCCGTACGCCGAGGCCGGCTTCGGTTTCCCCGAGTCCGGGCAGACCATCGTCAACGTCACGAACGGCAAGCTGATCCGGCTCCTCGTGGACGACGAGCCGCTCGACGTGCGCTACGGCGAACTGCTCGCCCACGAGCGGGTCCTCGACATGCGCGCCGGCACGCTCCAGCGGGACCTGCACTGGCGCTCCCCGGCCGGCCGGGAGGTCAAGGTCCGTACCACCCGCCTGGTGTCGTTCACCCAGCGCTCGGTGGCAGCCATCCACTACGAGGTCGAACCGGTCGACGGGCCGCTGCGGCTGATCCTCCAGTCCGAGCTGGTCGCCAACGAGTCGCTGCCGCCGCAGAGCCGTGACCCCCGGGTCGCCGCCGTCCTGGAGTCGCCGTTGCAGGCCGAGGAGGAGCTGACCACCGACGACGGCGGCCAGCTCATCCACCGCACCAAGGTCAGCGGTCTGCGGGTCGCCGCCGCGATGGGCCACGACGTCGACGGGCCCGAACGCACCACGATCGAGAGCGAGGGGTACGAGGACTGGGTCCGCACCACCATCGGCTGCGTGCTCAAGCCCGGCCAGACGCTCCGGGTGGTCAAGTACCTCACGTACGGCTGGTCCAGCCGCCGGTCCCTCCCGGCGCTGCGCGACCAGGTCGGCGCGGCGCTCGCCGCGGCCCGGCTCGACGGCTGGGACGGCCTGCGCCGGGCCCAGCGCGAATACCTGGACGCGTTCTGGGACGCCGCCGACGTACGCGTCGAAGGCGACCCCGAGGTGCAGCAGGCCGTCCGGTTCGGTCTCTTCCACGTCCTCCAGGCCGGCGCCCGAGCGGAACGGCGGCCGATCTCGGCCAAGGGCCTCACCGGCCCCGGGTACGACGGCCACGCGTTCTGGGACACCGAGATGTTCGTGCTGCCGGTGCTCACGTACACCCAGCCCAGCGCGGTCCGTGACGCATTGCAGTGGCGGTACGACACGCTGGCCCAGGCCCAGGAACGCGCCCGCACGCTGAACCTCGAAGGCGCCGCCTTCCCGTGGCGCACCATCGAGGGGCCGGAGTCGTCGGCGTACTGGCCCGCCGGCACCGCCGCGTTCCACATCGCCGCCGACGTCGCCGACGCGCTGCGCCGCTACGTGCTCGTCACCGGTGACGAGGCGCTGGAACGGGAGATCGGACTGGAACTGCTCGTCGAGACCGCCCGGCTGTGGCGTTCGCTCGGCCACCACGACCGCGCCGGGCGGTTCCACATCGACGGCGTCACCGGCCCGGACGAGTACACGGCGGTGAAGAACGACAACGTCTACACCAACCTGATGGCCCAGCGGAACCTGCGTACCGCCGCGGACTGCGCGATGCGCTACCGGGACCAGGCACTCGACCTCGGCGTCACCGAGGAGGAGGCAGCCGCCTGGCGGGACGCCGCCAACGACATGCACGTCCCGTACGACGCGGAGACCGACGTGCACGAGCAGGTGGAGGGTTTCACCCGTTTCCAGGAGTGGGACTTCGAGCACACGCCGCCGGAGAAGTACCCGCTGCTGCTGCACTATCCGTACTTCGACCTCTACCGCAAGCAGGTCGTCAAGCAGGCCGACCTGGTGCTCGCCATGCACTGGCGGGGCGACGCGTTCAGCGCCGCCGAGAAACTGCGCAACTTCGTCTACTACGAGCGGCGCACCGTACGCGACTCGTCGCTGAGCGCCTGCACCCAGGCGGTGCTGGCGGCCGAGGTCGGCTACCTCGAACTGGCCCACCGCTACCTGCGCGAGGCCGCGCTGATGGACCTGCACGACCTCAACGAGAACACCCGCGACGGCGTGCACATGGCGTCCCTGGCGGGCGCCTGGATCGCGCTGGTGGCCGGGTTCGGCGGGCTGCGGGACCACGACGGGATGCTCTCCTTCGCGCCCCGGCTCTCCAGCCGCCTCAGCCGCCTGGAGTTCTCACTCCAGTGGCAGGGAATGCGACTGCGGGTCGACGTCCGGCCGCACCAGACGACGTACTCGCTGCGCAACGGCGGCCCGGACACCGTCGTGGAGCTGCGGCATCACGGCGAGCCGCTGCGGGTCACCTCCGCGCAGCCGGTCACCGTGGCGGTGCCACCGGCTCACCCGACCGGTCCGCAGCCGGAGCAGCCGCAGGGCCGCGCGCCGCTGATGCACCTGCCGGAACGCATGAACTGAGCGGCCCCGCCCCGAAGGGCGGGACCGCTCAGTACGCGTACCTCAGAACTGGCGGCCGTTTGACGGACGCCCGCCGGCGTCGCGCGGCGCCGTGGCCCGCGGATCGTCGGACGTCCGCGCCGTCGAGGCGCGGTCGGCCCAGTCCGGCGAGTCCTTCAGCTCCTGCTTACGACGTTCCTGGTCGGTGAGTTCCTGTTCCCGGGACCTGTCCTGTTTCGCCATGACGATCCTCGCGATCGGTCGGGGTCCGTGGTCACCCCGCGCGTTCCCGCCCGGCGGCGGCTCAACCGTCCAGGCGAGGGCTCAGCCGTCCACGTGCTGGGCGAAGCTGCGCCGCAGGTGGTCCTTGGGGCGGGAGCCGACGATCGAGCCGACCACCTCGCCGCCCCGGAACACCAGCATGGTCGGCGCGGACATGATCCGGTGGGCGCGTGCGGTGGCCGGGTTCTCGTCGGTGTTGAGAGTGACGAAGCGCAGCGCGTCGCCGAACTCCTCGGCCAGCTCGGCCAGGTGCTTCGACACCACCCGGCACGGCGGGCACCACTCGGCCCAGAAGTCCACCACCACCGGCCCGTCGGCGGCCAGCACGGTAGCCGCGAAGGTGTCGTCGGTGACCGGGTTCAGCCGGCCGGTCCCCGTGTCCTGAGGCATGTTTCCTCCCGTTGGGCGATCGCGTGGGCGAGCTGGTCGTGCAGCCGGCGGCGGACGTCGCCCAGCCGGTCGAGGTAGTCGTCCACCTCGGCGAGCTTGCGCCGCAGCACCGCCACCGAATCGGGGCAGACGTCACCGGAGTCGTTTCCGGCGCGCAGGCAGGCCACGAACGGGCGGATGTCGTCCAGGCCGAAGCCGATCGCCAACAGGGACCGGATCTCGCGGACGACGCGTAGTTCCGCCTCGTCGTAGACCCGGTATCCGTTGGCGGACCGGCTCGGCCGGACCAGGCCGTGGGCCTCGTAGTAGCGCAGGGTGCGGGTGCTCGTACCGGCCCGCTGCGCCAGCTCCCCGATCCGCATCCGCCGCCCCCGTTCCCTCACTGCCAGGTCGACGCTAAACCTTGCCGCCGACGTCAACGCAACCCGAACGCGTGCGCTTTTGTGGATCTTGGTACGGAATGGCCCCTGGAGGGGCCATTCCGTACCAAGATCTGCCCGGTGGTCTTGCCCGGTGGGCGCGATCATGAAGTTGACGGGGTGGGGGAGCGCTTTCTGGGGCGTCAACTTCATGATCGTCGGGGTGGGGGGTATGCGTGGGGGAGAGCGGGAGGGGCGGTGAGGTTATGGGTGAGGTTTCGGTGCCTGTGGTGGACGGCGGGCTCGTGGGGGACGTCAGCGTGCCCGGCGACGCCGGTGGAGTGGTGCTGTTCGCGCACGGGAGCGGCAGCTCGCGGCACAGCCCGCGCAACATGGCCGTCGGGCGCGCGCTCAACGAGCGCGGGCTCGCCACGATGCTCGTCGACCTGCTGACCGCCGACGAGGAGGTCAGGGACGAGGTCACCGCCGAACTGCGCTTCGACATCGGCATGCTGGCCGAGCGCCTGGCCGGGATCGTCGACTGGATGGGTGCCGACCCGGAGCTGGGGCGGCTCCCGGTCGGGCTGTTCGGCGCCAGCACCGGCGCCGCCGCCGCACTCGTCGCCGCCGCGGCCCGGCCGGACCGGGTGGGCGCTGTGGTCTCCCGGGGCGGCCGGCCCGACCTGGCCGGCAGCTCACTGACCGCGGTACGCGCACCGACGCTGCTGCTCGTCGGCGGCCTCGACGAGCAGGTGATCGCACTCAACGAGCAGGCCCGGGACGCGCTGGGCGAGGTCGCCGAGCTGCGGATCGTGCCCGGCGCCACGCACCTGTTCGAGGAGCCCGGCACGCTGGAGCAGGTGGCCGACCAGGCCGGTACGTGGTTCACCACGCACCTGCGCCAGCCGCACCCCGCCTGACCGCCGTACCCGTCAGCGCTCCGGTGGCTCAGCCCGCTGCATCGGCGGCGCGGTGCCGCTGCACGGTGTCCAGCACCCGCCACAGCACCGCCGCGATCGGCACCGACACGAACGCCCCGGCGACCCCGGCCACCAGCGTGCCGGCGGTGACCACCACCAGGATGACCGCCGGGTGCAGCTGCACCTGCCGCCGCATCACCAGTGGTTCCAGCAGGTTGCCCTCGATCTGCTGGACGGCGATCACGGCGGCCAGCGTCAGCAGCGCGGTGGTCGGACCGTTCGCGGCGAGCGCGACGAGCACCGCCACCGCACCGGCCACCGTGGCGCCGATGATCGGTACGAATCCGCCGAGGAACGTGATCAGGGCGAGCGGGAGGGCCAGCGGGACACGCAACACGACCAGGGCCAGCCCGATGCCGATGGCGTCGATGGCCGCGATGATCATCGTGCCCCGGCTGTACGCGCCGAGCGTCCGCCAGCCGGCCCGTCCCGCCTCGGCGGTCAGCTCCCGGCGCGGGCCGGCGAGCCGGCGCAGCACCCAGCGCCACATCGAGCGGCCGTCCTTGAGCAGGAAGAACAGCAGCACCAGGGCGAGCAGCACCGCGCCCGCGACCTCGGCGACCTTGCGCGCACCGGCGACGGGGTCGGGCGCGCCGCTGCTCAGGCCCTGCCGGATCTGCTCGACGAGCCGGTCGAGCTGCTGGTCGGTGACCGGCAGGCTGGACGTTACGAAGTCCCGGGTGCGCTGCAAACCCTCGTCGAGTTGCTGGCTCAACTCGCTGAACTGGCTCGCGGTGAGGTTCCAGACCAGGACGCCGGCGCCGCCCAGGATGCCGAGCAGCAGCAGAATGCTCAGCAGCGCGGCGAGCCCGGCCGGTACCCGCAGCCGGCGCAGGCGTACCAGGATCGGGTCGAGCAGCGCGGCGAGGAAGAGCGTGCCGGCCAGCGCCACCGCCAGCGGCGCGAGCAGCACGGCGATCTGCCCGAGCAGCCACAGCCCGGCGGTCACCACCAGCAGGCAGGCGCTCCAGGTGACCGCCGTCCGTACCGGCCAGGGAAGTCCCGCCCAGGTCTGTCGCGGTCCGGCGGTCGGTGCCCGCCCGGTTATGCCAGCGTCGTCGTCCACGTCGCCCTCCTCGATCCGGGCCGTTGGTACCCGACGCGGGCCGATCCGACACCAGGGACGTAACCGCCCACCCGGTGTTTGTGCCCCCGGCCTCCGGGAAGGCATTCACCGTATCGAAGGGAGATTCGGGCATGAGTGACTTCATGGACAAGGCCAAGGACCTCGCCGACAAGCACGACAGGCAGGTCGACCAGGGCATCGAGAAGGCCGGTGACGCGGCGGACAAGCGCACCGGCGGCAAGTACGACGCGCAGATCGACAAGGGCGTCGACATGGCGCAGCAGCGCACCGGCGAAGGCGACACCGGCCGCTGACGTACCCCGACGGCGGGCCGGCCCCCAGAAGGGGACCGGCCCGTGCGGGTCAGGAGCTGTAGCCGCGTCCGGCGATCCAGTTGGCCAGCTCGGTCACGTCCATCCAGTACGTGGGCTCGTCCGGCCGGGCCGGGTCGGCGATCAGCACCCGGTCGCCGTCGCCCTCGTACCGCACGACGGTCACGTAGTGGCCGGGGTAGCTGTGCTCCACCCCGTCGATGTCCCGGGCGCCGCCCAGGATGTTCGCCACCACCGGGCGGTCGTCGTCCACAGCGGTACGGATGTCCGCGCGCAGACGCTCGACCTGGTCCCGGGTGGCCACGTCGTCGCGGATCTCGGTGGTCTTGTACTTGCCACCCGTGTACTCGTTGAGCACGCGGGTGATGTCGATGGCCGAGTCGGTGCCGTTCTCGGTGGTGCCGAGCTTCGTCGCCAGCTCGTCCTGGCTCACGTCCCTGCCCTCGGCCGACAGGGCGATCCGGGTCGAGGCGGGACCGCAGTAGAAGTAGTTCGGCTGTGCCTGGTACTCGTAGTCGGCGGCGCGGTCACCCTTGCCCTTGACCGGGGCGGCGTGGGCGGCGGCCGGACCGGCCACGGCACCGCCGGCCGCGGCCAGGCCGGCGACGGACAGCACACACTTACGGATGATCGGGTTCATGGTCGAGGCTCCATTCGGGGGTCGACGGCTCCGTGCGGGAGACGCGGCACCAGGAGTGGCGCTCGGCGTACGGAGAGTTCAACCGCCCTGTCGCTGCGGACCATTTCCGGCCGTGACCGGGGCCACCGCGGAACCGGACAGACGGCTCAGTCGGGGAGGCTTCCCAGGAGCCCGGTCACCGCGATCTCGATGACCACCCGTTCCGGATTCGGGCGCGGCGTGCGATACCGCTCGGCGTACCGGCGCTCGGCCTCGGCCACCGACTCCGGGTCGCGGCGCAGCACCGCCCGGCCCTCCACCGTCAGCCACCAGCGGCCGTCGACCTGGCACACCGCGACCGGGACGCCGTCCGGCCCGGCCGCCGCGACGTGCCGGGCCTTGGCCGACCCGGCTGAGGTGATCACCCGGGCCAGCCGGGCTGCGGGATCGAAGGTCACCCCCACGGGTACGACGTGCGGAGTGCCGTCGGCACGCGGTGTGGTGAGCGTGGCGAGGTGCCGATCCGCGAAGAAGCGGGCCACCCGCTCGTCGCTCGGATCCAGCCGATGCCGTGCCGCCATGTCGTCTCCTTGTTCCGTGCCGGTGACGTCTCAGCGGCGGGGTGCCGCGCCGGGCGGCAACGTCGCCACCGGGGACTCCCCGGCGGCCCGCTGCTCGGCGCGGTGCTTGGCGACCAGCCGGCCCAGGTAGAACAGCGCGCCGGCCAGCACGCCCATGTCGTCCAGGTAGATCGGATCGGGCAGCAGGTCCACCGGCAGGATCGTGTAGATCAGCGCGCCGTAGAACGCGACCTTGCCGCCGGCGCCGAGCGCGCCGAGCATCCGGCGGGTGCGGACCACCCGGATGGCGAGCAGTACCGCCCCGGCCAGCATGGCCGCCGCGAGGACGGCGGCGAGGACGACCAGCACCCAGGCTTCACGGGACACGCCACCACGCTAGCCGAGCCGGGCCCGGGCCGCGCGGTGCCGACGACAGACGACTCTGACGGAACGCCTATGACTGAGAGGCATGTTCATGCCTCTCAGTCATAGTGCTCGGAAGTAATCCATCTGGGAGCCCGGGCCACGGTGCTCTCAGGCCACGACCGCCGCCCGGCCCCGGGCCACCGGGGTCGGCTCGCGAGTGGTCCCCACGCCCGCCACGGTCGGCAGTTCCCGGGTGGCCTCGGGTCCGGCGAACCCGACGATGGAGAGTTCCGTCTGCGGCTCGGCGACCGGGTGCAGGGCCGCGAACGCCTCGTCACGCAGGCTCTGCGCCGCCGCCGCGGCCAGCTCGGCCGCCTGCCAGGCGGCCTGCTCCCGCTGCATCGCGGCCCGGTGCCGGGCCGCCATGTTGTCCCGGACCAGCCGGCGCAGCAGCAGTTCCTGCTCCACCGGGTGCCGGCTCGGGTCCCAGCCGTTGCCGCCGAGGATGTCGCTGAGCTGCCGCACCGTGATCTCGTTACGCCACTGGGCGTCCATCGCGGCCCGGTGCAGCCAGCGCTCCCGGTCGGCGTACTCGGCCGGGGTCTTGGCGGTCCGGGGCAGCGGCAGCGCCGCGGCGGCGCTCAGGCGCCGGACGTCCTCCTCGGCCGCCTGGTACGCCTGCCAGGCGGCCTCGGCCTCCTCCTGGGCGGTCAGCCACTCGGATCGGCTCCGCTCGGCGGTCGCCGTGGCACGGGACGCGGCCACCGCCACCTCGTCGGCGTAGCGGATCTGCTCCTGGTCCCGTACGCGGGCACGCTCGGCCCGATCGATGCTGCTCGGCCGGGCGGCGTCGCTGATCCGGTCGACCAGTTCCGAGCGGAACCGGGACGGGCGGACGATCAGCGCGGTGACCACTGTCGCGGCCACGGCGAGCAGGACCAGCCAGATCACGGCGGCCGCGGGCATGTCGGGCAGGACGGCGGAGAAGACGGTCTGCATCACCAGCACCTCGTGGTGGAAGGAAGGACGATAAACGGTCGTGGCCCGGGCATCCGGGCGGGTGCGCGTCGTGACTCGGACGCGACGGGACGCGCAGCGGGGCGCGAGGCGTGCGGCCGGTGGGCCGCGCCGGGGCGTACCGGAAGGGGCGCCCGGTCAGGCGCGCGGCGGACCGCGACGGGCGATGTCCGCCCGGCCGGGGTCGGCGGCGGCGACGACCTCGACGCCGGGGACGCGCCCGGCGGAGTCGGCGGAGAGGGCTTCCGTGGCGGCCGGGCCGGTGCCGGGGCCGGTGGTCCGCGGGGCAGCGGTCGTCGCGTCGGCCGCCGTGAGGCCGGCGGAACGCGCGGCGCCGGTCGTGACCGCCTGCCGCGCCGCCACGTGCTCGATCGCCGTGATGTGCTCGATGGCGGCCACGTGCTCGATCGCCGCCATGTGCTCGATCGCTGCGACGTGCTCGGTCGCGACGGCGTGCGAGGCGACGGTTGCGTGCGAGGCCGCGGCGGCGTGAGCGGGTGCGGCGGCGATGCCCTGGAGGCCGGCGATGATCGCCAGGCCGGCCACAGCCGTGCGGGCGATCCGGCGCAGCGTCGCCGTCCAGGTGGACGGGGCGAACGCTACGGGCAGCACCTGTTCAACCTATCGGTCGACGGACGATCCCGCAGCTCAAGGATCTTGCGGGTTACGTGAGCCACCCCACGGGTCGGTGTGGACGGACATTCACGCAGGCCCGACGCGGAACGGCGCGGCGCCCCTTCCGGGGTGCCGCGCCGTCTCGTGAACGCCGGGCTCAGTTGCCGCCGAGCACCGGCGGCGGGGCGGCGTCGCCGTCGCTCCAGACCATCTCGTCCTCGGTGAGCCAGGTCAGCCGGCCGTCGGACTCGTCGTCGCCGTGGCCGCCGCGCCCGCCCAGCACGCCGCTGCGGCCGGCCATCGCGGGCCGCCCGGTGGCGCCGCCGGTGCGCTCGGCGGGCTTGCTCCCGGCGTCGACCACCAGACCACGGCCGGAGGTGAGCCGGCCGGTGCCGGCCGCCGAGCGGTTCTCCGCGCCGGACATGCCGCCGAAGCGGGCCGAGGAGGCCGCGTTGGTGCCGGTGCCCGCGAGCGAGCCGGTGCTCAGCACACCGGGGGCGCCGTAGAGGCCGCCACCCGGTCCGCCGGCGCTCATCGTCGTCGGGCCGGCGCCGCCGGGACCGAAGCCCGGGCCGCCGCCGATCGTCGGACCGCCGACGGTGCTGGTCAGCGGCGCGGCACCGGCCAGCGAGGTACCGCCCGGGTCGACGGTGCCGCTGGTCGGCACCGAGCCCGGAGCGCCGGCGCCGGGCTGGCCGCCCGGAGTGCCCGCACCGGGCGTGCCCTCGCCCGGCGTACCGCCGGTCGGGGCCGTGTGGTGCACGCCCGACGTGGTGGCGGTGGCGTTGGCACCCGGGCCGAAGCTGCCCAGGCTCGGGCCGGACGACGGCGTCTTCACCGACGGGCCGTTCTGCAGCGTCGGGTCGCCGTTGCTCGTGTGGCCGGGCAGTTCGGTCTCCGGCGGGTCCGGCACGACGATGCGGCCGTACGCCGAGAAGTCGTAGCCCTCGGCGAGCTTCGCCACGACCTGCACCATCCGCTGGTGCGCCTTCTCCTGCTCGGCCTTGTCCTGCTGGTGGCCGACGATCCCGCCGATCACCGCGCCCGGGGCACCGCCGATCAGGAAGCCCTTGCCGGCGCCGGAGAGCAGCTTGTCGTTGTCGTCGGTCTTCTCCGGGCTCTCCGCCTTGGACTGCGCGGCCCGCAGCTCGCTGGACATCATGTCCAGGCCCTGCCGGATGCCGGTCATGCCCTCGGACAGGTTGCCGGAGTAGCGCACGACCATGTCCAGCCGGCGGTGGAACTCCCGCGCCGCGTCGCCGGTCCAGGTCTTCGCCAGCGCCTCCAGGTCGGCGGTCAGGTCGCGGCCGAGGTCGTCGAGCGTGCCCTTCAGGGAGGTCCACTGGGCGCTGAGCGCCTCGATCTGCTTCGGGTCGCCGGCGTTGACGCCCTGGTAGAGCTCCTCGTGGCTGACGTGCTCGTAGCGCCGGGTGTACTCAGACACGCGGGTCCTCCTTCGGCTGCTTCATCGCCTCGTTGAGCCCGGAGAGGGCGGCGGCGATGTCGGCCGCGGCGGCGGCGTTGCGGGCCTCGGCGGTCTTGTAGTTCGTCATGATCTTGTGGGTCGCCTCGCGGGCGGCCAGGATCGCCCGGCGCAGCCGGTCGACGTGGTTGACGTAGCTCTGGTGCGTCTCGGAGTAGCGACGTGCGTTGTCGGTCGCGTCGGTGAACGTGCCGAGCGCCGGCGGGCGGCACTGCATCTGGGTGTTGAGCTTGCGCAACACCGACTCCGCCTCGTGCAGGCGCCGCTCGAGCCGCTGGTGGAAGTCCTCCAAGGACAGTACGTCTACCGTCGTGCGCCCCGTCATGGCTGCATCCCCGTAGTCATCGTCGATAACCGTTCGCCGTACTCAGGTTAGTCGAAGCGAGCCAACCCGGGCGACCCGTGACGGGGTTCCTCCACTTCGGATCGGCCGGCGGCTGTTCAACCGCCCTGGACCTGCGCCGCCGCGCCCCCGGCCGAGGGTGTCGCGGTGGCCCCCGGGGGTGCCGACGCATCGAAGTAGGTCATCGCATCCTCGCGGGACAGCGTCGGGCCGGTCGGCACCAGCGCCAGCAGCGAGGCCGGTACGGCCAGTGGCGTCACGTCGCCGTACCCGAGCGCGCTCCTGGCGTCGCCCCCGGCGGTGCCGAGCGGATAGCGGATGCCCTGGGCGGTGATCAGGTAGACGGTCGAGCCGGCCGCCGCCTTGCCGCTCTCCCCGGCCGTGGCCTGCACCAGCACGCCCTTGCCGCCTGGTAGCAGCACGTTCTCGGCGGTGCGTACCGCGTCGCGGGCGCCCTGCCGGGCCGGCATCGCGGTCGCCGAGGTCAGCTCGGCCGGCGGGGAGTCGAAGACCTCCAACGTGGTGGTCGGCGGCTGACCGGCCGGGCCGGGCCGGTAGGTGGCGCACAGCACGGTGCGGCCCGGCCGGACCTCGTGCAGCGTCGGCAGCCGGGCCGGCAGGCCGTCCGCGTCCAGCCGCTGGTCGGTGAGGAGCCGGCCCGCCTCGTCCGGAGTGATCTGCGTCACCTCGCCGCCGCTGCCGAGCAGCAGCAGCGCGGTGACCTCGCGGACGGTCGCCAGGCCCTGCCGGGTGAGCACGTAGTACTGGCCGGCGGCCTGGTAGACCTGGCCGATCCGGGCCGGCCGGTCGGCCACCGTCAGCCCGCTCGCGCTGCCGTCCCCGGCGATCGCCGGCTTGCGCAGCACCGGACCGACCGGCACCGCGTTCAGCAGTTGCTGCCCGACCGTCAGGTTCGTCGCGCCGGCCATCTTCAACGCCACCAGCGCCTGCTCGTCGCCGGCGACCTGCAGCCGGGAACCGCCGGTGAGCAGGTAACGGGCGTCGCTGGTCCGCACCACCACGGCCCGGTCGGTCAGCGCCGTGCCACCGGGCAGCGCGCGGTCGATCACCAGGTGCGTGGTGGAGCGCTGCGGGTCGTTCGGATCCGGTACGTCGCACACCGACCAGGGCAGCCCGACCAGGGACTTGCGGTCCGGCAGGTCGTCCGGGGCACCCACGATGCCGACCAGCCGCCCGCGTGGACGGTCCTTGATCGACGCCTGCGACATGGTGCGCGGCTGCGCCGCCGCGTCGTTGACGATCAGCCGCGCCGAGGCGTAGTTGAGCGTCGGGCGCAGCACCTGGTCCTCGCCGAAGTAGTACGTCGCGCCGGTCTCCCGCTCGATCACCAGCGTGTTCGGCTCCAGCGGCGCCGAGTTGCTGGTGAGCTGCCCGTACGCGCCCACGCCGCCGAGCACCACGGCGGCCGCGATGACGCTGCCGAACACCGCCATGCCGAGGCGGCGCATCGGCAGGTCGTTCGTCTCCGGATCACCGGAGAGCAGTGCCGAGACGATGCGGCGGGTGACGAAGCGGTACGCCTGCACCTGATCGCGGCGGGTCCGCATGACTAACCTCCGGCGGGGGTGGGTCCGCGGCGACAGGTCCGAACAGCGCCGCGGGCTTCCCTACGATAAGGGGCCGTCGGGGGTGCGCCGGACCCCGTCCGCCGCCCGAACGACCGCACCCGCCCGGCGGATGCCCAGGATGTCCAGAAGGGACGCACACCGATGACGCAGCTCCAGGCGCCACCCGGTCGTACCGCCACCGCTCCCGCCGTACCGCCGGACCGGCCGGTCACCCCGGCCGACAAGCGCCGCCGGGGACGCCTCGGCCCGGTCGTGGTCGGGCAGCTCGTGGTGGTGGAGTGCGCGGCGCTCGCCGTCTGGTTCGCCACCGCCGGCCCGGCGTGGCTGCTCGCGGTGGTCGGCGTCCTGGCGCTGCTGGCGGTGGCCGCGGCGTTCGCACGCCGGGGCGGCCGCTGGTGGTACGAGGACCTGATGCTCCGCCGCCGGCTGCGCCGGCGCCGCGACCGGGCCCGGGGCGCGGCGCCGGGCGGCGACCCGCGGCTCGCCGCGCTCGCCCCCGAGCTGACGGTGGTGGAGCTGACCGAGCGCGGCACCCGGCTCGGCATCGGGCAGGACGACCGGGGCTGGTTCGCCGCGCTGGCGCTGACCGGCCGTCCCGGTGCGCCCGCCGGCTCGATCGAGGCGGCGGTGGTCGACCGGGCGCTCGCGGTGCTCGCCGACTTCTCCGGCCCGGTCACCCAGACCCAGGTCGTCTCGCACACCCTGGTCTGGTACCCGGCACCCGGCGCGCCGCCGTCCGCGTACCGGACCGTGTGGGTGGCGCTGCGCCTGTCGGTGTCCGACGCGCGGGCCGAGGCGGTGAGCCGGGGCGGCGGCCTGCGCGGCGTGCACCGCACGGTGGCGGCCGGGGTGGGCCGGCTCGGCAAGGCGCTCAACGCCGCCGGCCTCGGTCACCGGGTGCTCGACCGCAACGAGCTGCACGCGGCGGTGGTGTCCGGCGCCGGCCTCGACCTGGCCCCGGAGTCCCCGGTGGAGACGTGGACCAGCCTGCGCGGAGGCGGCTGGACGCAGCGCTGCCTGGCCCTGCGGGTACGCCCCAACGGCTCGCTCGGCGCACTCGTGGACGCGGTCACCTCCACCTCCGCGCCCTCGCACACGGTCGCCGCCGTGGTGCTCCCGGGCGGCCGGCGGGTGCCGCCGCTGCTGCGGGTGGCGGCCATGGACGGGCACGCCGAGGCGCTGGTGAAGGCGGTCCGGGAGATGGCCCGGCGCGCCGGTGTGCCGGCCCGCCCGCTGGACGGCCAGCACGGCCCGGGCGTCTACGCCACCGCGCCGGTCGGTACCGCGATGGGGACCGTCACGGTCGAAGGTTGACGATCCAGCCGTACGCGCCGCACACCCAGACGGCCAGCGGCACCAGCGCGATGATCAGCAGGATCTCGACGATGTCCAGGGTCCGGCCCCAGACCGGGGAGATCCGCTTGCCGGCCACGGTCAGGCCGTAGACCAGGCTGATCACGGCCACCACGGCCAGGCCGCCGAGGATCAGGCCGAGCCGTACCGCCAGTGAGCCGGCGGCGAAGGTGGCGGCGGCGACCAGCCCGAGGCCGACGGTGCCGGCCAGCAGCACCGGCGTGCGCTGGGCGCGGCCGAGGAACGGGCGGGCCCGCAGCAGCGACAGCAGCGCCAGCACCAGGCAGAGCAGGACCGCCGGGAGCCGGCCGTCCTCGGCCAGCACCACCTCGCCGCCGAGCACCAGCAGCGAGACGGTCCACAGCAGACCGGTGAGGAACGCGTCCGCGCGCTCGCTGTTGCGCAGCACCGACGGCCCGTCCACCGACTCGGTGTCGGTCTTGAGGTCGTCCGGGCCGGTGGGGATGGACGGCACCGGCAGCCGGGCCAGGCGGTAGGCGAGCATCGGCAGCGCGGGCAGCGCGCCGAACGCGACAGTCGCCACCACCGCCGCGGAGGCCGCCGCGCCGATGTCGAAGGACAGGCTGAGCACCGCGCCGAGGCCGACCGCGCCGCCCACGCCGACCGCGCCGAGGAACAGCGGCAGGCGGTCGCCGACCGCCAGCGCGGCGACCGCGCCGAAGACCACCACCGCGGTGCCGGCCAGCAGGACGTGCGGGCCGGCCAGCTCGCCGAGTGTCCGCTCACCGGCGAGCACCAGCAGGCCGCCGACGCCCGCGTACCCGATCCCGACCAGGGCCAGCACCGCGCCGGTGCGGCTGTCGCCGGCCGCGCGGGACAGCACCGCGGCGCCGACCAGCAGCGCCACCGCGACCACGAACGCGGCCGCCGCGCCGGGTAGCTGCGGCGGGCCGGTGAGCAGCGTCGCGACCGCGCCCGCGGCCAGCGCCGAGCCGGCCAGCAGGACCGCGAACGCCCGCGTGGTGCCCACCTGCCAGGCGCCCGCCCGCTGGGTGGTGGAGGTGGCGACCGCGTCCACCACGTCGTCGAAGACGATCTCGGGCGCGGTCGCGGCACGCGGGTTGAAGTAGAGCATCTCGCCGTCGCGGACACCGAGCTGCGCGGCGGTGCGGCCGCCGTCGAGCGGTTGACCGCCGAGCCGGGACAGGGCCCAGCCGCCGTGCCGTACGCCCTCGTCGGCCAGGTCCTCGCCCGCGTACCGCAGCAGCGTGGGGAGCAGGTCGGCGAGCGGCACGTCGGACGGCAGCGCCAGATCCATCCTGGTACGCGGCGCCACGATGGTGATCCGGCTCAGTCCGCCGGTCGCCGTCTTCGTCGCCACAGTGGCCTCCTCGTGCTCGCATACGATCCGCTGGGCCGTCGGCGTCGCCACACGGGTCCACGACGCCTGACGGAGATTACCTACGATGGCGGTCGCACAGGTTGCCCACCCGACGCTCACCGGCGGTGGCAGACCACGATCAGGGCCGCTTCTGGGGAGGGGAGAGCCGTGAGTACGGTGGTGTTCCGCCGACTTCCGCGTCAACCGGGGCCCGCGCTGCCGCGCGGCGAGGTGCTGCTGGAATCCCCGCCCGAGCTGCCGGAGCCGCAGGCCAAGGGCATGGGTCAGGTGCTGATGATCCTGCCGATGCTCTGCGGCGTGGGCGCGATGGCGTTCCTCTACGCCGGCCGGGGCGGCGGCATGATGACGTACGTCGCGGGTGGCCTGTTCGGTGTGTCCATGTTGGGCATGGCGATCGGCACGCTCGGCAACGGCGGCAAGGACAAGGCCGAGCTGAACGCCCAGCGGCGCGACTACATGCGTTACCTGGCGCAGATGCGTAAGCGCACCCGGCGGGCGGCCGAGCAGCAGCGCGCCGCGATGACCTGGCGGCACCCGGAGCCGGACGCGCTCTGGTCGATCGCCGCCTCGCGCCGGCTCTGGGAGCGGCGGATCACCGAGGACGACTTCGGCGAGGTGCGGATCGCGCTGGGCCCGCAGCGGCTGGCGGTGGAGATCGTGCCGCCGGAGACCAAGCCGGTGGAGGACCTGGAGCCGATGAGCGCGATCGCGCTGCGCCGGTTCGTCCGGGCCCACTCCAGCGTGCCGGATCTGCCGACCGCGCTGTCGCTGCGCGCGTTCAGCCGGATCGCGTTGCGCGGCGACCGGGAGCCGGTGCTGGACCTGGCCCGGGCCGCGTTGGGTCAGCTGGTCACGTTCCACGCCCCGGAGGACCTCCTGGTGGTCGTGGTGGCCGCGCCGGATCGGCAGGCCGCCTGGGACTGGGTGAAGTGGCTGCCGCACGCCCAGCACCCGGGGCGTACGGACGCGGCCGGCGCGCGCCGGATGGTGTTCGCCGCGCTGGACGAGGCGGAGACGGCGCTGGCCCAGGACCTGGGCGGACGGCCCCGGTTCGCGCCGGAGGCGAAGCCGCTGACCACCGCGCCGCACGTGGTGGTGGTGCTGGACGGCGGTGAGGTCTCGGCGACCTGCGCCCTGACCGGGCCGGGCCTGCTCGGCACGACGGTGTTCGACCTGTCCGGCGCGGTCCCGCGCGACGCCGGCCGCTGGCTGCTCTGCCTGGACGCCGGGGACGGCACCGGTCTGGACCTGGTGCGCGGCACCGCCACGTCGCGGCTCGGCCGGCCGGACCGGCTGTCCCTGAGCGCGGCCGAGGGGCTGGCCCGGCAGATCGCCCCGTTCCGGCTCTCCCAGCAGCAGGGCGCCAGCACCGAGGAGCCGCTGTCCCGCAGCATGGAGCTGCCCGACCTGCTCGGGGTCGGCGACGCGGCCACGGTGGACGTCCGGCAGACCTGGCGTCCGCGCAGCAACCGCGACCGGCTGCGCATCCCGCTCGGCCTGGGCCCGGACGGCAACGTGGTGGAGCTGGACTTCAAGGAGTCCGCGCACGAGGGCATGGGCCCGCACGGCCTGGTGATCGGCGCCACCGGTTCCGGCAAGAGCGAACTGCTGCGGACGGTGGTCGCGGCGCTCGCGGTGACGCACTCGTCGGAGGAGCTGAACTTCGTCCTCGTCGACTTCAAGGGCGGCGCCACGTTCGCCTCGCTGGACGCGTTGCCGCACACCAGCGCGGTGATCACCAACCTCTCCGACGAGCTGCCGCTGGTCGACCGCATGCGGGACGCGCTCGCCGGCGAGATGAACCGCCGCCAGGAGGTGCTGCGGGCGGCGGGCAACTACGTCTCCCGGTACGACTACGAGAAGGCGCGGGCGGCCGGTGAGCAGCTGGAGCCGATGCCCAGCCTGCTGATCATCTGTGACGAGTTCTCCGAGCTGCTCGCGGCCAAGCCGGACTTCATCGACCTGTTCGTGATGATCGGCCGGCTCGGCCGGTCGCTCGGCGTGCACCTGCTGCTCGCCTCGCAGCGGCTGGAGGAGGGCAAGCTGCGCGGCCTGGACACGCACCTGTCGTACCGGATCGGTCTGCGCACGTTCTCGGCGGTGGAGAGCCGGATCGTGCTCGGCGTGCCGGACGCGTACGAGCTGCCCAGCGCGCCCGGTCACGGCTACCTGAAGACCGACACCGCGACCATGCTGCGGTTCCGCGCCGCCTACGTGTCCGGCCCGTACCGGGCGCCCGGGCAGGTGCAGCGATCCACCCGGGCGCAGGTGCAGCGCCGGATCGTCCCGTACGGCATCGACTACGTGCCGGTGCCGGCGGCGCCGAGCCCGGCGGAGGCCGCCCCGGAGCCGGAGCAGAGCGGTGACGGCAAGGCCGTGGCGATGCTCGACGTGCTGATCGACCAGCTCAAGGGCCGGGGCAAGCCGGCGCACCAGGTGTGGCTGCCGCCGCTGGCCGAGCCGTCCGGGCTGGCCGAGCTGCTGCCGAAACTGAGCGTGCACCCGACGTACGGCCTGACCACCGCCGACTGGCCGGGCCGCGGCCGGCTCGCGGTGCCGGTCGGCATCGTGGACCGGCCGTACGAGCAGCGCCGCGACCCGATGATGGTCGACCTGGCCGGGGCCGGCGGCAACGTGGTGATCGTCGGGGCGTCGCTGAGCGGCAAGAGCACCATGCTGCGCTCGATGCTGGCCTCGCTGGCGCTCACCCATACGCCGCGCGAGGTGCAGTTCTTCTGTCTCGACTTCGGTGGCGGCGCGCTGCGCAGCCTGGACGGGCTGCCGCACACCTCGGGTGTGGCGGGGGGGCGCGACGTCGAGGCGGTCCGGCGGACGGTGGCCGAGGTGGTCGCCGTGATCGACGAGCGGGAGAACCGGTTCACCCAGCACGGCATCGACTCGGTGGCCAGTTACCGGCGTCGCCGGGCGGCGGGTGAGTTCGCCGACGACCCGTTCGGTGACGTCTTCCTCGTGGTGGACGGCTGGAACACGCTGCGCCAGGAGTACGAGGAGCTGGAGCAGACGATCACCAACCTGGCGAACCGGGGCCTCGGCTTCGGTGTCCACGTGGTGATCACGGCGGTGCGCTGGGCGGAGATCCGGATCAACATGCGGGACCTGCTCGGCACCAAGCTGGAGCTGCGGCTCGGTGACCCGTCGGAGTCGGAGATCGACAGGCGGGCCGCGCAGAACGTGCCGGTGGGCGCGCCCGGCCGCGGTCTGACCCGGGACAAGCTGCACTTCCTGACCGCGATCTCGCGGATCGACGGCAAGCGCGACATCGAGGACCTGACCGAGGCGTCGGTGGCGCTCGCCGGTCACGTCGCGGCGAACTGGCCGGGACAGCCGGCGCCGAAGGTCCGGCTGCTGCCGCGCAAGCTGGCGGTCACCGAGCTGGCGAAGGTCGTCGACCGGTCCGCGCCGGGCATCCCGATCGGCGTCAACGAGTCGGCGCTCGCCCCGGTCTACCTGGACCTGGCGGGCGAGCCGCACCTGACCGTGTTCGGCGACGCCGAGTGCGGCAAGACGAACCTGCTGCGGCTGATCGCCCGGGGGATCGCCGAGCGGTACACCCCGGCCCAGGCGCGGCTGGTCATCGCCGACTACCGGCGTGGTCTGCTGGGTGCGGTCGAGGGGGACCACCTGCTCGACTACGCGCCGTCGAACCAGGTGTTCAGCCAGGGCCTCGGCTCGATCCGCAGCGCGTTGCAGAACCGGCTGCCCGGCCCGGACGTGACCACCGCGCAGCTGCGTGACCGGAGCTGGTGGAAGGGCCCGGACCTGTACATCCTGGTGGACGACTACGACCTGGTCGCCTCCGGTGGCAGCAACCCGCTGAGCGCGCTGCACGAGCTGCTGCCACAGGCGCGGGACATCGGCCTGCACCTGATCATCACGCGCCGGGTCGGCGGTGTGGCCCGGGCGCTGTACGAGCCGGTGCTGCAACGCCTGCGCGAGCTGGACTCGCCGGGCCTGCTGATGTCCGGCAGCAGGGAGGAGGGCGCGGTGTTCGGCAACCTGCGGCCGACCCCGCAGCCGCCGGGCCGGGGCACGCTCGTGCGCCGCCGCGACGGCCAGCAGCTGATCCAGACCGCGTGGACGGAACCCGCCTGACGGGACGGACGGCGGGCCGCCCCGTCCGGTAGCGTCGGCCCGATCGACAGCCGCGAGTGGGAAGGGGCGCGTCCGTGAGCAGCCCGTCGGGTTTCGGTGCCGCCGTGGAGGGTCTGCTGCGGCAGGCGCAGGAGCAGCAGCGCCGGCTGGCCGAGGTCCAGCGGCAGCGTGCCGAGCTGCGGGTGACCGGGGAGAGCCCGGACGGCCTGGTGCGCGTGACAGTCGACGGCGACATGAAGGTCGGCGACGTCGAGCTCAACCCGCGGGCGATGCGGCTGGACAGCTTCTCCCTGGCCGAGGCGATGCAGGCGGCGATCGACGCGGCCTACGCCGCCTTCGAGGAGCGGCAGCGGGAGATGCTGGGCGAGATGCTCGGCGACTCCGAGATGGTCCGCCGGGCGCAGGACGGCACGCTCACCCCGGAGGACTGGTTCCGTCAGTTCGGGGTGGACCTGTCCGACCCGACCCGCAACCTGCGGCGCTGAGCGAGAGGAGCCGACGATGCCGAACACGGTCGACGTCGACGCGATCCGGAAGGCCGGGCAGCGGCTCGACGCCCCGGACGGCCCGATCCAATACCTCCGCAACGTCGAGACGTTGCTGGCCGAGGTGAAGCTGCCCGGCGGTGCGCTGAGCTGGTTCGGCACCGGCGCGGTGGAGCGGCACAACGCGGCGGTGGACGGGCACCTGGACAACGTCCGCACCGGCGTGGAGCATCTGCGCAGGGCCGCCGCGCAGCTCGAACAGAGCGCGAAGAACTGGGAGAAGTCGGATCAGCCCTGGGTGGTCAAGTGATCGGCCGGGTCCGCCACGGGAAGGACGCCTGATGCCACCGGAGATCCTCATCGCCAACGCGTCCGGGACGGTGACCGGCTCGGTGTCGGTCGCGCAGACCACGGCCCCGGTCCGCTCGGCGGCGGCCATCGCCAAGGGCAACCTGGTCTGGATCGCGGCCTCGGCGGCGCTGATCGGCACGATCCTCTACCTGGAGTCGTTCGACAACCAGGAGGTGAACGAGTCCATCAAGAAGTGGGACGAGGCGGCCCGCCTGCTCGGCGCGGACCAGTTCGGCGCGGCGATGGCGGCGGTCCCGCCGGACGCGGCGGAGTGGGACTTCGACGACCGGGACGCGTTCGACCTGTTCCTGCGCAAGCTCGGTGCGGAGATCAATTCGCTGGCCGAGGCGTTCGCCGCCAACCGGGACACGCTCACCGCCGCCCGGGACGCGTACAACGACGCGGTCTCCGGCCTGGCCCAGGCGCTCATGCCGATCCTGGTCGCGGTGATCGCCTCGATCGCGCTCCAGTTCT
Source organism: Micromonospora sp. Mcm103 (assembly GCF_024519755.1). NCBI lineage: Bacteria > Bacillati > Actinomycetota > Actinomycetes > Micromonosporales > Micromonosporaceae > Micromonospora > Micromonospora sp. Mcm103. The sequence continues at coordinate 39,045 of NZ_JALJRJ010000028.1, forward strand.
TCCCCGCGACCACCGCGCTGGCCCAGGCCATCGGCATCGCCGGCCTGGCCGCCACCGCCGCCATCCTGGTCCTGGTCTTCGGCGAGATCAGCGCGTTGCTGCACGCGCTGATGGCCGCCTTCCACACCGACAGCCGGTTCACGTTCAGCGCGGACTCCCGGCCCGGCTGGGCGCCGACCGGCTCCGACCCGGACATCAAGGACATCAAGATCGACTGGGTGCGGGACTCCAAGTTCTACGGCTGACGGGGGCGACGCGTGGACACCCTGCTCTTCTCGCTGCTGCTGTACGTCCTGCTGACCATCCCGGTCTTCGTGGTCCTGATGCTGTTCGCCGGGCTGAACCGCTCGGCGCGGCTGCGACGGGCCGCCGAGGTGGTGGCGCTGAGCACCTGCGCGGCGCTGCTGGTGCTGTCGTTCCAGCGCGCGTTCGAGAAGCCGGTGCTGTGGGTCGTGGTGGTGATGCTGGTCGCGGTGCTGGCCTTCGGCGTGTCGACGATCGTCAGATCCGCACGCGATCGGTCCTGACCTCGCCCTCGACCGTCCACCTGGTACGGAGGGGTGGCGCTCCGCGTCTGTCGACAGTGGCATGTCGGAATACGACGATGGGTCAGCAGGGCTGCGCGGGTTGGACATCGTCCGCTACGGTTCGGATGAAGTGTCCGTCGGTGGGGTGTGTACGCCTTGCCGCGGGGGAGGGCGCGGCGGAACCGCCGCCACAAGATGACGGAAGGGTGTGAAGCATGGCGTTCGAGGTCAGTGCAGCGACTCTGCACACCGCCGCGAGTGACGTGCGGTCCACGCGCAGCGACGTCGACGGCGAGCTCAAGAAGCTGTGGAACGTGGTCGACGACCTGGCGATGGCCTGGAAGGGCCAGGCGTCCACGGGCTTCCAGAGCCTGATGACTCGCTGGAACGAGGACACGACGAAGCTGCTGACCGCGATGGACAACATCGCGGACCTGCTCGACAAGTCGGGCACCACGCACCAGGTCAACGACGAAGAGCAGCAGCAGATGCTGGACAAGTTCCACGCTGCGCTCAACCCGTGATCCGCGAAGACAGGCAGAGGAGGAACCGATGAGCATCAAGGTTGATTACGCTGTTCTGGAGAGCAGCAACCAGCAGATGCAGGCCATCTCGCGGACCATCGACGAGAAGCTGGACACGCTGCGGGCGATGCTGACCAAGCTCGAGTGGGAGGGCCAGGACCGGGCCGCCTACCAGCAGCACCAGGCCCAGTGGGACGCCGCCGTGCGGGACATCAACAAGGTCCTGAACGAGATCGGTGGCGCGGTGGGCATCGCGCGCGAGAACTACATGACCACGGAGATGAGCAACTCCAAGGTCTGGGGCAACTGACCCCCGACCGGTCCACAGCGGCTCCGCTACGGCTCGCGCCGGGCGGAGCCGTCGTGCATCGTCAGGCGTCCTGCGGGACGTCGCGCCGGCCCGGCCGCCACCCGCGCCGCCGTCCGCGTACCAGGATGGGCCGCAGCGTCAGCAGGACGCCGGCCAGCAGCGCGCCGACGACGGCGACCCAGATCGCGACGGTGCGCTGCCCCGCCAGCGGGTCGGCCGGCGGCGCCGGTGGCGGCATCGCGCCCAGCGGTGGGTCGCTGCGGGTGCCCAGCAGGCTGGTGACGGCCCGGTACGGGTTGACCATCCCGTAGCCGACCTCGGCGTTGTGCCCGTCCGGCGGGCTGTCGGCGGTGCGGGTCAGCCGGTAGGCGACCTCGTCGGCGCCGATGTCCGGGTGCGCGGCCCGCACCAGCGCGGCCACCCCGGAGACGTACGCGGTGGCGAAGCTCGTCCCGCCCTGCGGCTCGCCCCGGTAGCCCGGCCCCTGCGGCGCGGGCCCGACGATGTTCAGGCCGGGGCCGGCGATGTCCACGTAGTCCCCGCTGACCGAGCTGCCGACGTGCCCGCCCTGCTCGTCGATCCCGGCGACGGCGACGACACCCTCGTACGCCGCCGGATAGGCGGGCCGGTCCTCCCGGTTCTCCTGCCGGTTGCCGGCGGACGCGACGATCACCACGTCCTTGCCGAGCGCGTACTGCACGGCGGACTTCAGCGCCGGGTCGTCGAGCGTGACCAGGGACAGGTTGATCACGTCGGCGTCGTGGTCGACGGCCCAGCGGATCGCCTTGCCGATCTCGGCCGGCACGTCCGGGTCGAAGTTCTCCTTGTTCTCGGCCAGCACCCGCAGCGGCAGGATCTTCGCCTCCGGCGCGATGCCGGTGTACGGGGTGCCGGTGCCCTCCCGGCCGGCGATGATGCCCGCGACCATGGTGCCGTGGCCGACCAGGTCGCACTGCCCCTTCAGGCGGACGAGCTGGTTGAAGTCCTCACCCGGCAGCACCCGCCCGCGCAGCAAGGGATGGGTCGGTGAGACCCCGGAGTCGATCACCGCGACGGTGATGCCCGCGCCCTTGCCGAGCCGCCAGGCGGCGGCCGGGTCGAGACGGCTCAGCGCCCACGGCACCTCGGTGGGTGCGGGGCCGCCGGCTGGGCCGCACTTCGGGGCGGCCAGCGCGGGCGCGGGCACCGCCAGCGCGCCGCCGAGCAGGGCGGTCACCGCCGCTCCGGAGAGGACGGACCTGATCCGGTGTCCGGCCCGGACGCGTCCCGTGGTCGCGCCCGGCCGCAAGCTGTCGCGCACGCGGTGAGATTACCCGCCGCGCCCGCCCGCGCGGGGCGCACGTGGTGCCGGCCGGATCACCGGCCGGCGGCGGCGTCCCCGGCGGGCTCGCCGGCGAACAGGGCCAGCAGCGCGCCGACCTGCTGGTCGGCCTCGGCCGGGTGCCGGAAGCGGCCCTTCGGATTGATCGTGTACTCGTTGCGCCGTCCCACCCGCGTACGCCGCAGGTAACCCCCTGCTTCCAGGTCGGCCACGATGGCCTGGGCCGCCCGCTCGGTCACGCCCACCTCGTCCGCCACGTCCCGCAACCGGGCGGTGGGGTTGCGCGCGATCGCCAGCAGCACGTGGCCATGGTTGGTGAGGAAGGTCCAGTTACGGCGGCTCCCGTCCTCAACTGGTGTGGTCGCCATGGTGGTCATGCTATGGCCACGTCCGCCACCTGCCGAATCGGCGCGGTCCGGGGCGGAGCGGAGACGGGAAAGTATGAAATGCGTATCACGAATCTTGACGGACCCCGAGGGGCGTGTGACCGTGGGTCGCGAGGCCGTTCGGCCTGGTGGTTCCCCAGGTAGACGAGGTGAGGGACATGACGCCGAGCACCCCGGAACAGGCACTTGCCGAGCTGCGTGCCGGTAACCACCGGTTCGTCACGGGCGTCCCGCAGCATCCGAATCAGGACGCCGGGCACCGGGCGGCGGTCGCCGACGGCCAGCACCCGTTCGCGGTGATCGTCGGCTGCTCCGACTCGCGGCTCGCCGCCGAGATCATCTTCGACCGCGGTCTCGGTGACCTCTTCGTGGTGCGTACCGCCGGGCACACCGCCGGGCCGGAGGTGCTCGGCAGCGTCGAGTACGCCGTCACCGTGCTGGGCACGCCGCTCGTGGTGGTGCTCGGGCACGACTCGTGCGGCGCGGTCCAGGCCGCCCGGGAGGGGGTCCGGACGGGTGCCGCCCCGGCCGGGCACCTGGGCGCGGTGGTGGACGCGGTCTCGCCGAGCCTGCTGCGCGCCGCCCGCCAGGGCGTCGAGGACCTCGACGGCATCATCGACGTCCACATCGCGCAGACGGTGGAGACGCTGCTGGCCCGGTCCGCCGTGCTGGCCGAGCGGGTGGCCGCCGGGCGGTGCACGGTGGTGGGCATGTCGTACCGGCTCGCCGGTGGCGAGGTGCGGACCGTGGCGCAGTCCCCGGCCCCGCTGCCCGCCCCGGCCGCGCCCGCCGACCCGGCGCTGGCGAGCTGACACATTCGGACGCGAAAAGGGGCCGCCCTCGGGCGGCCCCTTTTCGTGGTGTCCGGATCAGAGCAGCGACATGTGGACGTGGTCGGTGTGGTTCGACGGTCCGCTGTAGGAACGCCAGCCGGTGGCCGGGAACCAGATCTGCCGGTTCCAGATGACGTAGTAGATGCCCAGCCGGTCGGCGTTGCGGATCAGGAACGCGGCGACCTCGTTGCCGTACCGGCGGGTGTCGTTGTTGTGCCACGGCGCGAAGCCGCTGTTCTGCAGCGACCAGTCACACGCCTTGCCCTTGGGGTGCTCCCACGGCCCGCCGGACCGGTAGCAGCCCACGAAGCGCTTGAAGCCCGCGCGCCGGACCTCCTTGTACGCGTGCAGCGTGCGCGGCGTGACGCAGCCCGAGGTGGTCGGGTCATCCTCGCTGCACGACTCGGCCTTCCACCCGCCGTCGGCGGTGCGGCCGGGGGCGATCTTGGCGACCGGTGAGGTGGCGGAGACCAGGCCGCCGGTGAAGCCGAGACCGCCGACGAGCTTCAGCGCGCGCTCGGCCTGCACCTTCTCGCGCTCCATCGCGTTCTTCTGCTTCTCCTGCTCGCGCACCTCGGCGTCGAGCGCGATCTTGGCTTGCTCGGCGCGGGTCTTGACCGCGTTGATGGCGGCCAGGCGCTGCGCGTTGAGGAGGTTCAGCTCGTCCAGGGCGTTGACCCGGCGGACGAACGAGTCGGGGGAGTTGCTCTCCAGCAGCATCGCCATCGCGCCCATCCGGCCGGTCCGGTAGGACTGGGCGGCGAGCTGGTTGACCTGCGGGCTGAGCGCGTCGAGTTCGGCCTGTGCCGTCTTCACCTCGGCCGCCAGCCGCCGCTGGCGATCCTGGGACTTGGCGAGCTTCGCCTTGGCCTGGAGGAAGTTCCGGTTGGCGGAGTCGATCGCCTCGGTGATGAGCGGCGGATCGCCGTCCTCCTCGTGGCCCGAGGGGGTGCCGGGGGCCGCCGCGGCGGGGGCCGCGGTCGCCGGGTTCGGGCCGGCCAGCACGGCTAGCGAGGCCAGCACGGCCACCACGGGTGTCAGCCAGCGGCGCAGGGGTGCCGTCACAGTGTTCCCTTCCGTCGGCCGCCGACCGGGTTAGCTGACGGGTTCGGGACGGAAGTGGCCCCTACCGCTGTCGCGGATTCACCCCATGTACCTGGTTCCCCGGTTCGCCCGTGGGCGATTGGGCGGCGGCACCGCTGGCGCCGGTGCGCGCCTTCGGCGGTGACCGGCAGCGAGGTTACCTGACAGCACTCGTGAGGATCTACGTCCGGAAGCCGACCAATAGCGAGATTTCGCCGTGGCGCACCGTGACCAGCGTCGCGTTTGAATTCGATGGTGACGCTGCGGAGTGTCACCATGCGGCCTCCGTACTCTTCCCGCCGCCGAGCGCCTCCAGCGCGTCGTCCCGTCCGGCCGGCGGCGGGGGCGCGGCGGGCGCCGGCTCCGCGCCGGGCGAGCGCCGCCCGGCGGTGGTCACGATCGCGGCCAGTCCGGTCGTCAGCGGTACGGCGGCGATCAGGCCGAGCGTCGCCACCGCGCTGCGGACGATCTCCTGGGCGAGGAACTCACTGGTGAGGATCTCGCTCACCGGGCGGGAGTCGGCGACCAGCAGGAGCAGCAGCGGCAGCGAGGCGCCGGCGTACGCCAGCACGATGGTGTTGACGGTGGACGCGATGTGGGCCCGGCCGACCCGGGTCGCCGCCCGGTAGAGCTGCCGCCGGGACAGTCCGGGGTTGGCGTGCGCCAGTTCGGTGACGGTGGCCGCCTGGGTGACTGTGACGTCGTCCAGCACGCCCAGCGAGCCGATGATGATGCCGGCCAGAAGCAGTCCGTGCAGGTCCACGTCGCCCTGGAACATGGACAGCGTGGTGGCGTCCTCGCTGCCGAAGCCGGTCAGGTGGGTGGCGGACGTGGCGAGCAGGCCGAGCACGCCGGTGACCACCAGGCTGCCGAGCGTGCCGAGCACCGCGACCGACGTCTGCGCGGTGATCCCGTGGGTCAGGTAGAGCACCACGAACATGATCAACGCGGCGCCCACGATCGCGACGAGCAGCGGCGGCTGGCCGGCGCCGATGCCCGGCAGCACGAAGCCGAGCAGGATGGCGAAGCTGGCCACCAGGCCGCCGAGCGCGGCGAGCCCGCGCCACCTGCCGAACGCCACGATCGCGGCGGCGAACAGCACCATCAGCCAGATCAGCGGTGTACCGCGCTGGTGCTCGGCGATGTTGTAGGACTTCACCGCCGGGTCGGCCGGGTCGGTCAGCTCGACCAGGACGACCTCGTCGCCGACCGCGACCCGCGGCGCGCCCGGCCCGGCCGGGATCGGCGTCTCGACCTGCCGGCCCGCGTCCGGGCCCTGCTCGGCGGTGACGGTCACGGTGCCGCAGGGGCCACCGCCGCCCTCCGGGGCCTCCGGCGTCGGCGGGCAGGGCTCGGTGACCACCCGGGTCACCGTGCCGTGGTAGCGAGGGACGTCCGCGCCGCCGACCGGCTCCCGGTCCTGCCCGGGCCAGAGCACCAGCGCCGCGATCACGGTGAGCGCGAACAGCGGCACCACCACGGCGACGAGCAGCCGCCGTACGCCCGGCGGCGCGGCGGGTGCGGGGCGGGTGTGGTCGGCACCCATGACGTCTCTCCCAACGGTCGCGGCGACGCCTGGTCCGCCGGACCGGTCTGGTCACCCGGCCGGCGTGGACGTGTCGACCACGTCCGGGTCGTCGCCCGGCCATGGTAGGCAGCCCGGCCGGGCGGTCCCGGACACCGTGGCCGGTGACGCGCGCCCCGCGCGGGTCAGGTCAGGCCGGCCCGGCGTCGCCGGTACTCGTCCTCGTCGATCTCGCCGCGGGCGTACCGCTCGTCCAGGATGCGCCGGGCCGTCGTCGGGCCCAGGTACTGCGGGCCGGTCCACCGCACGGCCGCCCAGACGAGCCCCGCCAGCACCCCGAGCACCAGCAGGGACCAGATCCACATCCAGCCCATCATCGGGCTCTGCCACATCATCGGGCCGCCCTCCGTCCGTCGCCGCGGGTCCGCCGGTCCGGCCTGCCCGCCACGTCGACGGTACGTCCGCCCGGGCGCGTCGGCGCGGGTCGATGTGCCCCGCCCGGAGGGCCGGAGGTCCCCCTTCAGCCGCGCTTCATCAGGCGGCCGACGGCGGCCATCATCTCGGTCGCCATCTCGTCGGCCCGGCCCTCGGCGGCGCCCTCGTGCATGCAGTGCCGGGCGTGGCCGTCGAGCAGGCCCAGGCCGACCTTGTCCAGCGCCGCCTGGATGGCCGAGATCTGGGTCAGCACGTCGATGCAGTAACGGTCGTCCTCGACCATCTTCTCGATGCCACGGACCTGCCCCTCGATCCGGCGGAGCCGGGCGAGGAGTTGGTCCTTGCTGGCGGTGTAGCCCCGGGTCGGGCTGGACGGCGCGGTCATGAAACCGAGGATAGCGTACCCCTCGGGGGTATGCTAACGTTCGGAACGTACCCCTGGGGGGTATCAGATCGGAGGGCGAGATGGAGACCACCTACCAGGTGAACGGCATGACCTGCGGGCACTGCGTCAACTCGGTGAGCACCGAGCTGAGCGCACTTCCGGGCGTCACCGACGTCCAGGTCGACCTGGCCGGCGGCCGGGTCACCGTCACCAGTCAGAACCCGCTGGACGCGGACGCGGTCCGCGCGGCGGTCGACGAGGCCGGCTACGACCTCGTCGGTGCGTGACGGGTCCGGCGGACCCGCGACAACCGAGGAGACACCATGAACACGGCGACGAAGCTCAGCGGCTTCGCGCTCGGCCTCGTGGCGGTGTTCGGCGCGGCGTACGGGATCGGCAACCTGGCCGATCCAGTCGCCCCGGCCGCCGAGACCCGACACGACGACACCGGCAGCGACCACGGGGCCGGCGATACCGGCCACGGTGACGAGAGCCAGGCGGGCGGCGCCTCCGCGCACCTGCCCGGCGGGCTGCTCGTCTCCGAGCGCGGCTACACGTTCCAGCCCGCCGACGCCCCGGCCGGGCAGTTCGCCTTCCGGATCACCGGCCCGGACGGCGCACCGGTCACCCGCTTCGAGGTGGCCCACGACAAGCGCATGCACCTGATCGTCGCCCGCCGGGACCTGTCCGGGTTCCGGCACGTCCACCCGGAGATGGCCGGCGACGGCACCTGGCGGGTCGCCTCACCGCTCGGCGGCCCCGGCGTCTGGCGGGCGTTCGCCGACTTCACCCCCGAAGGCGGCGAGCCGCTGACGCTCGGCCTGGACGTCACGGTCCCCGGCGAGCTGACCGCCCGGCCGTTGCCGGCGCCGGCGACCAGCACCACAGTCGACGGCTACACGGTCACCCTGACCGGCACGCCGGAGCCGGGCCGCACCAGCCGGCTCACGCTCTCCGTCAGCCGCGACGGGCGGCCGGTCACCGACCTTGCGCCCTACCTCGGGGCGTACGGGCACCTGGTGGCGCTGCGGCAGGGCGACCTGGCGTACCTGCACGTGCACCCGGAGGGCACGCCCGGCGACGGGCGCACACCTGCCGGTCCGGCGATCACGTTCGCCGCCGAGGTGCCCTCGGCCGGGGCGTACCGTCTCTACCTGGACTTCCGGCACGGCGACGCGGTGCACACCGCCGAGTTCACCGTCCTGGCCGGCGACCGGACCGCGCCCGCGCCCGCCGCGCCGGCATCCACCACCGCACCGACCCCGGACGCCGGACACGGCACCCCGGGGCACGGGCACAGTTGAGCGCCGGAGGTGCCGCGATGACTGCCACGGGAAAGGCGCTGCCCACCGCGCCGAACCTGATCGAACTGGCGATCGGCGGGATGACCTGCGCGTCCTGCGCCGCCCGGATCGAGAAGAAGCTCAACCGGATGGACGGCGTCGAGGCGACTGTGAACTACGCCACCGAGAAGGCCACCGTCCGGTACGCCGACGACATCGCGCCGGCCGACCTGATCGCCACCGTCGAGAAGACCGGCTACACCGCCGTGGTGCCGCCGCCGCCCGAGCAGGCGGAGGCGGCAGCGGCCGGGGAGCCGGTGGACGAGCTGCGCACCGCGCGTACCCGGCTCTGGGTCTCCGCCGCGCTCACCCTGCCGGTGATCGTGCTCGCCATGGTTCCGGCCTGGCAGTTCGACTACTGGCAGTGGGCCTCGCTCACCCTCGCCGCCCCGGTGGTGGTCTGGGGCGGGCTGCCGTTCCACCGCGCCGCGCTGATCAACCTGCGGCACGGCGCGGCGACCATGGACACGCTCGTCTCGCTCGGCACGCTGGCCGCGTTCGGCTGGTCGCTCTGGGCGCTGTTCCTCGGCGACGCCGGCATGCCCGGGATGAAGCACCCGTTCAGCCTCGACATCACCCGCGGCGACGGCGCCGGCAACATCTACCTGGAGGCCGCCGCCGGGGTGACCGTGTTCATCCTGGCCGGGCGGTACTTCGAGGCGCGCTCCAAGCGCACCGCCGGGTCGGCGCTGCGCGCCCTGCTCGAACTCGGCGCCAAGGACGTGGCGGTGCTGCGCGACGGGCAGGAGACCCGGATCCCGGTCGGCCGGCTCGCGGTCGGCGACCGGTTCGTGGTCCGGCCCGGCGAGAAGATCGCCACCGACGGTGTGGTCGAGGAGGGCACGTCCGCGGTCGACGCCAGCATGCTCACCGGCGAGTCGGTGCCGGTCGAGGTGGGCCAGGGCGACGCCGTGGTCGGCGCCACGGTGAACGCCGGCGGCCGGCTGGTGGTCCGCGCCACCCGGGTCGGCGGGGACACCCAGCTCGCCCAGATGGCGCGGCTGGTGGAGCAGGCACAGACCGGCAAGGCGGCGGTGCAGCGGCTCGCCGACCGGATCTCCGGCGTCTTCGTGCCGATCGTGATCGCGCTGGCCGCCGGCACGCTCGGCTGGTGGCTCGGCACCGGCTCCGGGCCGACCGCCGCGTTCACCGCGGCGGTGGCCGTCCTGATCATCGCCTGCCCGTGCGCGCTCGGCCTGGCCACCCCGACCGCGCTGCTCGTCGGCACCGGCCGCGGCGCGCAGCTCGGCGTGCTGATCAAGGGGCCGGAGGTGCTGGAGTCCACCCGCCGGGTCGACACCGTGGTGCTGGACAAGACCGGCACCGTCACCACCGGCCGGATGGCGCTGGCCGAGGTGCTGCCCGCCGACGGCGAGGACGCCGACGAACTGCTCCGGGTGGCCGGTGCGCTGGAGGCCGCCTCCGAGCACCCGATCGCGCGGGCCGTCGCCGAGGCCGCGGCCGAAGCCGGACCGCTGCCGCCGGTCGGCGAGTTCGCCAACGCCGAAGGGCTGGGCGTGACCGGCACCGTCGACGGCCGGACCGTGGTGGTCGGCCGGGCCCGGCTGCTGCGGGAGCGGGGTCTCGACGTACCCGAGGAGGTCGTGCGGGCCGCGACCGGCGCGGAGGCCGCCGGGCGGACGGCGATCCTGGCCGGCTGGGACGGGCGGGCCCGCGGTGTGCTCGCGGTGGCCGACGCGGTGAAGCCGACCAGCCGGGCGGCGGTCGCCCGGCTGCGTGAGCTGGGCCTGAAGCCGGTGCTGCTCACCGGCGACAACACCACTGTGGCGAAGGCGGTGGCGGCCGAGGTCGGCATCGACGAGGTGATCGCGGAGGTGCTGCCCGCCGACAAGGTCGACGTGGTCGAGCGGCTCCAGCGCGAGGGCCGGGTGGTCGCCATGGTCGGCGACGGGGTGAACGACGCCGCCGCGCTGGCCCGGGCCGACCTCGGGCTGGCCATGGGCACCGGCACCGACGCGGCCATCGAGGCCGCCGACCTGACGCTGGTCCGGGGCGACCTGATGGTCGCGGCGGACGCCATCCGGCTCTCCCGGCGGACGCTGGCGATCATCAAGGGCAACCTGTTCTGGGCGTTCGCCTACAACGTCGCGGCGTTGCCGCTGGCGGCGGCCGGACTGCTCAACCCGATGCTCGCCGGGGCGGCCATGGCGTTCTCGTCGGTCTTCGTGGTGGGCAACAGCCTGCGGTTGCGGCGCTTCCGCCCGATCGCGTGAGGGGATTGAGCCGACGGCCGACGGGGTAACCAGTTGTCGTCAGGCAACCGCATCAGTGGAGGTCATCATGGGTCTGGACGACAAGATCGACAACGCTTCCCAGGACACCGCGGGCAAGGTCAAGGAGGGCGTCGGCCGGGCGACCGACAACGAGCGCCTCGAGGCCGAGGGCCGCAACGACCAGGCGGGCGCCAAGCTCAAGCAGGCCGGCGAGAAGATCAAGGACGCCTTCAAGAGCTGAGTACGCGACGCACACACACCACCGGGTCGGCCCACGGGCCGGCCCGGAGTGCTGTCCGGGTGCGGGTCAGCGCGGCCGGTCACCGGCCAGGCGCGCGGCGCGTACCTCCAGATAACGCCGCTCCGGCAGGCTCGTGGTGGCCCGCGCGGCGGCCAGGTACGCGGCCCGGGCCTCCGCACGGTCACCGGCCAGGTCGAGCAGGTGCGCGCGGACGGCGGCGAGCCGGTGGTGCCCCGAGGTCCGGTCGTCGCCGTCGAGCGTGGCCAGCAGCGCCAGCCCGGCACGCGGGCCGTCCACCATGGCCACCGCGACGGCCTGGTTGAGCGTGACCATCGGGTTCGGCGCGACCCGCGCCAGCACCCGGTAGAGCGCGACGATCTGCCGCCAGTCGGTGTCCTCGGCGGTGGGCGCCTCCGCGTGCACCGCGGCGATCGCCGCCTGCACCTGGTACGGCCCCGGCGCCGACCAGGTGAGCGCCTCGGTCACCAGCGCTACCCCCTCCGCGACGGCGTCCCGGTCCCACCGGCTGCGGTCCTGCTCCGCCAGTGGCACCAGCTCGCCGTCCGGCCCGGTACGGGCGGCCCGGTGCGCGTCGGTGAGCAGCATCAGCGCCAGCAACCCGGCCACCTCGCCGTCGTCCGGGAGCAGCCGGCGCAGCTCCCGGGTCAGCCGGATCGCCTCTGCGGTCAGCTCGGCCCGGTGCAGCGCCTCGCCGCTGGACGCGGTGTAACCCTCGTTGAAGACCAGGTAGAGCACCCGCAGCACGGCGGCCAGCCGCTCGTCCCGGTCCGCCGGCGACGGCAGCGTGAAACGCGCGCCGGACGCCTCGATCCGCTGCTTCGCGCGGCGGATCCGCTGGCTCATCGTCGCCTCCGGCACCAGGTAGGCGCGGGCGATCTCGGCGGTGCTCAACCCGCCCACGGCGCGCAGTGTGAGCGCCACCTGCCCGCTCACCGGCAACGCCGGATGGCAGCAGAGGAACAGCAGCTTCAACGTGTCGTCCCCGCTCGGGGTCTCCTCGTCGGCGGGCGGCGCGACGGTCGCGTACGCGGGCTGCCGCACCGCCACCGCCACCTCGCGTTCCCGGCGGGCGTGCTCGCTGCGCCACTCGTCGGTGAGCCGCCGGGTGGCGACGGTGACCAGCCACGAGCGGGGATGGTCCGGCAGGCCCTGTTCCGGCCACTGCACGGCGGCGGCCAGCAGCGCCTCCTGGACCGCGTCCTCGCAGGCGTAGAACTGGCCGTGCCGCCGCACGAGCACGCCGAGGACCTGCGGCGCGAGCTCACGCAGCAGATCCTCGACCGCCCGCGACGTCACATCTCCGTCCCGGCCTGCTCCATCACCGCGCGCACCTCCAGCACACCGAAACCGTGCCGCACGTCCGGCCAGCGCGCGGCGATCTCGGCGGCCCGCTCCGGGGTCTCGCAGTCGACGGTCAGGTAGCCGGCGAACTGCTCCTTGCTCTCCATGAACGGCCCGTCGGTGATCTCGGCGCCGCCACCGGCGGCCGGACGGGCCGTACGGGTCTGCGAGGGGTGAGCGAGCGCCTCGCCGCCGACCAGCTCGCCGGACTCGGTCAGCTCCTTCATGATCTCGTCGACCTCACCGAAGATCGCGGTGCGTTCCGCCTCGGACAGCTCCTCCACGAAGCCGGGCCGGTTCCAGATCAGCAGCATGTACTTCACGGTGCACTCCTCGGATGCGGGCCACCGGCGGTGGCGCCTCGCAGACGGGTCGGAGCCGGTCCGCCCGATCCGACATCATCCCCCGGGAAGTTCAGCGGCCCCCGCGTACCGGACGGCGTGCCGGGCGGCCCGGGTCGAGCGAGGCCCGGTCGGCCGCGCTGGTGCCGGAGACCCAGCCCTGCTCGTCACGCACCTGGAGGCGGTGCCGGGTGGTGCCCGGAAAGAGCTGGTCGACGCGTTCCCGGACGGCGTCCGAGCGGGCCGCGAGCACCGGCAGCAGCCGGTCGTCGTCGAGTTCCTCGGCCGCCGCCGCGCTCGCTGACCGCAGCCGGTCGCCGACGCGCAGCGCGAACGCGTTGAGGAACGAATCGTCGTACCCCTTGGTGCGTCGCCCGCCGGCCCTGCCGCGTTCACCCCGGCCGCGCAGCATCGCGGCGGTGGCCTGCACGAGCAGCGAGGTGTGCAGCAGTTCGACAGCCGCCAGGTCGGCCGGGAAGCCGAGGACCGTGGCGAAGCCCAGGTCGTCGGACCAGACCGACTCGCACCGGTTCGCCGCCGCCACCTCCTGGATCAGCAGCGCCTTCGCGGCCGCGTACGGGGCGTCGACGCCGATCCGCACGCCACCCGGGCCGCCGGTCCGGTCGGCCCCGGCGTCGAGCAGCGCCGCGTCGATGCTGTGCCGGGCCATCAGCTCCTGCGCCTTCGCGGTGAACGCCTCCGCCTCGGCCGGGTAGCCGGTCGACTCCGCTTTCGCCAGCAGCGCGCGTACCCGGTCGAGCATCCGGGAACCGCTCGGTGTCGCGGCGGCGAGGGCGGTACCCGCCGAGCCGGGCGGCGGCCGGAGCGCCGCGATCGGCGGCAACCCCGCCACCAGGACGATCGCGTCCACCGCGTCCCGCAGCGCGGTGATCCGGTCCCCGTCGGCGCGCCGATCCAGCCAGCCCGCGTCGTCGTCCCAGCGGGCGCCGGTCTCGGCGAGCTGCTCGTCGAACCAGGCCGGGACCGGCGCGGGCAGCGTGCGCCGCTGCGCGGCCATCGCGTCGCGCAGCAGCCGGGCGCCGCGCGGGGTGAGCCGCCGGACGGCTAGTCGATCAAGGTCGGCGGGCTGCCAGCCACGCGGCCAGAGCCGGCCCACGTCCCGCGTGAGCCGGGCGAGCAGCGCCGCGTCCACCGCCGCGCCGTCGGCCACCACGAGCCCGTCGAGGGCCCGCTCGGCAGCGCGTACGTCGGTGGCGCGCGCGGTCGCGACGGCGGCGTCGAGCAGTCGCTCGGCTGGTGACACGGGTGACTCTCCCTGAACTCCGACAGGCGGCAGGTCGTCCACCCCGGTACCGACGGTACCCGGCCCGCCGGTTCAACCGTCCGGGCCCGGCGTCCGTACTCCTGCCCGGAGCGGGGCGGCGCGACGGACGGAGATCACGTGGGCGGGCACGACCGGGGGCTGCACCGGCGACGACGGAGGTCGAGATCACCACGGGTCCTGGCGGTGGTCCTGGTCGGGGCCGTGCTCGCCGCCGGCGGGTACGCCGCCCGGCACCCGGACCTGCTGGACCGCATCGAGGTGCGGCGGACCGTGCAGGCGGCGGCACCGGGCGCGCCCGCGCCGGACGCGCGTCCCACGCCGACGGCCGCGCCGGCGCCGGTCCCGGCGGCCGGCCGGGTGGCCCCCGGCATCGGCTACCCGGCCCGGGGTGACGGCACGTTCCGCACCGCCGACACGGTCGGCGCGGTCGCCGGCCGCTCCGGTGAGCTGCTGCGCTACCGGGTCGCGGTCGAGGACGGCATCCGCAACGTGGACGTGGAGCGGTTCGCCCGGGACGTCGCCGCCACCCTCGCCGACCGGCGGGGCTGGACCGGCGACGGCCGGTGGCGGCTGCAACGGGTGGGCCGCGACGACCGCGCCGACTTCACAGTGCTGCTCACCACGCCTGTCACCCGGGGGCGGCTGTGCGGCGACCCGAGCGACAGGTACACGTCCTGCCGCAACGGCGACCAGGTGGTGATCAACGTGGCCCGCTGGGTGTACGGGGTGCCGCACGTGACCGATCTCTCCCGCTACCGGCAGTACCTGCTCAACCACGAGGTCGGCCATCGGCTGGGCCGCGGCCACGAGCGCTGCCCCCGGGCCGGCGGTCCGGCGCCGGTGATGGTGCAGCAGACGCTCGGCCTGCACGGCTGCACGCCGAACCCGTGGCCGATCGTGGGCGGCGAGCCGCTGTCCGGACCGCCCGGCCAGTACGACGACCCGATCCCGGCCGGGGACCGCTGAGCCCTCGCCCGGCGGCCGCCCCGGCCCTTCACCGGGAGAACGAGGCCCAGATGTTCTTGGTCTTCCCGGTGGCGTACCAGCCCACGTCGAGCGAGACCGACTGGGCCAGGAACAGACCCCGCCCGCCCGAGTCCGTCGGACTGATGTCGGTCAGCTCCGGCACCGAACTGACGTCGTGGTCGGCCACGTCGAGCAGGAACCGGTCGTCGGTGGTGAGCAGCGTGACGATGGTGGGCGGGCGGCCGTGCCGCAGCGCGTTGCTCGCCAGCTCGGTGGCGACCAGCACGACCAGGTGCGGCACCTCGTCCAGATCCTCGCCCTGCACCAGGCCGTGCCGGTTCAGCGCGTCACGGAGCGAGGCGCGCAGCCCACGAAGATCCTCGGGACTGTCAAGCACCCACTGCTCCAGCTCGGTGGCCTGTGGCGGCGGAGGCGAGGTGCGCAACTGTCCCATGATCTGGCTTTACCCTGCGTAGCCGTTCGTTAAGCAGGTCAGCGCCGCAGCAGCGCGAACACGCCCCACCCCAGGTACTCGCGCTCGAAACGGACGTACCGCACCGGGTCCTCGGTCAGCTCCCGCCGCAGCTCCGGGGCCAGTTCGTCGTCCGGGTTGGCGTCCAGCCAGCGGCGCAGGTTCAGCCAGTGCGCGGCGGCGTACCGGTCCCAGCTGTCCTGGTCGGCGAGGACCATCTCGACCAGGTCCCAGCCGTACTCGCCGAACGACTCGACCAGGCCGGGCAGGTCGCGGAACTCGTCGCGGGACCGGGCGTGCGAGCCGGTGACCGCCTCGTCGTCCGGCGGGTCACGCCGCCAGTAGGGCTCGCCGACGAGCGCCATGCCACCCGGCCGCAACGCCCGGCCGAGCAGGTCCAGCGTCCCGGGCACCCCGCCGCCGATCCAGGTCGCGCCGACGCAGGCGGCCACGTCGACCGGCCGCTCCGGGGTGTACGCCGCGGCGTCGCCGTGCACGAACCGTACCCGGTCAGCTACACCGAGTCCGGCGGCGCGCTCCTGGGCGGCGGCGGTGAAGACGGTGCTGATGTCGACCCCGGTGCCGGTGATCCCGTGGTCGCGGGCCCAGGTGCAGAGCAGTTCGCCCTTTCCGCTGCACAGGTCGAGCATCTCGTCGCCGGGCCGCAGCCGGATCGCCCGGCCCAGCGTGGCCAGCTTGACGTCGTCGAACGGGTTGAGGATGCGCAGCTCGCCTTCGCGAATGGTGAACTGGCGGGGAAGGTCCGGTGAGGTCATTCGTGGAGGGTGCGCCCACCCGGTCACGCGGAGCAACGGAATTCCGGTCTGGGCCCGTCCGGGTCTCCTGGGGTACGGTCACCGCATGGTGGTCGAGGAACACTGGTGGAACGGCGTCAGCAACCCTCGCGGACGGCGCGACGTCTACATCCGCACCGACGGAAGCCAGTGGCAGGTCCAGGCGCAGATCGGCGGGGCGAGCGGCCGGTCCCGGATTCAGCAGTGCCCGAGTCGTGGCTCAGCGACGATCCTGGCCGGGGCGTGGCGCGCGAGCGGCTCCGGCTGGCGCGAGATGCCGCGCTGACCTCACGCTCAGTCACGAGGTCCCTGCACCGAGCGATCGACGGGTGATTCGGCGGCGTGAAACCGTCGTGAAACCGCGCTGATCCCGCCTGCCGTCACGGTTGCGGGCATGACGACGACGAACTCTCCCGGCGCGATGGTCGAGGTGTCCGGGCTGCGCAAGGCGTACCGGAGACAGGTGGTGCTCGACGGTGTCGACCTGCGCGTACCCGAGGCCACTGTCTTCGCCCTGCTCGGCCCGAACGGCGCCGGCAAGACCACCACCGTGCAGATCCTCTCCACACTGATCCGCCCCGACGCCGGCACCGTCCGGGTCGCCGGCCACGACCTGACCGCCGAACCGGACCGGGTACGCGCCGCGATCGGCGTGACCGGCCAGTTCTCCGCCGTCGACGCGCTGCTCACCGGCGCGGAGAACCTGCGGCTGATGACCGACCTGCGGCACCTCGGCCGGGTCGAGGGACGGCGGGTGGTGGACGACCTGCTGGCCCGCTTCGACCTGACGGAGGCGGCGGGCAAGCCGGTGGCGGCGTACTCGGGCGGGATGAAACGCCGGCTGGACCTGGCGATGACGCTCGTCGGCCGGCCCCGGCTGATCTTCCTGGACGAGCCGACGGCCGGCCTGGACCCGCGCAGCCGGCGGGCCATGTGGCAGATCGTCCGTGAACTGGTGGCCGAGGGCGCCACCGTCTTCCTCACCACCCAGTACCTGGAGGAGGCCGACCACCTGGCCGACCGGGTCGCGCTGCTCGACGGCGGCCGCCTGGTCGCCGAGGGCAGCCCGGCCGAGCTGAAGCGGCTGGTGCCCGGCGGCCACGTACGCCTGCACTTCACCGACGCGGCGCAACTCGCAGCGGCGGCCGGGCTGTTCCCGGCGGCCACCCGGCACGACGACGACCTCACCCTGCGGGTACCGGGCGACGGAAGCGTCACCGGGGTACGGGCGCTGCTCGACCGGCTCGACGCGGCCGGTGTCGCTGTCGATTCGCTGAGCCTGCACACCCCCGACCTGGACGACGTCTTCCTGGCCCTCACCGGCCACCCCACCGAGGAGAAGGTGACCGCATGAGCACGCTCGCCCACACCGTCGGCGACTCGGCGACCATGCTGCGCCGCAACCTCAAGCACGCGGTGCGCTACCCGTCGTTGACCGTCATGGTGATCGCCCTGCCGGTGATCTTCCTGCTGCTGTTCGTCTACGTCTTCGGCGGCACGCTCGGCAACGGACTCGGCGGTGTGGCCGGGGGCCGGTCCGCGTATGCCGACTACGTGACCCCCGGCATCCTGCTGCTCGCCATGGCCGGTGCGGCACAGGGCACCGCGATCGCCGTGGCCATGGACATGACCGAGGGCATCGTGGCCCGGTTCCGCACCATGTCCATCGCCCGCGCGGCGGTGCTCACCGGCCACGTCGTCGGCGCGGTGGCGCAGACGCTGCTCGGGCTGGCGGTGGTGGTCGGGGTGGCGCTGCTGGTCGGCTTCCGGCCGGACGCCGGCCCGGCGCAGTGGCTCGCCGCCGCCGGGCTGCTCACCCTCACCGCGTTCGCGATCACCTGGCTGTCGGTCGCGCTGGGCATGGTGCCCAAGAGCGTGGAGAGCGCCAGCAACCTGCCCATGCCGCTGATGCTGCTGCCGTTCCTGGGCAGCGGGTTCGTGCCGACCGACTCGATGCCCGGGTGGCTCGCCTGGTTCGCCGAGCACCAGCCGTTCACCCCGATCATGGAGACGCTGCGCGGGCTGCTCCTGGCCGGTCCGGTCGACGGCGGTGACGCTCTCGCCGCGATGGCCTGGTGTGCCGGGATCAGCCTGCTCGGCTACCTGTGGGCGCGCCGGCTGTACGACCGGGATCCGTCCCGCTGAGTTCCGCCACGGCGGCGAGCCGCAACTCGTCGTGGTCGAGGGCGGCGTACGACGCGCGGGCCGCGTCGTACGCCGCCGCGTCCGCGTCGAGCGCCGCCTGGCGGGCTGCCGCCGAGGACATGGTGGGCTGGAAGTTGCGCAGGTAGCCGAAGCGTTCGGCGAGCGCGACCAGCCGGGCGCCGGCGGCCTTGTCGCCGGTGCCACCCGACCGGTCCAGTTCGACCAGGGCGAGGGCGAGCAGCAGCGACCCGTGGATCGGCAGCTGCACGAGAAAACCGGGCGGGTCGGTGATCGGGTCGGCCAGCAGGGTCACGCTCCGGCGGCGCAACGCGTCGGCGAGCCCCGGCACCAGGTCCAGCCGGCCGTGCCGGGCGTGCGCGGCCAGGGCGGCCGCCCGGATCTCCAGATGCCACGGCGCGTCGCCGGGCGGGCCGGACCAGACGAGCGGATTCGACGGTTGCCGCAACCCGTCCAGCGCCTCCCGCCAGCCGGCCAGGCCGGCCTCGACATCGCCCCGGGCCAGCGCGAACTCGGCCCTGATGCCGCGCTCGTACGCCCGCATGCCGTACTGGTCGTCCGGCACCGGCGCGGCGTCGTACCGGCTGTCGCAGGCGTCGGTGGTGGCCAGCCGCAGCCAGCGTTCCGCCTCGTCGACCTCGCCCAGCGCCAGGTTGACCAGCACCAGGCTCCAGCGGATCTGGAGGCGGTCCCACCACGGGCCGGAGTCGGCCAGCAGGTCCAGCGCGGCGGTCAGGTTGTCCCGGGCCTCCGCCGAGCGTTCGGCCTGCATGCAGAGTTCGCCGACCCGGGAGTGGGCGAGCACCAGGAGCCACCGCAGCGGCCGGTGCGCCAGCGCGTCGAGCATCCGCCGGGCCGCGTCGAGCGCGTCGTCAGGCCGCCCGGCCTGCTCCAGCAGATAGCTGGCCAGGGCGTTCGCCATCGCGGCGACAAGCGGTTCGCGGTGCGCGCGCAGCGCGGTGAGCACGGCCGGTTCGGCGCCGATCTCGGGGAGCGCGCCCAGCACCACCGCCATCGCACCGGCGACCGTGTCCGGCGGGGGCGGCGGCAGGCGGCGCAGTACGACCAGCGAGCGGGTCGAGCGGCGCCCGGCGATCATCAGGTTGTGCGCCACGCCGAGCACGGCGACGGTACGGACCGGCGACACGAACTCCGGCGCCGGACGGTAGTGGGACAGCAGGAAGTCGGTGTCGGCGACCAGCGCGAGCATCCGGGTGTAGCTGGTGTCGAGCGTCCACACGGCGGCCAGCGCGGCGGCGACACCCGCGACTGTCGGTGCGTCGGACCGGGCCACTGCCAGGCGCAGCGCGGCGACCAGGTTGTCCTGCTCGGCGCGGACCGTCGCGACGGTGGTGAACGGTTCGGCGCCGAGCAGCGCCTCGTGGTGCCCGAGGCCGAACTCGCGGGCCCAGGCGAGGTACGCCGCCAGCACCCGCTCGTCCTCGCCGGCCTCGGCGCGGCGGGCGGCGCCGAACTCCCGCACCGTCTCCAGCATCCGGAACCGGATCGCGTCCGGCGTCTCCTCCACCCGCAGCAGTGACTGGTCGACCAGGTGTTCCAGCACCGGCAGCGCGTCCTCGCCGAGCACCCGGTCCGCCGCCGCCGCGCTGAACCCGCCGGGGAAGACGGACAGCGCCCGCAACGCCGCCCGCCCCTCCGGCCGCAGCAGGTTCCAGCTCCAGTCGACCACCGCGTGCAACGTGTGGTGGCGTGGTGGCGCGTCCCGGGGGCCGCCACGCAGCAGCCCGAACCGGTCGTCGAGGCGGCGGGCCAGCTCCGGCACGCTCATCGCCCGCACCCGGGCGGCGGCCAGCTCGATCGCCAGCGGCATCCCGTCCAGGTGCCGGCACACCTCGGCCACCTGGTCGGCGGGCAGCACCACGCCCGGCCGGGCGGCGCGGGCCCGCTGCGTGAACAGCTGCACCGCCGTGTCCAGCGGCAGTTCGGGCAGCGCGTGCACCGCCTCCGAGGTCAACCCCAGCGGGGTGCGGCTGGTGGTCAGCACCCGCAGCTCCCGGGTCGCCGCCAGCAGCGCCGCCACCAGCTCGGCGACGCCCCGGACCACCTGCTCGCAGTTGTCCAGCACCAGCAGCACCGGCCCCGGTCCGAGCGCCGCCACGATCGCGGCGACCGGCTCGGCGGGCACCGGCAGTGCGCCGACCGGCCCGGCGACCGGCTCGCCGACCCCCAGCGCCGCCGCGAGGGCCTCGGGCACGTCGCCGTCGGCGGTGACCGCGCCGAGCGCCACCAGGCGTACGCTGCGCTGCGGCGCGCGCCGCGCCACCGCGTACGCGAGCCGGGTCTTGCCCAGCCCGCCCGGACCGACGACGGAGACCACCCGGGAGCCGGCCAGCAGGGACTCCACCGACGCCAGGTCGCCGTCGCGGCCCAGCAGTGGGTTCGGCTCGTACGGGATGCCGGGCCGGGCCACCCGGCTCTCCCCGTCGAGCAGTTCCCGGTGCAGCTCGCGCAGCGCCGCTCCCGGCTCGGCGCCCAGCTCGTCGCGGAGCGAGCGGCGGTAGTCCTCGTACCGGGTCAGCGCCGCCGACCGGCTCGTCACCGCTGCCTCGCACCGGAGCAGTTCGGCCAGCACCTCCTCGTCGTGCCGGCTTGCGGCGGCCGGCGCGGCGAGCCCGGCCAGCGCCTCCGCGGGCCGTCCGAGCCGGGACAACGCGAGCGCCCGCGCCCGGGACAGTTCGCGGTACGTGGCGGCCCGGTCCGCGCGCAACGCGGCGAGCGGATCGCCCTCACCCGGGTCGTCGCCGGGCGGACCGGCCCAGTACGCCAGCCCGGCCTCCGCCTCGGCGAGTGCGGGCGCGTGCGCACCCGCCCGGGCGTGCCGTGCCGCCGCCGCGGCGTGCCGCAGCACCGCCGCCACGTCCACCTGCGCATCGGTGAGCGCCAGCCGGTAACCGGTGGCGGTCCGGACGATCAGGTCGGCGCCCAGCTCGGCGCGGGCCCGGGAGACCAGGATCTGCAACGCCTTCACCGGATGCCGGGGCGGATCGTCCGGCCAGAGCGCGTCGACGAGCGCACCGGTGCCGCAGCCGGGCCCGAGCCGGCCGGCCAGGAGGGCCAGCAGCCCGCGCAGCCGGGCGCCGCCCACCGGCACACCTCGGCAGACCACGTCCGACAGCAGGGTCAGTTCGGTGGTCACCGGGCCAGCGTAGGCGGCGGACCGGCCCGTCACGGCCCCCGCGCCGTGCGGCCCGTGAAGGCGGCGTTAAAAGCCCCGGCCCGCCCGTACCGGATCCGTCAAAGCCGTCGACCGTACGCACCCGGCCCGGCTGGTATGGCCCGCGGAGGACGTACCGACGCGGGAGGCGGACATGGGACGAGATCGGGCGGACGGGTGCACCGGATTCCGGGTGGCCGCCGGCGCCGTCGTGGTGGTCGGCGCGGCGCTGGTGGCGGCGGGGGTGTTCGGGTCTGACGAGCGGCCCGGGCGGGTCCTGGTGATGGCGGGCGTCGTCGGGGCGTACGCCGCTGTGGTGGCCGACCTGCGCGCGGTCGCGGTGGTGGCCGCGTTGGGTGCGGCGGTCTTCGTCGGGTTCCTCGCGCACCGCTACGGCGAGCTGACCGGCCCGGGTGACGCCTGGTCCCAGGCCGTGCCGATCGGGTTCGCCGCGGTGCTCGGCGCCGGCTACCGGTACCTCCGGTCGATCGGCGCCGAGGCCGATCCGGTGACCCGGA
Organism: Micromonospora sp. Mcm103; assembly: GCF_024519755.1. Taxonomy (NCBI): domain Bacteria; kingdom Bacillati; phylum Actinomycetota; class Actinomycetes; order Micromonosporales; family Micromonosporaceae; genus Micromonospora; species Micromonospora sp. Mcm103. The sequence goes on from NZ_JALJRJ010000028.1 coordinate 61,268, forward strand.
TCACGGGCCGCGGAGGCGGCGTGAAAAGCGCGTCAAGAAACCGCGGCCGCGCGTGATGGTCGCGTCAAGACCCCTGTCCGTCCGGCGGATACGGCGCTGTGATTGCCCGGCGCGGCCGGGAGGCGGTCGCGAGGACATCTTCCGCTAGGAGAGGTCAGCCGTGTCTGACGTGCTGTTCGTGTTGCTGACGGTGGGGCTGTTCGCGGCTCTCGCCCTCGTGGTGAGGGGCGTGGAGAAGCTGTGAACGCCGTCAACGCCGTCGGCCTGGTGCTGGCGATCGGCCTGGGCGTGTTCCTGGTCGCCGCCCTGCTGTTCCCGGAGCGCTTCTGATGAGCATGACGACAGCCGGCGTGCTCTTCGTCCTGTCGCTGGTGGCGGCGCTGGTCGCCGTGCACCGGCCGTTCGGCGACTACATGCACCGCGTGGTCGCCGGAACCCGGTCGTCCCGGGTCGAGCGGGGGATCTACCGCCTGGTCGGGGTCGACCCTGCCGCCGAGCAGACCTGGGGCGTGTACGCCCGCTCGGTGCTGGCCTTCTCGGCCGTCTCCCTGCTGTTCCTGTACGCGTTCCAGCGCCTGCAGAACCACCTGTGGCTCTCGCTGGGATTCGACCCGGTGGTGCCGCACGGCGCCTGGAACACCGCTGTGTCGTTCGTGACCAACACGAACTGGCAGTGGTACTCGGGTGAGTCGACGATGGGCCACCTGGTGCAGATGGCCGGCCTGGCGGTGCAGAACTTCGTCTCGGCCGCTGTCGGCATCGCCGTGGCGGTGGCGCTGGTCCGGGGCTTCGCCCGCAGCCGCACCGGCGAGCTGGGCAACTTCTGGGTCGACCTGACCCGGGTCACGCTGCGGATCCTGCTGCCGATCGCGGTGCTCGGCGCGCTCGCGCTGATGCTCGGCGGCGTGGTGCAGAACCTGTCCGGCGGCACCGACGTGACCACGCTGACCGGCGGCACCCAGACCGTCACCGGCGGGCCGGTGGCGAGCCAGGAGGTCATCAAGGAGCTGGGCACCAACGGCGGCGGCTTCTACAACGTCAACAGCGCCCACCCGTTCGAGAACCCGACCGCGTGGACGAACTGGCTGGAGATCTTCCTGATCCTGGTGATCCCGTTCAGCCTGCCCCGGGTCTTCGGCCGGATGGTGGGGCAGAAGCGGCAGGGCTACGCGATCGTCGCGGTCATGGCGATCCTGGCGCTCGCCAGCATCACCCTCACCAACGTCTTCGAGCTGACCGGGGACGGCACGGTGCCGCAGGCGGTCGGCGCGGCGCTGGAGGGCAAGGAGGTGCGCTTCGACGTGTCGAACTCGGCCACGTTCGCGGCGGCCACCACGCTCACCTCGACCGGCGCCGTCAACTCGTTCCACGACTCGTACACCGCGCTGGGCGGCATGATGACGCTGGGCAACATGATGCTCGGCGAGGTCGCGCCCGGCGGCGTCGGCGCCGGCCTGTACGGGCTGCTGATCCTCGCGGTGATCACGGTGTTCGTGGCCGGGCTGATGGTCGGGCGCACCCCGGAGTACCTGGGCAAGAAGATCGGCTCGCGTGAGATCAAGTTCGCCTCGATGTACTTCCTGATCACCCCGGCGCTGGTGCTCACCGGCACCGCCGCCGCGTTCGCCACCGGCAACGCCTCGACGGCGCTGAACGTCGGGCCGCACGGGCTCTCCGAGGTGCTCTACGCGTTCACCTCGGCCAGCAACAACAACGGCTCCGCGTTCGCCGGCATCACCGTGAACACGCAGTGGTGGAACACCGCGCTCGGGCTCTGCATGCTGCTCGGCCGGTTCCTGCCGATCATCTTCGTGCTCGCGCTGGCCGGCTCGCTGGCCCGCCAGCAACCCACACCCGCCTCCGAGGGCACCCTGCCGACCCACCGGCCGTTGTTCGTCGGCATGGTCGTCGGCGTCACAGTGGTCCTCGTCGCGCTCACCTTCCTTCCCGCACTCGCGCTCGGCCCGCTGGCCGAAGGGCTGTGACCACCATGAGAGACAAGGACATGACAGCACCTGTGCAGACCGCCGACGCGCCGGTCATCGGCGACACCGCGGCTCCCGGCACGCCGGACCGCCGGGTCGGCGGCGGACTGCTCGACCCTCGCCAGTTGCTCCGGTCGCTGCCGGACGCGCTGCGCAAGCTCGATCCGCGCACCCTGTGGCGCAACCCGGTGATGCTGATCGTGGAGATCGGCGCGCTGTTCACCACAGTGCTCGCGGTGGCCGACCCGTCCGTCTTCGCGGTCGCGATCACCGTCTGGCTCTGGCTCACCGTGATCTTCGCGAACCTCGCCGAGGCGGTCGCCGAAGGGCGCGGCAAGGCGCAGGCCGACACGCTGCGCCGGGCCAAGCAGGACACCATCGCCACCCGCCTGGTCGGCTGGACGCCCGGTGCCGCCGCGAACGCGTACCGGGACGAGGCGGTGCCCGCGCCGCAACTGCGACAGGGCGACGTCGTCCTGGTCGAGGCCGGGCAGGTCATCCCCGGCGACGGCGACGTGGTGGAGGGCATCGCCAGCGTCGACGAGTCGGCGATCACCGGCGAGTCCGCCCCGGTGATCCGGGAGTCCGGCGGCGACCGCAGCGCGGTCACCGGCGGCACCCGGGTCCTCTCCGACCGGATCGTCGTCCGGATCACCCAGAAGCCCGGCGAGAGCTTCATCGACCGGATGATCGCGCTGGTCGAGGGCGCCAACCGGCAGAAGACGCCGAACGAGATCGCACTGAACATCCTGCTGGCCGCGCTGACGATCATCTTCCTGCTCGCCGTCGTCACGCTCCAGCCCATGGCGATCTTCGCGAAGGGCTACCAGGCCGCCGCGCCGGACACCGCGGCGATCACCGACTCCGGCGTCACCGGCGTCGTGCTCGTGTCGCTTCTGGTCTGTCTCATCCCGACCACCATCGGCGCGCTGCTGTCCGCGATCGGCATCGCCGGCATGGACCGGCTCGTGCAGCGCAACGTACTGGCGATGAGCGGCCGGGCGGTCGAGGCGGCGGGCGACGTCAACACGCTGCTGCTGGACAAGACCGGCACGATCACGCTCGGCAACCGGCAGGCCGCCGAGTTCCTGCCGGTGACCGGCGTGGACGCGGCCACACTCGCCGACGCGGCGCAGCTGTCCAGCCTGGCCGACGAGACCCCCGAGGGCCGCTCGGTGGTGGTGCTCGCGAAGAACGAGTACGGGCTGCGCGAGCGCGAGCCCGGCCTCATCCCGCACGCCACGTTCGTGCCGTTCACCGCGCAGACCCGGATGAGCGGCGTCGACCTCGACGCCGACGGGGGCGTCCGGCACGTCCGCAAGGGTGCGGCCGCCGCGGTGATGAAGTGGGTACGCGACAACGGCGGTCACCCGACCGAACAGGTGGGTGAACTGGTCGACGCGATCAGCGGCACCGGCGGCACGCCGCTCGTGGTGGCCGAGCACGTGGCCGGCGAACCGGCCCGGGCGCTCGGCGTCATCCACCTCAAGGACGTGGTGAAGGCCGGCATGCGGGAGCGCTTCGACGAGATGCGCCGGATGGGCATCCGGACCGTGATGATCACCGGCGACAACCCGCGTACCGCGAAGGCGATCGCCGACGAGGCGGGCGTGGACGACTTCCTCGCCGAGGCCACGCCGGAGGACAAGCTCGCGCTGATCAAGAAGGAGCAGGAGGGCGGCCGGCTCGTCGCCATGACCGGCGACGGCACGAACGACGCGCCCGCGCTGGCCCAGGCGGACGTCGGCGTCGCCATGAACACCGGCACGTCGGCCGCGAAGGAGGCCGGCAACATGGTCGACCTCGACTCCGACCCGACCAAGCTGATCGAGATCGTGGAGATCGGCAAGCAGTTGCTGATCACCCGGGGTGCGCTGACCACGTTCAGCATCGCCAACGACATCGCGAAGTACTTCGCGATCATCCCGGCCATGTTCGCCGGCATCTACCCGTCGCTGGACCGGCTCAACATCATGCGCCTGGACAGCCCTGAGTCGGCGATCCTCTCCGCCGTCGTCTTCAACGCGATTGTCATCGTGGCGTTGATCCCGCTGGCCCTGCGCGGCGTGCGCTACCGCCCGGCCAGCGCCTCGACGCTGCTGCGCCGCAACCTGTGGCTCTACGGCCTCGGCGGCATCGTGGTGCCGTTCGTCGGCATCAAGCTCATCGACCTGCTCGTCCAGTTCGTCCCGGGGATCTCGTGATGCGCCTTCCCAGTTGGCTCTCCCAGCACCTGGCCGCCCTGCGCGCGGTGCTCGTCTTCACCGTGCTGCTCGGCCTGGTCTACCCGCTCGCCCTGGTCGCCGTCGGCCGGCTCCCCGGCCTCGACGGCAGGGCGGACGGCTCACTGCTCACCGTCGGCGGCCGGACCGTCGGCAGCTCGCTGATCGGCCAGTCGTTCACCGACGCGGACGGCAACCCGATCCCGCGCTACTTCCAGTCCCGCCCGTCGGCCGCCGGGGACGGCTACGACCCGACCGCCACCGCGGCGGGCAACCTGGGCCCGGAGAGCGTGGTGGACACGCTCACCGGCGACGAGGAGACCTCGGCGCAGAGCCTGCTCACCCAGGTCTGCGCGCGCAGCAAGGCGGTCGGCGAACTGGACGGCGTGGACGGGCGGCGCCCGTACTGCACCCCGGACGGGGTGGGCGCGGTGCTGGCCGTGTTCCGCGCCGACGGCCTCACCGGCCGGATCACCCGCGTGGTGAGCGTCAACCAGGCCGCGCCCGCGACGCCGTTCGTCGCCACCTGGCAGGGCGTGCCGGTGGAGGCGGCCCAGCCCGGCCACGACTACGTGGCCGAGGGTGGCATCGTCACCCCGGTACGCGGGGACGCTCCCGCCCGCCCGGCCGTGCCGGCCGACGCGGTCACCGCAAGTGGCAGCGGCCTCGACCCGCACATCTCCCCGGCGTACGCCCGGATCCAGGTGGCCCGGGTGGCGCGGGAGCGCGGCGCGGACCCGGCGGCGGTACGGCGGCTGGTCGCCGAGCACACCACCGGCCGGGCGCTGGGCTTCATGGGCGAGCCCGGTGTGAACGTGCTTGAACTCAATCTGGCGCTGGACGAGGCGTTCCCGGCGCGCTGACGCGACAGCGACCGGAGCGGCCCCGGGGAAGACCCGGGGCCGCTCCCGGCCGGTCAGGGAGGATGGACGCTGTGGGCAGGGGTGAACTGCGGATCTACCTCGGGGCCGCCCCGGGCGTCGGGAAGACGTACGCCGTGCTCGAGGAGGCCCAGCGCCGGGCCGAGCGCGGCACCGACGTGGTGATCGGCCTGGTCGAGACGCACGGCCGCCGGCACACCGCCGAGATGATCGGCGACCTGGAGGTGGTGCCGCGCCGGTCGATGACGTACCGGGGCGTCGACTTCACCGAGATGGACCTGGACGCGGTGCTGGCCCGGCGGCCCGAGGTGGTCGTGGTGGACGAGCTGGCCCACACGAACGTGCCCGGCTCCCGTCACGAGAAGCGCTGGCAGGACGTGCAGGAGCTGCTCGACGCCGGGATCAGCGTGCTCAGCACGGTCAACGTGCAGCACCTGGAGTCGCTGAACGACGTGGTCGCGCAGATCACCGGCACCACCCAGCGGGAGACGGTGCCGGACCAGGTGGTCCGGGCCGCCGAGCAGGTCGAGCTGGTGGACATGACGCCGGAGGCGCTGCGCCGGCGGATGGCGCACGGCAACATCTATCGGCCCGACAAGATCGACGCCGCGCTCGGCAACTACTTCCGGGTCGGCAACCTCACCGCGCTGCGCGAACTGGCGCTGCTCTGGCTGGCCGACAAGGTCGACGAGCAGCTCGACGCGTACCGGGCCCAGCAGGGCATCTCCGACACCTGGGAGGCGCGGGAACGGGTGGTGGTCGCGCTGACCGGCGGCCCGGAGGGCGAGACGCTGATCCGCCGGGCCGCCCGCATCGCCGCCCGCAGCAAGGGCGCCGACCTGCTCGCCGTGCACGTGGCCCGCAGCGACGGGCTCGCCGGCGCCGACCCGGCCCAGCTGGCCCGGCAGCGGGTGCTGGTGGAGAGCCTCGGCGGCACGTACCACCAGGTGCTCGGCACCGACATCCCGGCGTCGCTGCTCGACTTCGCGCGGGGCGTCAACGCCACCCAGCTCGTGCTCGGCGCGAGCCGCCGGGGCCGGTTCGCGCAGGTGTTCGCCAGGGGCGTCGGCGTGACCACCACCGCGCTGTCCGGCCCGATCGACGTGCACCTGGTCACCCACCCCGAGGCGGGCCGCGGGCGCCGGGGCACGTCGGTGCCCGCCGCGCTGTCGCGACGCCGGCGGCTGATCGGGTACGCGCTCGCGGTGCTCGGCATGCCGCTGCTCACGCTCGTGCTGCGGACGCTGCCCGACCTCACCCTGACGAACGACATCCTGCTGTTCCTCGCCGGTGTCGTGGGCGTGGCGCTGGTCGGCGGACTGTGGCCCGCGCTGGTCGCCGCGCTCGGCGGCTCGCTGCTGCTCAACTGGTTCTTCACCCCGCCGTACCGGACGCTGACCATCGCCGAGGCGGACAACCTGCTCGCCCTCGGCGTTTTCGTCGGCGTCGCCATCGCGGTGAGCTGGGTGGTCGACGTGGCGGCGCGGCGTACCCGGGAGGCGGCCCGGGCCTCCGCCGACGCGCAGACCCTGGCCACCGTCGCGGGCAGCGTGCTGCGCGGCGAGCGGCCGCTGCCCGCGCTGCTGGACCGGCTGCGGGAGACGTTCGGGCTGCGCGCGGTGAGCGTGCTGGAGCTGACCGACGAGGCCGGCGGACGCCCGGCGCGCGCCCGGGGCGCGGACGCCTGGCGGGTGGTGGCGAGCGTCGGTGACCGGCCGCCGGGCAGCCCGGGCGCGGGCGAGACCGTGGTGCCGGTCGACGACCGGCTCAGCGTGGTGCTCGCCGGCCGGCGGCTGGAGGCAGCCGACCGGCGGGTGGTCGAGGCGTTCGCCGCGCAGGCCGCCGTCGCGCTGCGCCAGGAACGGCTGGCCGAGGAGGCCGCCACCGCCCGTCCGCTGGCCGCCGCCGACCGGATGCGGACCGCGCTGCTCGCGGCGGTCAGCCACGACCTGCGTACGCCGCTGGCGTCGGCGAAGGCGGCGGTGAGCAGCCTGCGCAGCCACGACGTCGAGTTCGACGCGGACGACCGGGAGGAACTGCTCGCCACCGCCGACGAGTCGCTGGACCGGCTCGGCCGGCTGGTGGCGAACCTGCTCGACATGAGCCGGTTGCAGGCCGGCGCGCTGGGCGTGAGCGCCACCGCGATCGGGCTGGAGGACGCCGTACCCCTGGCCCTCGACGAACTGGGCCCGGCGGCGGCCGAGGTGACCACGGACATCCCGGCCGACCTGCCGGCGGCGCTCGCCGACCCGGGCCTGCTGGAGCGGGTGCTCGTCAACATCGTGGCGAACGCGCTGCGGCACAGCCCGCCCGGCCGGCCGCCGACGATCACCGGCAGCGCGCACGCCGGACAGGTCGAGCTGCGGGTGATCGACACCGGGCCGGGCATCCCGGAGGACCAGTGGGAGCACGTCTTCCTGCCGTTCCAGCGCCTCGGCGACCGGGACAACCAGACCGGGGTGGGCCTGGGGCTGGCGCTGTCCCGGGGACTCGCCGAGGCGATGGGTGGCAGCATCACCCCGGAGACCACGCCCGGTGGCGGTCTCACCATGGTGCTGCGGCTGCCGGCCGCCACCCAGCCGGAGGGGCCGCAGGAATGACCCGCATCCTGGTCGTCGACGACGAGCCGCAGATCCTGCGCGCGCTGCGGATCAACCTGCGCGCCCGGGGCTACGACGTCGAGGTCGCAGACAGCGGCGCCGCCGCGCTCAAGGCCGCCGCCGCACACCCGCCGGATCTGGTGGTGCTCGACCTCGGCCTGCCCGACCTGGACGGCACCGACGTCATCCGGGGCCTGCGCGGCTGGACCGCCGTGCCGATCATCGTGCTGTCCGGGCGGGCCGGCAGCGAGGACAAGGTGTCCGCGCTCGACGCGGGCGCCGACGACTACGTGACCAAGCCGTTCGGCGTGGACGAGCTGCTCGCCCGCATCCGGGCGGTGACCCGGCGGCTCGCCCCCGCCTCGCCCGCCGTGCCCGCGCTGCGGATCGGCCGCAACACCGTCGACCTGGCCGACCGGACCGTCACCCGGGACGACGGCGTCGAGGTCAAGCTCACCCCCACCCAGTGGGCCATGCTGGAGAAGCTGCTGCGCAACCCGGGCAAGCTGGTCAGCCAGCGCCAGTTGCTGCACGACGTGTGGGGACCGGAGTACCACCACGAGACGAACTACCTGCGGCAGTACATGGCCCAGTTGCGCCGCAAGCTGGAGGACGACCCGGCCCGGCCCCGGCACCTGATCACCGAACCGGGCATGGGCTACCGCTACCGCCCCTGACGTTTGCGCGAGCCCCGGCGGGGGATTCGGCGAGCCGGCCGAGCAGCGGGGGAGGGGCATGGCGGACAACCGGTCCTCGGAGGGGTTCGGCCGCCGCCTCGACGAGCACGCCATCGATGCGGGCGCGGCCGAGCCGGAGCGACCCGACGGGCTGGTCGACAGCGGCGTCTACGTCGGCGGCGTACGCCGGGCGTCACCTGTGAGCCTCGCCGACACGTTCCGCTGCCTGCAACAGCTCGACGACGCGATGGCCTGGATCGGGCTGCGCCGGCCGGGCCGGGAGGAGGTGGCCTCGGTCGCCGCCGAGTTCCAGCTTCCCGACCTGGCCGTCGAGGACGCGATCAACGCCCACCAGCGTCCCAAGCTGGAACGCTACGGCGACACCCTGTTCGTGGTGCTGCGCGCCGCCCGCTACCTGGACGCCCGGGACGCGGTCGAGTTCGCCGAACTGCACCTGTTCCTCGGCCCCGGTTTCGTGATCACCGTGCGGCACGGCGGCACGCCCGACCTGGCCGGCGTGCGGCGGCGGCTGGAGGCCGAACCCGAGGTGCTCGCGCTCGGCCCGGAAGCAGTGCTCTACGCCGTACTCGACCGGGTGGTGGACGGCTACGCGCCGGTGGTGGCCGGGCTGGAGAACGACATCGACGAGATCGAGACCGAGGTGTTCGGCGGCGACCCGAACGCCAGCCGCCGCATCTACGAGCTGAGCCGCGAGGTGATCCAGTTCCAGCGGGCCGCCCGGCCGCTGCTGAAGGTGGTCGACGCGCTCACGCACGGCTTCGACAGGTACGGCACGGACGAGGAACTGCGCCGCCGGCTGCGCGACGTGGCCGACCACCTGACCCAGGTGGTGGAGCGGGTGGACGGGTTCCGGCACCTGCTCCAGAACATCCTCACCGTCAACGCCACACTGGTGTCGCAGGCGCAGAACGAGGAGATGCGCAGCCTGACCGCTGCCAGCTTCGAGCAGAACGAGGAGATCAAGCGGGTCTCCGCGTGGGCGGCCATCCTGTTCGCGCCCACCCTGATCGGCACCGTCTACGGGATGAACTTCACCCACATGCCGGAGCTGGACTGGCGGTACGGCTACCTGTTCGCGGTCACCCTGATGCTCGCCGTCTGCGGCGCGCTCTACCTGCTGTTCAAACGCCGCGGCTGGCTCTGAGCCGGGCCGTGCGCGTCTCGGCCGCAGCCGCACGCCTTCGTTGATCCACTAAAGTGTCCGGGTGGCTACCCCCCGTCGTGCGCGCGTCGTCCGGTTCCGGCCCTCCGGAGCGGAACGCTGATCGGGGACACGGTTCCGGCACCGCGCGGCGGGCGCCGGACCAGTGACGGAAAGCGCGGGCTGGCCGGCCACTGTGCCCGGATCGTCGCGTCCCGGCCGTTCGAGGTGGCCATCGTGGTGCTCATCATGGCCAACGGCGTGGTGCTGGGCATCGAGACGTACCCGAACCTCGGCGCGGCCGGGCCGGTGCTGCGGTGGACGGAGTGGATGTTCCGGGCGGTCTTCGTCGTGGAGATCACCATCCGGGTGCTCGCGTACGGCCGCCGCCCGCAGGACTTCTTCCGGCACGGCTGGAACGTCTTCGACCTGCTGGTGACGGCGGCCATATTCGTCCCGGGCCTGCACGGCGACTCGGCCGTACTGCGGTTCATCCGGGTCGCCCGGGTACTGCGTCTGGTGCGCTTCTCACCCGGCCTGCGGACCATCGTCGCAGCACTGTGGCGCAGCCTCCCAGGCGTCGCGGGTTTCCTCGCGCTCGCCGCCGTCACGCTCTACGTGTACGGCATGGCCGGCTGGCTGATCTTCGGAACCCGCTACCCCGAGCAGTACGGCGACATCGGCCGCTCGCTTGTCACGCTGTTCGTGCTGCTGTCCCTGGAGACGCTGCCGGACCTGCTGGAACAGGGTCTGGAGGTGTCACCGTGGACGCTGCTCTACTACGTCAGCTTCGTGATGATCGCGGTAAACCTCCTGCTGAACATCCTCATCGCCGTCATCGTCAACTCGATGGAGGAGGCGCGCCGGCTTGAGATGACCGAGGGGCTGGCGTCCGACTACGACTCCGACGGGGACGGGATTCCGGACGAGGTGGACCGGATCGCGATCAGCCAGCGCCTGGACGACCTGCGCATGGTGATCGCCGAGTTGGAGCGGGAACTGCGCATCGAGCGGGAGGAGCCGCCCGGCGCGCCGCGCCGCCGGCAGCCCTCGGACCACTGATCAGGGGCGGTCATGACAGTTCCGTGACGAAAGCGGTTCCCGGGTTTGGCCGACTGGTTGATCGGGGCAACCAGGCTGACGCCAACACATTTGAGGGAAGGGACGCCTCTCGTGGAGATCACGGGCTTCTTCACCGCGCTCATCATCGGTCTCATCATCGGTGCGCTCGGGCGCCTGGTGGTGCCGGGCAAGCAGAACATCCCGATCTGGCTGACCCTGCTCATCGGTGTGGTCGCCGCGTTCGTCGGCACGCTGGTGGCCGGCGCGTTCGGCGTCGACGACACCCCCGGCATCGACTGGATCGAGCTGGCGCTCCAGGTCGGCTTCGCCGCCATCGGTGTCGCCGTCTTCGCCGGCCTCTACGGACGCCGCCGCATCTGAGGCACCCGCCGGGGCCGCTTCCGCACGTCGCGGAAGCGGCCCCGGCGTGTCACTCCCGCCAGCCGGTCAGCTCGACGCCCTTCGCCAGCTCCACCCGGAAGCCCAGGGCGATCTCGCCGCTCTCACCCGGCGCCAGCGACAGCCGCCACGTCAGCTCGCCCAGCTCCGTACGCTCGGCCGGCGGCGGCGTCAGCGCGGTCTCGCGTACCACCACCGCCTCGTCGCGGGACACCGGCAGCTGATCCCGCACCTCCACAGTGGCCGGCCGGGGCGTGTGGTTCGCCACAGTGATCCGGTACTCCACCTCCCGCCGCCGCGTCGACCCGAGCGTGGCCTTGCTCTCGGTGCGCCGGGACAGCTTCCGCTCCACCCGCAGCCGGTCGTCCACCCCGAGCGCCAGCTCGGTCTCCTCGCCCGGCGCCCACGTCTTCAGCCGCGTCGCCGCCACGAAATCGGCGCCGTGGAAGACCGACGCCGGGCCGGGCAGCAGCGTGTGGTCCGACGTGTTGCGGACCGTGGCCCGCAGGTGCGCCTCGGCGGCACGCACCGGCACGCTCACGTGGTCCAGCCGGGCCGGCAGCTCCAGCACCGCGATCGTCACCCGGTGCGCACTGCCGTCCGCGGGAACCGCTACCGGCCGCGCGGGCCGGTAGGTGGCCGCCGTCACGCCCTG
>NZ_JALJRJ010000029.1:0-24829 GCF_024519755.1 Micromonospora sp. Mcm103
AGAAGTTGAACTGGCCCCGGTTGGGCTGGAGCGCTTCCGGCTTCATCTCGTTCTCGGCGGTGATCATGTTGAACTCACGCGCCGCGATGGTGCTGTACGTGGAGTCGCCCAGCCGGTTCGCCGCGATGGCGGTGCCGAAGTAGCGGCCCGACTGTGCCGCGGCGGCGCCGAGCGTGCTCGCCGCTGCCTGGGCCAGGCTGGGCACCACGAGCGCGGCACCGGCCAGTGCCAGCGCGCTGGTGACGGCGGCCAGCACCACGCGGTGGCTGCGCCTCGGTAGATGTTTCATGACACTCCTCTGCATATCGGACGATGATGCGCTGGCGATGCCCGGCTGGACGCGGGTGGGAGCCGGCGGTGCGCCCACCCCCGCGTCACTGCCCTGAAACTTTTCGAAGATGTACCGGTAACTTCCCTGGGAAGATATCCGCGACGGCACGATCGGTCAATGTCGATGTCAACGCGAACGTGGACTCGACCGGCTGATCAGCGCGGGAGTCCACAGATGTCCGTGAGAGCGAAGCCCGACGAGAACCACGGCCAGGACCGAAAGTTTCGGAGAATCCCGGGGCGGCCGGTCAGCGATCGACCGCGGCGTCGTACCGCTCGCGGTTGGCGTGCACCTCGTCCATGTGCGCCTCGGCCCACAGCTTGATGCCGTACGTCAGCCGGTGCAGCGACAGGCCCAGGTCGGTCAGCTCGTAGGTGACAGTCACCGGCACGCTCGGCGTCACGGTGCGCGTGACCAGGCCGTCGCGTTCCAGCGAGCGCAACGTCTGGGTGAGCATCTTCTGGCTGACCCCGGCCAGGCGGCGGGACAGCTCGGAGTAGCGCATGGCCTGCGGCTCCGCGTTGCGGTCCGGGCCGTCGCGGCCGAGCGCGGCCAGGATCAGCGCCACCCACTTGTCGGAGATCCGGTCCAGGAGCTGCCGACTCGGGCAGCCCGCGAGGAACGCGTCGTACTCCTCCCGCGCCTGCGCCCGCTTCTCCGCCGCCGTCTGCGTCGGCATCGTCCGCGCCTCCTACCCGGGGGTACCCAACGCACTCCGAAGTGCGTACTTCCCGAAAGAAAGTTACCCCTCCATCGTGGAGCAGGGCATCCCTCACGAACAAGGAGACACCATCATGGGTACGCGTACCTTCCGCGCCGCCGTCGTCCGCACCCCGGGCGGACCCGACGCGATCGAGATCATCGACGTTCCGGAGCGCGAGCCGGGGCCCGGCGAGGTCCGGGTGGCGGTCGCGGCGGCGGCGGTCAACCCCGTCGACCTCGGGGTGGCAGGCGGCTTCTTCCACTCGCTGGGGCTGATCGACCAGCCGCACCACACCGGCCTGGGCTGGGATTTCGCCGGCACCGTCGACGCCGTCGGCCCGGGCGTGGACCTGACCGCCGGCACCCCTGTCGCCGGTCTGGTGGTCGGATTCGACCGCGACTACGGCACGTACGCCGAGCAACTCGTCGTGCCCACGGCCGGCCTCGCCGTCGTACCCGATGATCTGGACCTGGTGGCGGCGGCGACAGTGCCGCTCAACGGCCTCGCCGCGGCGCAGGTCGTCGACCTGCTCGGCGAGCCGTCCGCCGATGGCCGGCTACTGGTCACCGGGGCGGCCGGCGCGGTCGGCGGCTACGTCCTCGCGCTCGCCTCGGCCCGGGGATGGCGGGTGACCGGCCTGGCGCGGGCCGGGGACGAGAAGTTCGTCCGCAGCCTCGGCGCCGACTTCACCACCGCCGCCGAACCGGGCTGGGACGCGGTCGCCGACGCCGCCGCATCGCAGGAGCGGGCACTCGCCCTGGTCCGCGACGGCGGCGTGTTCGTCGGCGTGCGGCCCAACGCACAGCCGGCCGCCGAGCGCGGCGTCACCGTCCGCGTGATCGAGACCCGTGCCGACGGGGTACGCCTCGCCGACCTGCTCGCCCGCACCGCGGCCGGTGAGCTGCCGGCCCGGGTGCACGCGGTCCTGCCGCTGGACCGGGCCGCGGACGCGCACCGGGCGATGACCGAGGGCGGGGTACGCGGGCGCTACGTGCTGCGCCCCTGACCGCCGCGCGCCCGGTCCAGCACCTCCTCGACGGTGAGCGGGCTGCGCGGATGGTGGGTGAGCGACAGCGGGGTGCGGATCTTGCGGGGTGCGGCGCCCTCGGCAGCGAGGTAGAACTCGCCGACGGTGAGGCGGGAGATGTCCGGCACGTCGCCGCCCTTCGCGCGGGCCATCTCCCGGGCCGCCTCGATCTGGATCGGGCTGTTCATCAGGCCGTAGAGCTGGGTCGCCGCGTTGCCGGGGATGCGGTTGTGCAGGCCCTTCGGCGCCTGGGTGGCGAAGATCAGACCGAGGCCGTACTTGCGGGCCTGGGCGGCCAGCGCCAGTGTGCTCTGGGTGCACGCGGTCATCGCGCCGGACGGGGCGAACGTCTGCGCCTCGTCCATGATGAGCAGCCCGAGCAGCGGGCGGTCGCCGGTCGGGTTCTTCTTGATCCAGGCGAACAACGCCATCTGGAGCTGGTTGACGAAGCTCTGCCGTACGTCGTCGGACGGCAGGCCCACCAGGCTGACCACGGAGACGCGGGCCCGTTTGCCGGGTGCGGGGGTGAGGAGCACGCCGGGATCCATCGGCGTGCCCTCGCCGCCGAACAGCGGGTCGTTCACCATGGCGGCGGTGAGGGTCTGCGCCAGGCTGAGGCCGATCTTGTCGGCGTCGTCCAGGTCGATGATCCCGTCTGGCAGGTCGGCGAGCGTGTCGACGAGGCCCTGCAATCGGGAGCCGCCGCGCCGGCCGTAGTGCTCGACCGCCTTGCGCAGCACGGCCAGCCCGAGGTGCGCCCGGGTGGCCCGGCCGGTCACCATGGCGCGTGGCGCGAGCGACGCGACTGCCGCCTCGACGGCCTCGGCGAATTCGTCCGGGTCGTCGCGTACGCCGGTGAAGTCGGGCAGCGGCTGGAAGCTCAGCGGGCGGCCCGAGTTGCGGCGCGGCGTCCAGACGACGACGTCGGTGTGCGCGAGGTAGTCCCGGGCCCGGTCCGCGTCACCCGGCCGCCACTGCGCGGGCGGTTCGGGCCATGCCTCGCCGAGGCGGGCGAGGTCGTTGTTGGGGTCGAGCACGATGGCCGATACGCCTGCCAGCGCGCACTCCTCGACGATGCGGCGGATGAGGACGGTCTTGCCGGAGCCGGACCCGGCGAAGATCGTGGTGTGCTTACGCAGCGCCTCCAGCGCCAGCGGCACCGGTTCCCCGTCGTCGTACCCGTGCCCGACGACGAACGAGGGATCGGCCGGGCCGGTGGCAGCGGCGGCGGCCGGCGACGGCTCGGCGGGCTCCGGCGGCGGTCCGGCGTCGGTGGTCCAGCGGTCCACGTCGGCAAGGGCGTGCTGGAGGAACTTCAGCTCCCGGGTCGGCCGGCGCTCGGCCAGCCAGCCCTGCAGGTCCATGGTGGCCTCGGCGAGCATGACCCGCAGCGCGGAGAGGACTCGCAGGTCCTCCTCGTCGACGCCGAGCGTCTGGCCGCCCGCCGCGGTGAACGCCCCCACCGCCTTGCTGGTGGCCGCGCTGGTCGACCAGGCGCGGTTGCGCAGCAGGAACAGCTTCCGTCGCCCCGATCCGGTGTCCAGGGCGGCGGCCACCGACGCCTTGCGGAGACGGGCGAGTGCGGCATTGCCGTGGTGGTCGTCCCCGATCGCCCGGAAACACCAGTGCACCTGGTCCTCGGTGCGCTCGTCGAGCGTGAGCCGCAGCCGGGCGTGCAGCGGCGGGTCGGTGCTCGGCGGCGGGTCGACGCTGAACGCCTCGCCCGCGTCGCCCCGCTCCAGGATCCAGGCGGTGAGCCCGGCGGCGAGCAGTGGCGGCATGGCCGCGTCCTCGGATGCGCGACGCAGCGGGCCGGTGACGTCGGCGGCCTCCCGCAGCTCGGCGAACCGGGCGTCGTAGCGGTCCATCTCCTCGCCGGTGGCGGTCACCGGGGCGGGCCGGGGAGCCCGGGGTTCCGCGATGGGCGGCTCGCCGAGGCTCGTCATCTCCCGCACCTGGTCGTCGGCGAGGCATTCGCGGATGTGCTTGTCGATCTCGATGAGCAGCTGACGCGGGGTGAACGCACCGGCCTCGGCGAAGGCGCGCGGGGACACCGGCCACGACGGGTACGGCGGCACGAACCCCGCCTCCTGGTAGCGGAGGGTGAACCGCTTCTCGATGATCGCCCGGGCCACGTCGGCGTCGTCGATGCGGCGCAGCGGCGGCGTCTCCCGGAACCGGTCCGCGACGGTGTCGGCGGCGGTGGACTTGATGATGGTCCACGAGTTCGGAATGCAGGCCAGGACGGTGAGCGTGCGCCGGGTCGTCTGCCGTAACGCCATCAGGCCGTCCGCCATCCGGGCCAGCATCAGCGCCTGCTCCGGGCTCATCGCAGCCGCACCGGCCAGGGCGGGATCGCTCTGGATCGCCAGCTGGGCGATGAGCGTGTCGATCTGGTCGATCGCCACCACCGACGGGCCGGTGAGGGCGAGCAGCCAGGACAGGTCCTGAACGATCTGCTGGGCCGGGCGCGGAATGCGGCGCATGCCCCAGGCCGCGCGTTCCCCGGCGGCCACCTCCTCACCGGAGAGGAAGTAGTTCTCCGCGATGTCGCGGTGGGAGATGTCCTCGGAGGCGCTGAGCGCCAGCGCGCGCGCCGTCTCCTGGCAGGTGCGGGCCGCGTGCCTGTCGAAGTCTCCGAGCCCGTCGAGGAAGGCGTCGAGCGCCGCCTTTGTCAGTTCGGTGTCGCCCATGACGGCCCGGCGCGCCGTCCGGGGTGCCCCGACCAGGGCGGACAGTCGCCGCAGCAGCAGTTTGAGCTGCGTCTCGCGGCTGCCGGGCACCGGCCGGGACAGGCCGTCGAGCATCGCGGCGAGCACGCCGTCCCAGAAGCCGCCGGCGTCGAGCAGGCCGACCAGGAAGAAGTAGCCGCCGCGCTCCTGCACCTGCTGGCGGATCACACCCAGCAGGTGGGTCTTGCCGGAGCCGCGCTGACCCTGGACGACCAGGCCGAGCGGGCTGCCGTGCGGGTTCGCCGCGGCCTCGTCCACCCCGGCGAGGACGTCCCGGACGACTGGTACGTGCAGGCCGTCGACGTGGAAGGGCAACGGCCGCCACACGTCGTCGGGCACCGGCGCCCAGTCGAACCGCAGGGCGGCCAACGCGTTCCGTTCCGCCTCGTTCATCACACGCCGATCGCCAGCAGGTGGTTCTCCTGCCCGCCGAGGCGGAGCGCGGCAGCGGTGTCCGCCTCGGTGAGCGTCTTCTGGTTCGACTCCGGCGCGATGGTGACGCCCTCGGACCGGCTGAGCTGCCGCAGCGCCTCGTCCAGGTCGTCGCGGGGCACGTCGGCGAAGAACGGTCGCAGGCGCCGCAGGCTCACCCAGGCGCCGGGCTCGTCGGCGAGCGCCCGGTACGCGGCGACGACACGCGCCTCCAGCGACCCGGCCGGCTCGGCGGCGGGCGCGCGCACGTCGGTGAGCGCGAAGAGTTCGGCGAGCGTCGCACAGCCGCTGCGGGCCAGGACACGATCGCGCAGGTGCGCCTGCACCGCGGTGAGCGCGGCGCCGAGCGCGCTCGCTCCCCGCAGCGTGAAGTCGAGGTCGCTCTGCATCCGTACCCAGCCCTTGTCGTCCAGTTGCAGGGCGTACGTCGGCCCGCTCTTGCGGCTGGCGACGTAGTGCAGGCGGGTGAGCTTGTCGCGCTGCGGCTTGCGTACGACCAGGCCGTAGCGGTCGCGGAGTTCGGTGCTCAGCACCTCCCGCGCCTCGGCCATGAGCACGACGAGGATCGCGCTCTCGGATGCGGTCAGGTCATCGCCGGCCATGGTGCCGTCCTTCCGCCAGGTCTCGGCGACGTGCCCGCAGATACGTGCCGATCTGCGTGACCACGGTGCCGACGTCGTGGATTACTCGGGCGTTGGTGAAGCGCAGGACGGCGTAGCCGTCCAGTTGCAGCTGGACGTCACGTTGCCGGTCGGCCTCGAAGCGGACCGGGCGGCAGTGCTCCGGGCCGTCGATCTCCACCACGCACCGCTCGTCCGGCCACACTAGATCCAGGCGTACCGGCGCGGAAAGACGGTGCGACTGGTAGTTCTGGTTCCATCTCCGTCCGGCCGCCCAACTCTGCGCGGCCAGCGCCGCCTCCAGGCGCTTCTCGGCGTCGCTGCCCGGGTGCGGCCGGCCCGCCACCGGTGCCTGGTCGACGGGCGCGGCCGGCGGTGCGACGCGGAAAGCCGGAAGCCCGTCCAGCCCGGCCGCACCGGCTCCGGCCAGCCAGACCGCCGGGCCACCGTGCTGCACGAGCCACGCGGCCCCGGCCGCCGTCACCGCGCCGTCACCGTGGACCGGCTCGGCGAGCAGCACCACTTTCCGTCTGCCGAACGCGTCGGCGACGAGACGCGCCAGCGCGGCGGCCCGGGCGCGCAGCGGGAGCGTCGTGGCGCCGGACCGCCGCCCGGTCACCGCGAAGACGGCCAGGTCGGACAGGAACGAACCGGGGTAGCGGTCACGGCGCGAGCGCGCGGCGGCCGCGGCCCGTACGGCGGCGAGCCCGGAGATGTCCGGGCGGACGTCGTGCGCGGCCTCGGGCAGCCAGGCCGGCAGCAGCTCGACGGCGACCCGTTCGAGCCGGTCCAGCACGGCGTGCACGAAGTCCGCGGGCATGGTGCAGGCCGAGACCGGGCGGTGCACGACGGCGGCCAGCTCCGCGTGGTCGCGGGCGATCATCATGGCGACCGCGTCGGCGTCCGCGCCGGGCAGAGCGACGACGCGGTCGGTCGGCAGACCGGCGAGGACCGGGTCCATGCAGTGTCGGCCCTCCCCCACCGTCGACCCCGGACGTCGGATGACCAGACTACGAATCGTCTTCGGGCGGCGCCAGCCCTGATACGCCGGACGGCGACGAAGCGGCGACGCTCAGGTGATGTCGCGGCGCATCGGGACGACCACGGCGAGCGCGGCGGCGGCGAGCGCGTACCCGGTCAGCAGCAGCGCGCCGGCCGCCGGTGGCAGGAGCGCGACGGCGTCGCTGCCGAGCTGCGCGGACATCGCGTCGGCGACGTAGGTGAAGTCGGTGAGTGCGGCGGTGGCTCCGCCGGGCAGGAGCGGGTAGAGCGCGTTGACGCCGGGGATCATCATCAGTACGGGCTCGGCGAGGTACAGGTAGCCGACCACGACGCACACGGCAGCGACCTGGTTGCGGAGCAGCGCACCCACGCCGGTGCCGACGAGCAGGTACACAGCCATCGCGACGCCGATGCGGGCGAGCAGCGCCAGCACTGTGGGAGCGGGCAGGCCCAGCGACACGCCACGCACGGCGGCGACGGTGAACAGCGCCACCGCGGCTGCCCCGGCCAGGGCGATCCCGTAGCCGAGGCCGACGATCGCGTGGGTGGCGAGTTTGGCGGCGAGCACCCGCCCTCGGCGCGGCGCGAACATGAACGTGACGGCGGCGGTGCCGTGCCGGTATTCCGACGTCGCAGCGAGGGCGCCGGCGGCGGCCGGCACGAAGGCGGTGAAGCCGAGGATGCCGAGGATGGACCGCAGGCCTTCCTCGGTGTGCAGGCCGGGCATCGGCGGGTCGAAGTTCTCCGGTCCGACGAGCGCCATGAGTCCGACCAGGCCGCCGCCGAGCGCGACGGCGGCGAGCAGCAGTCCGGTCCACATGCGGGTGGCCAGGACCCGGCGTAGTTCCGCTCTGAGCAGGTTCATCGGGCCTCCGCCGGGTCTGTGGTCAGGTCGAGGAAGAGCTGTTCGAGGCTTGTGGTCTCGGTGACCAGCTCGTGGATCCGCAGACGGTGGTCGGCGGCGAGGTCGGCGACGCGCGGCGCGTCCAGTCCGCGTACCCGCAGTCGGCCGGGCCCGGCGGCCTCGACGGACCCGGCGGCCTCGACGGACCCGGCGGCGGCCGTCAGCGCGGTGGCCAGGGCCTCCGCGTCCGGCGAGGTGACGAGCACCGTCGGCGGGCCGGTGAGCCGGGACCACGGCCCGGCGGCGACGAGTTCACCGCGCCGGATCACCACCACGTCGTCCACCACCTGCTGGACCTCGTGCAGGACGTGGCTGGAGACGAGCACGGTTCGGCCCTCGTCGGCGAGCCGGCGCAGCAGGCCGCGCAGCCACGACATGCCTTCCGGGTCCAGGCCGTTCGACGGCTCGTCGAGCAGCAGGACGCGGGGGTCGCCGAGCAGCGCCGTGGCGAGGCTGAGCCGTTGGCGCATACCGGTGGAGAACTCCCGGGTACGACGGTCGGCGGCCTGCGCGAGGCCCAGCAGATCCAGCAGTTCCGCGACTCGGCTGTCCGGGCAGCCGGCCATCGCGGCGTAGACACCCAGGTGGTCCCGGGCGGTGTGGCCGGGGTGGAACGCGTTGCCGTCGAACACCGCGCCGACGGTCCGCGACGGCTGGGCCAGCCGGCCGTACGGCTGCCCGCCGATAGTGGCGGCGCCGCTGGTGGGCGTCACCAGTCCGGTCAGCATGCGCATCGTGGTGGTCTTGCCGGCGCCGTTCGGGCCGAGGAAGCCGGTGACCGCGCCGGGTCGTACGGTGAACGTCAGGTCGCGTACGGCGGTGACGTCGCCGTAGCGCTTGGTCAGGCCCGACGCCTCGATCGCCAGTCGGTCGCCGGTCATGGCCGGCTCCCCGTCGCCCGCCCGATCGCCTCGGCCAGGTGCGACGCGGCCGGGTCGGAGACGACGACCTCGTCGAACTCCCCGCCGGCCGCCGCGCGGTCCAGCACCAGGTGCAGACCGGGCTGACCGCGCCGGGCCGCCACGAGCTGCCGGGGACCGCCGAAGATGCCCCAGACGCCGACCTTGGCGAAGCCGGACACCGTGTACCCGCGCCGGGCGCCACGGGCCAGCCGGATCGGCTCGTCCACCGGGGCGGCGTACCGCACGGCGGACAGGCGCAGCGTGAACCGCTCCCGCCCGACCCACATCCGTTCCCATCCGGTGAACCGGATGTCGATCACGTCGCGGTCAAGCGTTACCGAGGCCATCAGTCGTCGCCCTTCGTCGTGTCGGAGTCGTGCGCTGACGTGTGCGTGTGCGTGTCGCCGGGGGTCGCCGGGCGCTCGGCGGGCATCAGGACGGTCGCCAGCAGCCGGGGGATCCGTCCGTCGCCGGGGCCTCGGGCGAGCAACGGGCCGACCAGCGCGTTGAGCCCGGCCGCGAACTCGTGCAGCTCGGCGTCGGTCAAATGCAGGACGAGCTGCTGGTATCCGACGCCGTCGGCGACGAAGTCGACGGACTCCCGGGCGAGGTAGCGGGAGAACTCGGACAGCAGACTCGACACGAACGCGGTGAAGTAGCGCGCGTGGTCCTCCGGCGTCGCCGTCGCCAGGGCCGCCGGGTCCAGCGCCGCGCCGTGCGCGGGCAGCGCGTACACCCGCTCGACGGCCCCGCGGACCTTGCGCTCCTGCACCACGTCGAGCATCCCGGTCTTCACGAGCGTCGCCAGGTGCCGGTAGAGGGTGGCCTGCGGGACGTCGGGCAGCAGCTCGACCAGGTCGTGCGTCGTCACCCGGGCACCGGCGACCGCGCGCAGGATGCGGATCCGCACCGGGTGCAGCGCGATCTCCGCCCACCGCTCCATCGACATCGTCACGCCACAGACGTTATCACTATCGATAACGATAATGGTAGGGCGGGTAGTGACGGTGGCCGCCGACAGCAGCCGTCAGGCGGGCGGGCGGGTGTGGTGGGCCAGCACCCGCGCCAGCAGCCGGGTCAGCTCCGCGCGCTCATCAGGCGACAGTGGCGCGAGCAGCTCGTCCTGCACGGCGGCGAGTCGCTTCTCCAGCCGCCGCAACTGCCGCCGCCCGGCCGCGGTGATGGTGACGACGTTGCGCCGCCGGTCGGCCGGGTCCGGGCTGCGGGTGACGAACTCCCGCTCGGCGAGTTCGTTGAGCGCCGCCACCACGTCACTGACGTGGATGCCGCTGCGCCGGCTGAGCGCCGCCTGGCTGGCCGGGCCGAACTCGTCGAGCGTGGCGAGCAGCCGGAAGTGGTAGCCCCGGGCGTCGACCGCGGCGAGCCCGTCGCCCACCAGCCGCCCGGCGCGCACGGCGGTCTGGGTGATGAGCCAGCTCGGCAGGCCGGCCAGGCGGGTCGGTACGAGGTCCAGCTCGGAGTTCTCCACCTGCCCAGCCTAGCCGAAAACGTTGGCGTCCCCAACGATCTGCGCTATCGTTCGTCGCACCAACGTTAGTGGCACCAACGATCGGAGTACGACAGTGATCGAGCCGTTCCGCATCCACATCCCGCAGGCCGACCTCGACGACCTGGCCGACCGACTGGACCGCACCCGCTGGCCCGACGAGCTACCGGACGCCGGGTGGGACTACGGCATCCCGCTGGCCCGGGTACGCGAGCTGGCCGAACACTGGCGCACCGCGTACGACTGGCGGGCGGCCGAGGCCGAGCTGAACCGGTACCCGCAGTTCACCACCACCATCGACGGGCAGAACATCCACTTCACGCACGTACGCTCCGCCGACCCGGACGCGTTGCCGCTGATCCTCACCCACGGCTGGCCCGGCTCGGTCGTGGAGTTCCTCGACGTGCTCGGCCCGCTGTCCGAACAGTTCCACCTGGTCGTACCGTCGATCCCGGGATTCGGGTTCTCCGGCCCGACCCGGGAACGCGGCTGGGACGTCGACCGCGTCGCCCGCGCCTGGGCCGAGCTGATGCGCCGGCTCGGCTACCGGCGGTACGGCGCGCAGGGCGGCGACTGGGGCTCGGTCATCTCCACCCGGCTCGGCGGCATCGACTCGGAGCACGTCGTCGGCGTACACCTGAACTACCTGCCCACGCCCCCGCCACCCGGCTGGACCGGGGAGGCCGCGCTGTCCGGCGAGGACCGCGACCGGCTCGCCCGGATCATGCGGCTCAAGACGCAGCGCCACCCCCACCAGGTGCTCTACGCCAGCCGGCCGCAGACCGTGTCGTACGCGCTCAACGACTCACCCGTCGGGCAGCTCGCGTGGATCGCGGAGAAGTTCACCGAATGGACCGACCCGGGATCGGCCGTCAGCGTGGATCGCATCCTCACCGACGTCTCGGTCTACTGGTTCACCGGCACTGCCGCCTCGTCCGCGCGGCTGGTGCGGGAGAGCGCGTTCGGTGGCCCGCCCGCGCCCTGCCCGCCCCCGCTCGGGGTCGCCGTGTTCGCGCACGACATCACCCGATCCGTGCGGCCGATCGCCGAGCTGACGTACACGATCCGGCAGTGGAGCGAGTTCGACCGGGGTGGTCACTTCGCCGCGCTGGAGGTGCCGGAGCTGTTCGCCGACGACGTCCGGTCGTTCTTCTGGAACCTGCGATGACGCCTGGGACGAGTCGCGGAAGTCCCCTGTCCCACCCTCACCGTCGTGGATCTGCACCTGGTGGTGTGCCGTGCCCTGTGCGCCGTCACCTGTGTCCTGTGCTGGGCATGCGTTGTGTGCCGGGGAGTCGAACCCCTGCGCCTGCCCTCGGCGCGCCAGGAGTGAGCCGGATTGCCCGCCGGCTCTCGGGGGCGTGCACGCCTCCACGTCGGCTACCTGCTCCGCGAATCGTCAGTCCAGCAGGTCGACCTCCCAGTTCGTCCGCTGGATCGTGGTGTCCACCTCGCGGATCTGCCGGGCCAGGTCGTCGGCCTGCCGGCGCAGTTCGGCAACCGGCAGAGCCGGGATCATCGTCAGCTCCGACCGTAGCTGGCGGTAGCCGCGCTGGCCTTCACCGGCGGCGGCGTCCGCCGCGGCGGTGACCACGCCGTGCCGCAGACGCAGTACGTCGCGACGCGCCAACGCGTCGGTGAGGGTGCCGCCGTCCACCGTCGTGACGGCGTTGGTCCGGTTGATCCGCCGGATCAGCGTCTCCAGCTCACCCAGCACCTCACCCGCCTCGGCGAGCAGCGCCGAGGCGTCCTCGGCGGGCGCCTCGCCCTCCTGGTAGCGGGCGCTCGCGGTGATGCGGGAACGCAGCCGTTCCACGCGTCGCGCCGCATCCGCCCGCAGCGCAAGGGCCTCCGCAATCTTCATGGCCAGCAGTATGGCGACAGTGGATCACGGGTGTCGCTCCGTTTTCCGCCGCTGGCCCGGCCCGGGGTACCGGGCCGGGCCACCGCTTCGGCGCTCAGCTCATCGCCGCCGCGAACATGCCCGGCTCGTACGAGCCGCCGCGCTGGTGCACGAGCACCGCGAACCGGTTCGCCGCGTTGATCAGCCCGAGCAGGCACACGAGCGCGGCGATCTGGTCGTCGTCGTAGTGCTCGCGCACCTGCTCCCACGTCTCGTCGGACACGCCCTGGTGGGCGTCGGCGAGCCGGGTGCCCTCCTCGGCGAACGCCAGCGCCGCGCGCTCGGCCTCGGTGAACACTGTCGACTCACGCCAGGCGGCGACCAGGTTCAGCCGGACCGCGCTCTCGCCGCCGGCCACCGCCTCCTTGGTGTGCATGTCGATGCACCAGCCGCAGCCGTTGACCTGGCTGGCCCGCAGCGACACCAGCTCCTGGACGGTGCGGGGCAGCGACGACTGGTGGATCACCAGGCCCGCGCCGGCGAAGCGCTTCATGAACGTCGCCGAGACCGGGTTCTCGAACAGGTTGAATCGGGTCTGCATGGTGGCGCCCTCTCTGCTCAGGTGAGTGTCTGACGAACACGAGATGCCGGAGACGCGTCCGGCGTGACGGCGACGCCGGGTGAGGACCGCCACAGCGACCCGGTGTCACACGGCGGCGGCGGGCGGCGTCTGGTGGGGAACGCAACCGAGCGGCGAAGGAGTCAGTCATGGCGGACCCGGCCACCGAGGACTTCCTCGCGCACCGGAACCTGCTCTTCACCGTCGCGTACGAGATGCTCGGCTCGGCCGCCGACGCGGAGGACGTGGTGCAGGAGACCTGGCTGCGCTGGGCCGGCGTCGACCTCGACGAGATCCGGGACCGGCGCGCCTACCTGGTCCGGATCGCCACCCGGCAGGCGCTGTCCCGGCTGCGCACGCTGGGCCGGCGCAAGGAGTCGTACGTCGGCTCGTGGCTGCCCGAACCGCTGCTCACCGCACCCGACGTCGCGGACGACGTGACGCTTGCCGAGAGCGTGTCGATGGCGATGCTGCTGGTGCTGGAGACGCTCACACCGACCGAGCGGGCCGTGTTCGTGCTGCGGGAGGTGTTCGACGTCGGCTACGACGAGATCGCCGAGACGGTCGAGCGCACCCCGGTCGCCGTGCGGCAGATCGCGCACCGGGCGCGGGCCCACGTCACCGCGCGCCGCCCCCGGCGTACCGTCCCGGCGGCCGAGGCCCGCGACGCGCTCGACGCATTCCGGCGGGCGGTCGAGACCGGCGACCTGGACGGGCTGCTCCGCGTCCTGGCCGCGGACGCGGTGCTGGTGGGCGACGGTGGCGGGATCAAGCAGGCGATCGCCCGGCCGGTCACCGGCGGCGGCAAGGTGGCCCGCCTGCTCGCGGGCGGCTGGCGCCGGATCGCGGCCGTGGCATCGATGGAACCGGTGCAGGTGAACGGCTACCCGGCGCTGCTGGTACGCCTCGACGGTGAGCTGGACACCGTGGTCGCGGTACGCCTCGACGACGGCCGGATCAGTGGCCTCTACGCGGTGCGCAACCCGGAGAAGCTGTCCCACATGACCCGCGAAACGACGCTGCGCCGGTGAGCAGGCGATCGTGCGACGATCGCCGGATGAGCAGCGCCGCCTCCCCCGACGTCAGCGCCCTCGCCATCAACGTCACAGTGCCGGAGGAGTTGCGCTGGACCGACACCCGGCGCGGCGAGGAGTTCACACTGACCACGCTCAACATCAGGCTGCTGCCGGACGGGCGTCTCGCCGCGAAGGCGTACGGCCGGCCCACGGCTGGCGGACGCGGCGCGTACGTGTCGTTCCGGGTGCCGGACCGGCCGGAGCTGGCCGCGCTCGTGGCGGCGGCGGCCGACCGGGCCGCCGCGCTCTGGGCCGCGCACGGCGGCCTGGACTGACCGCGCTCAGCGGCGGACGCCGACCCCGCCGTAGCCGTGCGACACCGCGGCCTGCGGCTCCCCGTCGGGCCGCCAGTCCGCCACCCTGACCAGGCCCGGCTCGACCAGCTCGTAGCCGTCGAGGAAGCGGGCCACCTCGTCGCGCGTGCGGGGCACCAGCGGGGAACTGCTGCGGCGGTAGATCGCGGTGCCCTGCTCGGTGGGCAGCGTCGGCAGGCCGTCCAGGGTGAGGTGGGACAGCGCGAGCACGCTGCCCGGGACCGTCGCGTCGCGCAGCGTCGCCACCGCCGCGTACGGGTCGTCGTCGTCCGGCACGAAGTGCAGCACCGCGAGCAGCAGCACCGCCACCGGCTCGCTCAGGTCGATGGTGTCCCGCAGCGTCGGGTCGGCAAGCAGCTCGCCGGGACGCCGCAGGTCGCCCTGGAGCACGACGGTGCGGCCGTCGGTGGGCAGCAACCGCCGGGCGTACGCGACGGCGACCTCGTCGTGGTCGACGTAGACCACCCGGGCGTCGGGGCGTACCGCGCGGACCACCTCGTGCACGTTGCCCTGGGTGGGCAGGCCCGCGCCGATGTCGAGGAACTGGCGGACGCCCTGCTCGGCCGCCCAGCGCACGACCCGGCGCAGGAACGCGCGGTTGCTCTGCGCGGCGACGCCGGTGTCCGGGAAGATCTTCAGGACCTCCTCGGCGGCGGCCCGGTCGGCGGCGAAGTTGTGGCAGCCGCCGAGGTAGTAGTCGTACATCCGGGCGACATTCGGTCGGTTCTCAGCCTCCGTCACGCCTCGATGTCTAGCACTCTGCGCGACACACCGCTGACCCGTCGTGTCGACGATGCGGCCGATCCCGGTCTCCACCTGGTACGACGGTGGGACACGCCGGCGCGAGGAGGTTCCGATGACAGGTGAACGGGAGACAGTGGAGGTCGAACCGGCGGTGTTCCGCGCCGTCTACGACTCGCCCGCGTCACTGCCCGGGCGGCACCGGTGGACCACCCCGGAGGCGGACGTGCGGCGGCTGGAGAAGCTGCTGAACATGCCGGCGCGCAGCATCGGCGCGCCGCTGTGGGTCAGCGGCGACGAGCCGGACTGCCCGAAGTGCGGGCGGCGGGTCACCTGGTACGACATCGTCGCGTCCGCGCTGCACGGCGTGCACGACCACACGATGATCGCGCGGGTGATCCTCGGCGAGCGCAAGTACGTGAACACCGAGGTGCCGGACGCGATCCCCGGTGTCCACTGTGCCGACTGCCGCACCCCGATCACCGGGCTGCGCAGCTTCAAGTGCCACAACTGGGCGTACGCGTTCGGGGCGCTGGAGGAGGTCGTCGCCCGGATGTCCGGCCTGCCGGTTCAGTCGCCGCCGCCCGCCGCTTCCTGAGCGCGCCGTTCCGGACGGCGGCCGGGCGGGGCCTGCGGCTCGGGGCCGGGATCGGGCACCGGCGGCATCGGCCGGGTGACCGGCCCGTCGCCGGTGACCCGGAGCTGTTCGCCGTGGTGCCACAGCTCCACCGCGTCGCCCGGCCCGGCGTCCGGCAGCTCGTAGCGGGCCTCCCGCCCGGTGAGCGTGACCCGCAGCCGGTGCCCGTGCCGGCGCAGGTGGAACGCCAGCCGGGTGATCGGCCAGGGCAGGCGCGGCTCGAACGCGAGCACGCCCCGGTCGTCGCGCAGCCCGCCGAAGCCCTGCGCCACCACCAGCCAGGCGCCGGCCAGGGACGCCAGGTGCAGCCCGTCCGCGGTCTTGTCGCCCAGGTCGGCGAGGTCCTGGAACGCCGTCTCGGCGAACAGGTCGTACGCCAGGTCGAGGTGCCCGACCTCGGCGGCGAGGATCGCCTGCGCGGACGCCGACAGCGACGAGTCCCGGACGGTCCGCGCCTCGTAGTAGGCGACGTTGCGCGTCTTCTCCTCGGCGGTGAACTCCCCCGGGCAGCGCAGCATGGCCAGCACCAGGTCGGCCTGCTTGACCACCTGTTTGCGGTACAGCTCCTGGTAGGGGAAGTGCAGCAGCAGCGGATAGTCGTCCTCGCCGGTGCCGGCGAAGTCCCACTCCGGCTGCGCGGTGAAACCGGCCGACTGCTCGTGCACACCGCGCTTGCCGTCGTACGGGACGAACATCGCGTCGGCGGCGGCCCGCCAGCCGGCCACCTCGGCCGCGTCGACGCCGAGCCGCGCGGCCACCTCGGGACAGTGCTCGGCGGCGTCGGCGGCCCCACGCAGGTTGCGCCGGGCCATCAGGTTCGTGAACACGTTGTCGTCGACCAACGCGGAGTACTCGTCCGGGCCGGTGACGCCGGTCAGGTGGAACGCGCCGCCGTCGTCGAAGTGGCCGTAGCCGTGCCACAGCCGAGCGGTCTCGATCAGCACCTCGGCGCCGCACTCGGCGAGGAACGCGGTGTCGCCGGTGGCCGCCACGTACCGCAGCACCGCGTCGGCGATGTCGGCGTTGACGTGCAGGCCCGCGCTGCCGGCCGGCCAGTAGCCGGAGCACTCCCGGCCGCTGAGCGTCCGCCACGGGTAGGTGGCGCCGGTCAGGCGCAGCTCGGCCGCCCGGTCGCGGGCCTCGGGCAGGTGGGCGTGCCGCCAGCGCAGCGCCGAGCGGGCCAGCTCCGGCGCCAGGTACGTGAGCACCGGCAACACGTAGCCCTCGGTGTCCCAGAGCACGTGCCCGTCGTAGCCGTTGCCGGTCAGCCCCTTCGCCGGGATGGTCCGGTCGCCGTCGGCGCGGCCGGACTGGAGCAGGTGGAACACCGAGAACCGCACCGCGAGCTGCAGCTCCGGGTCGCCGTCCAGCTCGACGTCGGCGGTGGCCCACGCCGCGTCGAGCGCGGCGCGCTGCTCGGCGAGCAGGGCGTCGAAGCCGTCGGCCCGGGCCGTGTCCGCCTCCGCGACGACCAGGTCGGCCAGCTCGCCGGCCGGGGTGCCGTCGACGTCGGCGCATTCGTACGCGGCGAACCGGGTGACCCGGATCCGCTCGCCGGGGCGCACCGGACCGGACAGCGCCAGCCGGAACCGGTCGGCGGTCAGCTCGGTGTCGGTGGCGATCCCGTCGGGCGCTTCCACCCGGTGCGCGACGGCGACGGCGACCCGCTGGCCGCTGCGCCCGGTCCGGTGCACGAGCACCCCGTCGAGGCCGTTGTCGCGGCGGATCTCGCCGGTGAGCGGGTCGTGGATCACCGAGGCGGCCCGGGGGTCGTCGGCGCGTTCCGGCACCCGCTGGTTGGCGAGCAGGTCGGCGCCGACCCGCAGCCGGACCGGCTCGTCCAGCGGCTCGACGGCCCAGTCCACGGCGGCGACCGGGCGGCGGGTCAGCGAGACCAGGCGGGTGCTGCGGATCCGCACACCCCGGCCGCCCGGCGAGACCCACTCGGTCTCCCGGCGGACCACCCCGGCGCGCAGGTCCAGCTCCTGGTGGTGCCGCCGGATCGTGCCGGTGCCCAGGTCCAGCGGCTCGTCGTCCACCCAGAGCCGGATCAGGGCGGCGTTCGGCGCGCTGATCACGGTGTCGCTGCGTTCCGGGAACCCGTACCCGCTCTCCGGGTAGGTCAGCTCGTGCTGCTCGTGGAACCCGTTGAGGTAGCTGCCGGGCATGCCGCAGGGCTCGCCCTCGTCGAGCGTCCCGCGCCAGCCCACCCAGCCGTTGGCGAGCGCGAAGACGGACTCGGTCTCGCCCAGCCGGTCCAGGTCCGCGCTCGTGCGCCGGATCCGCCAACCGTCGTCGCCGTGCGGCACGTGCCCTCCCGAGTCCGAAGCCTGGACCGCCACCGAACCAGACCCGGCTGGGAGGCGGCTGGGACTCCGATACCCGTGACGAACCCGCCCGCACCTGCGGGTGGCCGATCACACGGTGACGAGCACCAGCGTGGCGGCGGTGCCGAGCACCAGGAACGGCCCGAACGGCAGGTGCCCGGACCAGCGGACCCGCCGGGCGGCGAGCAGCGCCACCCCGGCCGACCCGGCGAGGAGGAGCGCGAGCACCAGCCCGGCCACCAGCACCGGCCAGCCGTACCAGCCGAGCAGCGCGCCCGCGCCGAGCGCCAGCTTGGCGTCGCCGAGACCGAAGCCGCGCCGCCCGAACAGCAGCGTGGTCGCGGCGAAGCCGCCGCCGAGCGCCAGGGCGGCCAGGACGGCGCGTACCAGCGGGTCGACGCCCGGGCCGGTCAGCGCGGCCACCCCGAGCAGCGCCCACACGCCGGCGGCGGCCGGCCAGGTGAGCCGGTCGGGCAGGCGGTGCGCCATCGCGTCCACGATCGTCATCGGCACCGCCCAGACCAGCCACCACGCCAGCGCCAGCCGCGCGGCGGGCGCGCCGCCGGCGAACACCGGCACGGCCATCGCGAGCAGCAACGCCACCTCCACCACCGCGGGCGCTGCGCCGACCCGGGCCCGGCAGGCCGGGCACCGGGCCGCGGGGCCGAGCGCCGGCAGCGGCCGGTCCAGCCCGATCGGCGTGCCGCAGCCGTCGCACGCCGTCCGGTCCGGACACCCCGGCGGTACGGCGTAGCGCGCCACCGCCAGCCGGAGCAGGGGTACGACAGTCAGGGCGGCGGCCAGCCGGGCGCTCGGACGGCCGGCATCGGCCACCGGTCCGGTGCGCCGCACCCGTTCAGCCGTCATACCGGATCCCCCGTCCGGTCGCCGTGCGTTCCATCGTGGAGCACGCAGAGTGATTTATCGATCGTGTGGATGTGACGGGGGAAGCCCGCGGCGGCGTGCGGCGCGACGCGCGACCGGCCGGGACGAGCCACGGCGTGAACCCCGGCGGACCGGCGGGACGGATCGGACGAGCGGCATGCTCCCCACCCATACCGGCGGCCCGTCGTCACCGCCGCGGCGCGTACGGGTGAGCACACGCCAGCCGGCCCGGAACCCCGCCGAAGCCCGCTCGTCACCGTGGTGACACACACCGGCCACCACCTCCCGTCTTCACTCACCGTGTTCACGTGAATTGCCTCTGTTGCATCGGCGGACGTGAGCCTATGCTCGCCCCTTGGGTACGACGCAACCCCCGATCAATTGGCGTCGGAGGAGCAAGGGCACAGAATCCGCAGCGATCAGTACAGGTCAATACGAATGGCGGCGACGGGGGCCCGGAGTGACAGTTCCGGGCGCGCTTCCGCATGCCCGGAGCGGGTCGGCGTGATCGCCCCGGGCCGGCACCGAGGAGGGATCGGCGTTGCGCACATGGCAATCCCGCCGATGGGAAATCTTCCTGCTCAGCCTCGTGCTGGTGGTCGGCTCGACCGGCTGCGGCACCGAGCCGGAGGCGGCGACCCGTCCGCTGACCGGCCGCGCCGCCGCACCCGCCGCCCATTCCAGCGCCGAGGAGAACGCGGCCGGAAAAGCGGCTCTGGCCGCCTATTCCGGCTATCTCGACGCGTCCCGGGCGGCCAGTGCGCGCAGCGATCCGTCCCATCCCGCTCTGACCCGTTTTCTGGCTGATCCGCTGCTGACTCGGGTGCGAATGGCGATTCTCGACGCGAAGGAGCACGGCGCGATGCGTACCGGGAAACTGCTCTCCGACCCCGAGGTCGTGTCGGTCGACCTGACCGCGCGCCCGCCCACCGTCGAGATCCAGGACTGCCTGGACGCGAGCGGCTACCGGCTCGTCTACGCCAAGGACCGCAAGGCCGTGCCCGGCACGCGCGGCGGGCGCTACCTGGCCACCGCCACGGCGGTCCGGTACCCGGACGGCCGGTGGCGCGTCAACGGCGGCGCCGCGCACCAGGACCAGCCGTGCTGACCTGGGGAGGAAGGGGTGTCCCGGCCCGGCCGGCCCGGGCCGGGACGCTCCGCCGGCTGCTGCTCGCCGCCGGCTTGGCCGCGCTGCTGACGCTCACCGGCGCACCCGCCCGCGCCGCCGACCCGGGCGGCTCGTGCCCGCCGGAACAGACCGACTGCGACGTCTGGGACGACGACCCCGGCATCCCCGGCGGACCGGGTGGGCCGGGTGGCGGCGGAGACAACGGCGGCGGGGGCGGCAACGGCGGAAGCACCCCGAAGTGCCAGTGGAACGGCCGGGCCATCCCCTGCTACCACGAGGTTCTCGGCTGGTTCAACAACGCCGACGGGTGCTACTACAAGCTCGAGGAGCCGCAGGGCGAGGCCCCTCCCGGCCAGCAGTGGTACCAGCTCACCTGCAACGGCGGCGACCTCGGCAGCCTGCGCCGGGCGCTTCTCGACGCCCCGCCGCCCGGCTACGGCGCGCCGCCGGACCCGGAGGAACTGGCCCGCCGCGCGCTGGCCTCGATCTCGCTGCTCCCGCCCCGGGCCGCCGTGGCACCCCGGCGCAGCCAGGGCCCCGGCCTGGTCGGGCTACCCGTCTGGATGTGGGCCAGCCCGGGCGAGGCGTACTTCGGGCCGCTGTCCGCGTCCGCCTCCGACCGGGGACTGACCGTGGAGATCACCGCGAAGGTGGACCGGATCGTCTGGCACATGTCCGACGACATCGACGTCACCTGCGACGGGCCGGGCACGCCCTACCGGGCCGACGGGCCGAGGGCCGGCTCCACCTCGCCGGACTGCGGCCTCGACCAGGGCTATCCGGAGGCCGGCACCTACGAGGTCAGCGCCACGACGTTCTGGACCGTCGAGTGGTCCGGCGGCGGGGAGAGCGGCGTGATCGCCCAGAGCCGGTCCAGCGGCGTCGTCCTGGTACAGATCAACGAGCTTCAGGTGGTGACCCGATGAGTGTCGTGGCAGCCCGCAACGGAACCCCGGTGGAGGCACCCGTCGCACCGCCGAAGGTGGTCCGGCAACGACGCGTCCGACCCGGCCTGCTCGGCCTGGCGGTCCTGCTGATCGCCCTCGGCGGTCTGGGCGCCGCGTTCGCGGTCACCTCGGTCCGCTCCACCGGCACGTACCTGGCCGTGGCCCGGGCGGTCGACGTGGGACAGCAACTCAGCGCCGACGACCTGGTGCCGGTACGCGTCTCCGGCGGCCGGGAACTCCGGCCGGTGCCCGCCGACCGGATGGACGAGGTGCTGGGGTTGCGGGCGGCCGTCCGGCTCACCCCGGGCACGTTGCTCACCGAGGCGCAGCTCACCGAGGCCCCACTGCTCGGCGCCGGCCAGCAGCAGATCGCGCTGGGGCTGAAACCCGAGCAGGTGCCGGCCCGCAAGCTGCACCCCGGTGACAAGGTGCTGCTGGTCAGCACGCCGTCGAACGCCACCGGCGGCGGCTCCGAGGCGTCCCGTGGCGGCGGCACCCGGTTCGAGGGCACCGTGATCGACACCGCCACGCCGCAGAACGGCGACGTGGTGGTCTACCTGGCGCTTGCCGTACGGGACGTGCCCGCTGTCGTGGCGCTCGCCGCCGACGACCGGATCGCGCTCGTGCTCACCGAGGCAGCCTGATGGCGATCATCGCCCTGGTCTCGGCGAAGGGGTCGCCGGGCGTCACCACCGCCGCGCTCGCCGCCGCGCTGAGCTGGCACCGGCGGCTCGTGCTGGCCGAGTGCGACCCGGCGGGCGGCTCGATCCTCGCCGGTTACCTCGGCGGGGCGCTGGACGGGCCGCGCGGCATCGGTGAGCTGGCGGTGGGTGAGCTGCGCGACGGCAGCCTGGAACACGCGTTCTGGTCCCAGCTGGTCGACCTGGACGCGCCCCGCCGCGAGCGGCTGCTGCTACCAGGCGTCGTGGACCCGGCCCAGGCCGGCAGCGTGATCCCGCTCTGGCAGCGCTTCGCCGACTACTTCACCGGACTGGAGCGGGGCGAACCGCCGTACGACGTGCTCGTCGACTGTGGCCGGCTGGCAGTGGGCGGTCCACCGTGGCCGCTGCTGCGGGCCGCCGCTGTGGTACTGCTCGTCACCCGTGCGCACCTGCCCGACCTCTCCGCCACCCGGGCCACCGCCCGCGCGATCGAGCGGGACCTCACCGAGCACCGCGTACCGCCCGGCACGCTGCGGCTCCTCGTCGTCGGGGACGGGCACGGCACCAGCGAGATCAGCAAGGCGCTACGGCTGCCGGTGATCGCCCGCCTGCCGCACGACCCGCGTACCGCCGAGGTGCTCGCCCACGGCGGCACCGTACGGGCCAACCGGCCGCTGATGCGCGCGGCCGGCGCCCTGGAGGTGCCGGTACGGGCGCTGCTGGACCGGCGGCGCGCCCGGCTGGCCTGGCCCGGGGCGGCCACACCGCGCGCGGTGACCGCGCCGAGCGTGCCGGGGGTGTCCGGTGCGGTTTGAGCCGGTCTCCCACGACCCGCGCGTCCAGCAGCCGGGCGTCGTCTCCACTGTGCCGCCGCTGGCCCCGCCGAACGGGCGGCACCACGTACCCGGTCCGATGCCCGCCGCGCCGGCGGCGCCACCGCCACGCCCCCGGGTCGACTTCGCAGTGGTCCGCGAGCTGCGCCGGGAACTGAGCGAGCGGCTCACCCACTGGCAGCGCGGACGCGAGTTCGACGCCGACGCCGAGGAGGTCGAGCGCGCCCGGCTGGCGGTAGCCGTGGTGTCCGCGTATGCCGACTCGGTACGCCGGGCCGGCACGCCGATGGCCGCCGACGAGGAGCGGCTGCTGCTCGACCAGGTAACCGCCGAACTCGTCGGGCTGGGCCGGCTCCAGACGCTGCTCGTCGACGACAGCATCGAGGAGGTGCACATCCTCGGCTGCGACCAGGTACGCATCACCCGGCACGGCGGCGGCGTCGACTGGGCCGAGCCGATCGCCGAGACCGACGACGAACTGGTCGAGATCCTCCAGGCCGCGGCCCGCCGCGCCGGGGCCACCGAGCGGTCGCTGTCCACCTCGAAGCCCACGCTCGACCTGCAACTGCCTGACGGCAGCCGGCTCGCCGCCGTGTTCCTGGTCAGCCACCGCCCGTACGCGGTGATCCGCAAGCACAACACGCTCGAAGTGAGCCTGGAGGACATCGCGGGCGGCCGGCCCGACCTGGACGAGATGATCGACCCGCTGCTGCGCGACTTCCTCCGCGCGTCCATGCGGGCCGGACTGAACATCATGGTCGCCGGGCTCGCCGGGGCCGGGAAGACCACTGTCATCCGCGCGCTGATGGACGAGATCCCGGCCGACGAGCCGTACGTGCTGCTGGAGGAGAGCCGGGAACTGCTGCCGGCCCGGCGCGGGCACAAGCACCGGGCGGTGATGAGCTTCGAGTCCCGGGAGGGGCACGGCGAGCGCGGCGCGGACGGGCGGCCGGCGGGTGAGGTCAGCATCGCCGATCTGATCCCGGTGTCGCTGCGCATGGGCGTGCTGCGGATCATCGTCGGCGAGGTGCGGTCCCGGGAGATCGTGCCGATGCTCCAGGCGATGACCACCAGCCGCGGGTCGATGTGCACCATCCACGCGCGTACCCCCTCGGGGGTGAGCGAACGCATCATCGAGCTGGCGCTGTCCCATGGCCGGGAGATGACTGTCGACCAGGCCCGCCGGATGGCGGGTAATGCGCTCGACCTGATCGTCTACGTGACGGTCGAGGACGAGACGGCGATCGGGGGGCGCAAGCACCGGTTCGTCTCGCACGTCGAGGAGGTCATCGGCGTCGGCGAGGGCAACCGGATCACCACCACGACCGTCTTCGGCCCCGGCCCGGACGGCCGGGCGGTCCCCCGCCACCTGCCCGAACGCATCCGCGACCAGCTGCTGCGCGTCGGCTACGACGCCCGCCTGCTCACCCGGTTCGTCGAGGCGGGCATGGGCGCGTGGCGGCGGCCCCGGCACACCCGCCTCGGGGCGCGGCCGAGCGGAGGCCCGGCGTGACGCAGATCGAACTGATCGCCCTGGTCTCCGGCGCGGCCTGCGTGGCCGGGCTGGTGCTGACAGTGGTCGCGCTCGTCGGCACCCGCCGCCCGCCGGGTCCGGCTCCCGGCTCCGGGCCGGGCCTGAGCCGGCTCTGGACCGGTTCCGGCGCGAGCCGCGCCGACCAGCGCCGCTACCAGCTCCTGCTCGGCGCCGCTGTGGTCGCCGGGGCGGCGGCGTTCCTGCTCACCGGGCTGCCGGTGGTCGGCCTGCTGGTGGCGCTCGCGGTGCCGGGCGTGCCGTGGCTGTTCGCCGTCGGCCGGGCCGAGCAGCGGGCCATCGCCCGGGTCGAAGCCGTAGGCGAGTGGACCCGCCGGCTCAAGGACATCTCGGCCACCGGCCAGGGACTCCAGCAGGCGATCATCGGCACCATCGCCACCGCGCCGGAGGAGATCCAGGAGGAGGTACGCACGCTCGCGGCCCGCCTCCAGGCCGGCTGGCTGGCCCGCTCCGCCCTGCTCGCCTTCGCCGACGAGATCGCCGACCCGGTCGCCGACCAGGTGGTGGCCGCGCTGATCCTGCACCTCACCGACCGGGGCGAGCGCCTCGGCGACGTGCTCGGGTCGATCGCCACCGCCGCGTCGGCCGAGGTGGCGACCCGCCGCGAGGTCGAGGCGAAGCGCACCCAGCCCCGGTTCGCGGTCCGCTTCCTCACCGGCATGACGCTGGCGACGCTCGCGTACGGGCTGGTGAACAGCGACTACATCCGTCCCTACGGGACGGTGACCGGTCAGCTCGTGATGGCGGTGCTCGGTGCGGCGTTCGTCGGCCTGCTGGTCTGGGTGCGCTCGATGAGCCAGCCGCCCCGGCCCGCGCGGTTCCTGCCGGCGCCCGACCTGGAGGAGGCGATCGCGTGAGCGCGAGGAGTGAGCTTGCGAGCCCCGCAGTCGCGAACGAAAGGCGGCTGCGGTGATCCTCAACTGGCAGATGGCGATCGCGGTGCTCGGCGGGTGCGCGGTCGGGCTCGGGCTGTTCCTGGTCGTACGCGAGGCGCTGCCGGCCACCCCGGCGCTCGGCCCGGCGCTGCGCCGGCTGCACCAGCCGCCCGGTCAGGCCCCGGCCGCCGGTGCCGGGCCGGACTGGCTCGGCGGGGTCGCCCGCTGG
>NZ_JALJRJ010000029.1:24879-69577 GCF_024519755.1 Micromonospora sp. Mcm103
GGGGGGTTCGCCCGCTGGCTGCGCCCGCCGCACCGGCAACTCGCCCTGCTCGACCGCACCCCCGAGCAGTACGCGCTGTCGGTGCTGCTGTCCGCGCTCATCGGCTTCGCCACGCCGGCGGTCGCCTCGGCGGTGCTCTTCGTCGGCGGGGTGGCGCTGCCGGTGGCCGTACCGGTGGTGGCCAGCCTGGGCCTGGCGCTCGGTGCCGGACTGCTCGCGCACCGCGCGGTCCTCGCCAAGGCCGACGCCGCCCGGGACGAGTTCCGGCAGGCGGTCTGCACCTACCTCGACCTGGTGGCGTTGCAGTTGTCCGCCGCGCACGGCCCGGTGCAGTCGCTGGAGCGCGCGGCGGCGGTCTGCGACGGCTGGGTCTTCGACCGGATCCGGGAGGCGCTGCGGCTCGCCCAGCTTCAGATGCACTCGCCCTGGGACGAGTTGCAGGAGCTGGCCGAGCGGATCGGCATCCCGGAGCTGGGCGACGTGGGCGCCATCATGCGCTCCTCCGGCAGCGAGGGCGCCCAGGTGCACGAGACGTTGCGGTCCCGCGCCGACTCGCTGCGCGACCAGATCCGTACCGACAACCTGGCCCGGGCCGAGGGGGTCACCAGCAAGTTGGACATTCCCGGCTCGCTGCTGGTGTTCGTCCTGCTCGGCTTCGCCGTCTATCCGTTCCTCGCCCGTCTGTGAACCCACCTTCGAAAAGGAGACGACCATGCACCTCTACGCCTACCTGTACGTGGCGGTGAGCACCCGCCTCGCCGAGCTGCGCCGGGACTCCGAGCGCGGCGACAGCCCGGTGCCGACCGCGGTGATCATTTTCGGCCTGGTCGCGGTGGCCATGGCGGTCACCGGGCTCGCCCTGGCCAAGGCGAACAACTGGATGAACGCCATCCCGGACAACACGGCGCCGCAGGCCCCGTGATGCAGCGCCCCGTCCGTACGGCCCGGAGCCGGCCGGCGTCTGCCGGCCGCCCCGCCGGTCCGCCCGGTCCGGGGCGGATCGCCGCCGCCCTGCGCGCCCGCCTGGCCGAGGGCGAGCGGGGCGCCAACCCGGTCGAGCTGGCAGTGGTGATGCCGGTGATCCTGGTGATGTTGTTCGGCTCGATCCAGGTCGCCGTCTGGTTCGTGGCCCGGTCCACAGCGCTGAACGCCGCGCAGACCGCTGTGAACGCGCAGCGCACGATCGACGCCGGGCCGGACGCCGGCCGGCAGCGGGCGATCAGCTTCCTGCAACAGTCCGGGGACTGGCTGGTCGGCTGGGAGCAGACCGGCCCGACCTGCGTCGAGAGCGCCACCGGCGTCACCTGCACGGTGCAGGGACGCTCCCTGTCGGTCATCCCGGGCGTCTCGTTCGAGGTCACGCAGACCGCGCACGGCCCGGCCGAACGCTGGACCACCGGATGAGCGCCGGGCCGCGGCGGGACCGGGGTTCCGTCTCGATCGAGGTGGCGGTGCTCGCGCCCGCCTTCATCGGGCTGATGGTGCTGGCCGGGGTCGCCGGGCGGACCGCTGTCGCGGACGAGGCGGTGGAGTCGGCCGCCCACGACGCCGCCCGGGCCGCCTCGCTCGCCCGCAACGCCGACGACGGTGCGGAGGCCGCCGAGGAGGCGGCCCAGGACCAGCTCGGCTGGGCGGGACTGAACTGCACCGGCCCACCCCAGATCGATCTCGCGGGCTCGGTGGCCGGGACGACGACGAGCTTCGCCGCCGCGTACGCAAGCGCCGCAGGCGTGCCGGCGACCGTGACGGTCACGGTGACCTGCACCGTCTCCTTCGACGACCTGAGCGCGCCCGGCCTGCCCGGCGTGCCGGGTGGCAAGACCGTCTCGGCGAGGTTCACCTCGCCGCTGGACACCTACCGGAGTCGCGGATGACCGGGCGGCGCGAGGCGGAGAGCGGCCGGGTGAGCCTGTTCCTGGCCGTGGCGATGACCGGCGTACTGGCGATCATCGGCCTCGCCTACGACGGCGCGGGTCAACTGCGCACACTCCAGCGCGCGGACAACCTGGCCGCCGAGGCGGCCCGCGCCGGCGGCCAGATGATCGACCGCGCGCGGGCCATCGAGGGTGGTCCGAAGCAGATCGACCAGGTCGCCGCCCGCGCCGCTGTCGCCGCCTACCTCGACGCCGCGGGCGGCGTCCAGGACCACGACGTCGACTTCCCCGTGGTCGGCACCGAGACCCAGATCCGGGTGAGCGTGCAGATCACCTACAGCCGGGACCTGCTGAGTCTGTTCGGCGTGCAAGAGACCGCCACCGTCACCGGTGACGCCACCGCTCGGGCGCTCACCGGACCACCGTAGGAAGGGAAGGCCGCCATGGGCGCACCCCGACGCTCCCCCGTCCGCCGCGCCGGCCAGGTTCTCACCGGCCTCGGCGCCCTCGTCGTGCTCGTCGGCGTGCTGGCCGGCGGGCCGGTCGCGCTGCTGGCGTTCGCCGGCAACCCGCTCCCGGATCACCTGCCCACGCTGGCCGAGGTCGGTACGGCGTTGACCAGCCGCGACGACGGTCAACTGTTCCTGCGCGCGCTGGCGGTGGTGGGCTGGTTCGGCTGGGCCACGTTCGCGTTCTCCGTCGTGGTGGAGCTGCTCGCCGCGGCGGTACGCCGGCCGGCGCCGAAGCTGCCCGGCATGCACCGCCAGCAGAAGGCCGCAGCCGCCCTCGTCGGTTCGGTCGCGTTGATCCTGGTCGCGAGCCCGGCCGCGGCGAGTGCCGCCGCGCTGACCGCCCCACAGCCGGCGGTCGCCGCCGTCACCTCACCGGCCGTGGCCGCGAGCCAGGTCACCCCGCCGGCCCCGGTCGCGTCGAAGGCGGACGACCCGGCCGTGTACCGGGTGGCGAAGGGCGACTACCTGGGCGAGGTGGCGGATCGCTACCTGGACGACTTCGACAGGTACAAGGAGTTGGCCCGGCTGAACCGGCTCGCCGACCCGGACCGGATCCGCCCGGGTCAGCTCATCACGCTGCCGGACGGCGCGACGGATTCGGGTGCCCGGCGGCACGCCGCCGGACGGATCGTGGTCACCAAGCCGGCCGAGACGGCACCGGTGAAGCCGGGTGGCGGCGGCGCCTCGTCGACCACCCCGAAGGCGAAGCCCAATCCCACGCCGCGCGACGCGACGCCCACCGTGGAGGCGCCTGTCGGTCAGCCGCCGGCCATGTCGGCGGGCGCGTCCCGGGCCACCGCCGAGGAGGGCATCAACCGTCCGCTCGCCATCTCGGCGGTGCTGGCCGTGGCGAGCATCGTCGGCGCGCAGATCGGCGCGCTGCTCGGGTTGCGTAAGCGGCCGGTGCCGGCCCGGGCGCTGTCCAGTGGGCGGCACCGGCGGGACTGACTCAGGGCAGCCGGGCCTCGACCTGGCCGGACACCACGCGGGTGGGCAGCACGACCTGGTCGTTGGCGGCCGGGCCGTGCACCACCTCGCCGCCGTCGAGCCGGAACGCGCTGCCGTGCCAGGGGCAGACCACACAGGCGTGGCCGTCGACCTGCTCGATCGTGCCTTCGCCGAGCGGGCCGCTCTGGTGCGGGCAGCGCTCCAGCATGACTGTGACGTCGTCGCCGTCCCGGTAGAGGATCACCGAGACGTCATCGATCTTCTTGGTGACCAGTTCGTGCCGGGGCAGGCTGCTCAGGTCGCCGACCCGGTGCCAGCCGTCGCTGATCAGGTGCAGCTCGGAGACGCTCTGGCTGGCCTGGGCACCCTGCTTGTACGCCAGGTGCCCACCCAGGTACGCCCCACCGCTCGCGGCGGACAGCCCCAGGTAGGACAGCGTCCGGCCGAGGCCGTGCCGCCCGTTGAGCCGGGCCGCCAGCGAGCCGGCGAACAACGCCAGCCCGACCGTGTTGGCGGCGGCGTGCACCAGCCCGACCCGGCGCTGGTCGCGGGAGAGCGTGGCCCAGTCGTTGAGCCCGGCGACCGCCGCGGGCAGCGCGCTTACCGTACCGAGACCCACCAGGGCGGTGGCGGCGCGGCGCTGGCCGGGCAGCAGGTCCACCACGGCGGCGGAGATCCAGGCGCCGACCGGCACCTGCACCATCGCGGGGTGCAGTGGATGGCCGAGCCACACGCCGTGCAGCGCGTCGCGTACCCGCTGGGAACGCAGCGTGCCCTGGACGGCGCGCTGCAGCCGGTCACCCACCCGGTCGAGCCCGGTGGCCTGTTCGAGCTTCGTCAGTAGTTCGCGCACTCGTTCCGACTTCCCGGCAGGAGAGCCCCCAAACCGGACGCCCCGGAATTCCCTCGCATGTGCGTCGCGGGCATGCTGGGCCCATGGGGGTACGCGTCGAGCACGCCGGTGCCGTGACCACTGTGATCCTGGACCGGCCCGAGGCCCGTAACGCCGTGGACGGGCCGACCGCACGAGCGCTGGCCGACGCGTTCCGCGCGTTCGACGCCGACCCGGACGCGGCGGTCGCGGTGCTCTGGGGCGCGGGCGGCACGTTCTGCTCCGGCGCCGATCTCAAGGCCGTCGGCACGCCGCGCGGCAACCGGGTCGAGCCCGACGGCGACGGGCCGATGGGCCCCACCCGGATGCGGCTGTCCAAGCCGGTGATCGCGGCGATCTCCGGGTACGCGGTGGCCGGCGGCCTGGAGCTGGCCCTCTGGTGCGACCTGCGGGTCGCCGAGCCGGACGCCACGCTGGGCGTGTTCTGCCGCCGGTGGGGCGTACCGCTGATCGACGGCGGGACGGTCCGGCTGCCCCGGCTGATCGGGGAGAGCCGCGCGATGGACCTGATCCTCACCGGCCGTGCCGTGGGCGCCGACGAGGCGTACGCGATGGGCCTGGTCAACCGGCTGGTCGCGCCGGGTGCGGCCCGCGCGGCGGCCGAGGAGCTGGCCGCCGCTGTCGCCCGG
Organism: Micromonospora sp. Mcm103; assembly: GCF_024519755.1. Lineage (NCBI taxonomy): Bacteria > Bacillati > Actinomycetota > Actinomycetes > Micromonosporales > Micromonosporaceae > Micromonospora > Micromonospora sp. Mcm103. The sequence goes on from NZ_JALJRJ010000029.1 coordinate 29,735, forward strand.
TCTCCGCAGACGTGCCTGCGCAACGACCGGGCGGCGGTGCTGGACGGCGCGGGGCTGCCGGAGCCGGAGGCGATGGCGACCGAGCTGGCCTACGGCCTGGAGTCGCTGGCGGTGGACGGGGTACGCGGCGCCGGCCGGTTCGCCGACGGGGCCGGCCGGCACGGCGCGCCGGCCGGCTGAGGCGTCACTTCAGCGCGCGCAGCGCGTCCTCGATGGCCCTGTGGAACGTCGGGTACGCGTAGATCATGTGCCGGAGCTGGCTGATCGGCACCGCCGCGTGCACCGCCACGACGAGGGCGGAGAGCACCTCCCCGCCGGCCGGTCCGGCCGAGGTGGCGCCGACGAGGACGCCCTGGTCGGCGTCGGCGATCAGCTTGATGAATCCGGCGTTGCCAGTTTTGTGGATCCAGCCCCGGGCCGACGAGGTGAGGTCGGCGTACCCGACCTGGACGTTGACGCCGCGCTCGCGGGCCTGCTGCTCGGTGAGGCCGACCGCGCCGACCTCGGGGTCGGTGAACGTGACCCGGGGCAGCGCCCGGTAGTCGGCGACCGGGACGCTCCCGGGCGCGGCGGTCGGCCCGCCCGCGCTCATCGCGCCGCCGACCGCGCTGACCACCCCGGCCGCGCCGCCGACCACACTCGCGGTGCCGCTGGCGTCCGGGCCGCCCTTGGTACGCCGCATGTGGTCGAGCACGTCCGCCACCACGATGCCGGCCTGGTACATGGCGATGTGGGTGAACGCGCCCTCGCCGGTGAGGTCGCCGACCGCCCAGATCCCGTCGGTGACGTGCATCCGGTCGTTCACCGGCAGGTAGCGCTGCCCGGCGTCCACCCCGACCGTGTCCAGGCCCAGCTCCTCCAGGTGCGCCTTGCGGCCGGTCACCACGAGCAGCTTCTCGCCGGTGAACTCGGCGCCGTCGGCGTACACGGTGAACGTACCGCCGTCGTGGCCGACCCGGCCGGCCTTGACCCCGGTGTGGATCTCCACCCCGTCGGCGCGCAGCGCGTCGGCGGCGAGCGCTGACGCCTCCGGCTCCTCGACCGCGAGCACCCGGTCGGCCGCCTCGACGACGGTCACCCGGACGCCGAACCGGGCGAAGACCTGCGCGAGTTCCAGCCCGATCGCGCCGCCGCCGAGCACCAGCAGTGACTCGGGCAGTTCCTCCACCTCGATGGCCTGGTGATTGGTCCAGTACGGCGTGTCGGCCAGCCCGTCGATCGGCGGGACCGAGGGCCGGGTGCCGGTGCCGAGGACGATCCCGTAGCGCGCCTGGAACACCTGGTCGCCGACGCGTACCCGGTTCGGGCCGTCGAGCCGCCCGCTGCCCCTGACGAACCGGCCGCCCTTACCGGTGAACCGGTCCACCGCCACCTTGTCGTCCCAGGTGTCGGTGGCCTCGGCGCGGATCCGCTTCGCCACCGGCGCCCAGTCTGGCCGCACCTGGGCGGACCCGGCCAGCTCGTTGACCCGGTGCGCCTCGGCCAGCGCGTTCGCCGCCCGGATCATCATCTTGCTCGGCACGCATCCCCAGTAGGGGCACTCGCCGCCGACCAGGTCACGTTCGATGCCGACCACGGTGAGGCCGGCCTCGGCGAGCCGCCCGGCCACCTCCTCGCCGCCGACGCCGAGCCCGACCACTACTACGTCCACCAGTTCCGGCTCCGCCATTCCGCAAGCATTCCGCACCTTCGGGACACCGACCACCGCACCGGCCTCGAATTCCCGCGCTCGTCCCGAACGCGACCGCCTACCGTGGCCGCATGCACCCGCGCTTCACTCCGGTCCGGGACTGTTTCGACGACCTGTTCGCCACCGGCCGGGAGACGGGCGCGTCGCTGGCGGTGTGGCACGACGGCGTACCGGTGATCGATCTGGTGGGCGGCACCACCGCGCCGGTCCCGCCCGGCGTGGTCGTACCGGTTTCCGGGGCGGACCGGCCGTGGCGGCCGGACACGCTCGTCGACGTCTACTCGACCGGCAAGCCGGTGGTCGCGCTCTGCCTGCTGCTGCTCGTCGACCGGGGCCGGGTCGACCTGGACGCGCCGGTCTCGGTCTACTGGCCGGGCTTCCGCGCCCCGGCCACCGTCCGGCACGTGCTCGCCCACACCGCCGGGCTGCCCGCCTTCCCGGTGCCCCGGCCCGCCGCCGCCGTCGCCGACTGGGATCTGCTCTGCGCCGATCTGGCCGCCGCCGAGCCCGAGTGGACGCCGGGTACCGTCGCGGCCGAGCACGCCTGGACGTACGGGCACCTGGTGGGCGAGCTGGTCCGCCGGGTGGACGGACGCTCGGTGGGCCGGTTCCTGGCCGAGGAGATCGCCGGACCGTGGCGCCTGGACCTGGCCTTCGGGCTGGGCGAGGCGGACCGACGGCGGTGCGCCGACCTGTCGTACGCCGATCCGGCCTGGCCGGACGCGATGCGCGGCGAGCCGGGCTCGTTGCGGGCGCGGGCGCTGGACAACCCGCCGGGCGGGCGCGACGTGGCGATGGTGAACAGCGACCTGTGGCGGTCCGCCGAGATCCCGGCGGTGAACCTGCACGCGACCGCCGCCGGGCTCGCCCGGCTGTACGCGGGCCTGCTCGCCGGCGGCACGCTGGACGGGGTACGCCTGTTCAGCCCGGAACTGGTCGCCGAGGCGACGCGGGTGCAGTATTCCGGCCCGGACCTGCTGCTGGACCGGCCGGTGGACTGGACGCTCGGCATGCAGTGGGAGCCGGACGGCAGCTGGGGCATGGGCGGGATCGGCGGCAGCAGCGCCTGGGCCGACCCGGAACGCGGCTACACCTTCGCGTACGCGACCGCCCGGCTGGCCGACCACGACCGCGTGGAGGACCTGGTCGAGGCGTTGCACTCCTGCCTCTGACAGTCGGTCACCCTCGGTGATACCGGAGCGTCGTCACGCAGCGCATTCGGCCGGCCGGGCGACCCTGTCTTCCCTTTTCCGACTTTGCTCTGCAGCCATCGGCGCAGCACCGCACTGAGCAGTGATTTCCTCGCAGGTCCGAAAACCGCGCGAGGCCCTGGTGGTGACGTTCCGCAACCGATGCGGATATGGCTGCAGAGCAAAGGGGACCGGAGGTGGACGGTGCCGGCCCGGCACGCGATCACCGACAGTGCGCGGGCGACGCAGCGGTCAGCGGAGCCAGACCGGGTCGGCGCCCGGCACCTCCAGCGGTGGCGGGTAGTCGAGCGTGCGGCGCACCTCGTCGGGCAGCCGCCACGGCTGGTGCACCGCCTTGCCCGCCACCGATGCCAGCTCGGGCACCCAGCGCCGCACGTACGCGCCGTCGGGGTCGTAGCGCTCGGCCTGCCGTACCGGGTTGAAGCCGCGGTACGGCCGGGTGTCGTTGCCGGTGCCGGCCACCCACTGCCAGTTGCCCGAGTTGTTGACCCGGTCGCCGTCGAGCAGCCACCGGAAGAAGACCTCCAGGCCGGGCCGCCAGTCCAGCCCGAGGTGCTTGGTCAGGTACCCGGCGGTGATCAGCCGCGCCCGGTTGTGCATCCACCCATCGGCGCGCAACTGGCGCATGCCGGCGTCCACGATCGGCATGCCGGTACGTCCCTCGGACCAGGCGTCGAACGCGTGCGCGTCGTCGCGCCAGTCCTCCCGCGCGCCGCGGCGGTAGGCGACCGTGGACAGGTCGGGGAAACCGGCCACCACCTGGTGGTAGAAGTCGCGCCAGCAGAGCTGCCTGACGAACGGACCGTCCCGCTCGCCCGCCCGGTTCGCCACGGCCAGCGGCGACACGCACCCGAAGCGCAGGTACGGGCTGAGCCGCGAGGTCTCGTCGCCGGCCATGTCGTCGTGGATGTCGTCGTACCGATGGAGGGTGGGCAGCCAGGCGGTGAGCCGGCGCCTGGCGACGGCCTCGCCGCCGACGGCGGCATCCGGGCTGTCGCCCTTCGGCGGATCCGGCAGCCGGCCGGGGTCGACGCCGTCGGGCAGCCGGACCCGCTTCGGCGCGGCCAGCTCGTCCCGCCACCGGGCGCCCTGCCAGACCCGGAAGTAGGGCTGAAGACGCGGTAGTGGTCGCCGCCGCCGGGGCGTAGCGCGCCCGGCTCGACGATGGTCAGGCCGGGGAACAGGCGCAGGAACATCCGGTGCCGCTCGCACTCGGCGCGCAGCCGGCGTTCCCGGCGGTGGGCGTAGCGGCTCACGTCGGCGGAGAGCCCGATGCCCTCGGCGCTCACCTTCCGGGCCAGCTTCACCGTCTCGGCCACCGGGTCGCCACGCCTGATCACCAGGTCGCCGCCGCGCTTGCGCAGCGCCTCGCGCAGGTCGGCCAGGCTCTGGTGCAGGAAGCGGGTGCGGTTCGGCGAGAGCTTCTGCAGCGCCGGGTCGAGCACGTAGAGCGGCACCACCCGGTCGAACGCGGAGCAGGCGGCGGCAAGCGCCGGGTGGTCGTGCACCCGCAGATCACGGGTGAACAGCACCACCGCCGTACGGCCGGTCATCCGGCCAGGGCCGGTTCCAGGGCCGGGCCGGGCACCCGCACCGGCGTGCCGGGCGGCGTGAGCAGCGCCCGCGCGGCCACCGCCATCCGGCGCCGCTGCGGCACCAGGGCACGGCGCACGAAGACGTCGTAGTCCTGGGCGGCCACCTCGTCGAGGATGCCGCCGTAGAGCGCGTACGCGGTGCGCATGCACGCCTGCGAGGCCGGCTCCAGCAGCGGGATGCCCGGTGCGGCTGCCACGTAGTGGGCCTGGGCGCGGGTCACCTCGTACTCGATCAGCTCGCGGATGCGCGGCGTGGTGCGGCCGGCGGCCTTGGCGGCGAGCAGGTCGTCGCGGGTGAGGTCGAACTTGGCCATGTCCTCGTCGGGCAGGTACGTCCGGCCCCGGTCGAGGTCCTCGGAGACGTCCCGGATGAAGTTGGTGAGCTGGAACGCGAAGCCGAGCTGGCGGGCGGGCTCGCGGGCGGCGGCCGGGTCGGAGCTGCCGAGGATCGGCAGCATCATGGTGCCGATGACAGCGGCCGAGCCCTCCATGTAGTCGAGCAGGTCGTCGTAGGTCGGGTACGACATGACCGTCAGGTCCATCGCCATGCTGCGCAGGAACGACGCGAAGTCGTCGCGGTCCAGGTCGAACACGGCGATGGTGTGCAGCACCGCGGGCAGCAGCGGGTCGTCGACCGACGCACCGTGCAGCCCGGCGACGAATCGATCCGACCACTCGCGCAGCCGGGCGGCACGCTCGGCCGGCGGCAGGTCCTCGGTGCGGTCGACGATCTCGTCCGCGTACCGGGTGAAGCCGTACAAGGCGTGCACATGCCGCCGTTTCCAGGCGGGGAGCAGCCTGGTGGCGAGATAGTAGGTACGGCCGTGACGCCGGTGCAGCTCGCGGCAACGGTCATAGGCGGCGGTCAGATCCGTGTCCATCGGCCCTCCTCGGTTTCGACGCAGTAATCGACGCAACTCGTAACCCTAGGGTACGCTCGCCGACATGGCCAACGACGCAGTTGCGGGTAATGCGCTCCGCGTCGCGCCGGCTCAGCCCGGGGCGACGGACGATCCGGTCCGCGGCGTACTGGCCGCGTTCACGAAAGACCTGATCAAAGGGGTCGATGAGACGCTGGCGGCGTTCCTGGCCGCGGAAGTCGAATCGCTCACCGAGATCGACGCAGCGATGGGTGGTTTCGCCGCGACGGCACGTGACTGCGTGCTGGCCGGCGGCAAGCGGGTCCGCCCCACGTTCGCGTACTGGGGATGGCGGGGTGTGGTCGGCGGTGAGGAACCGCTGTGCTCGGTGCTCCCCGCGCTGTCCGCGCTCGAACTGCTGCACACGTTCGCGCTGGTGCACGACGACGTGATGGACGCCTCCGACACCCGGCGCGGGCTGCCGACCGCGCACCGGGCCGCCGCCGCCCGGCACCGGGCCGCCGGGCACACGGGCGACCCCGACCGGTACGGCGAAGCCGTCGCCGTCCTCATCGGCGACCTGTGCATGGTGTGGGCCGACCGGCTCATGGCACACGCGGCGGTCCCGGCGGACCGGCTGCTCGACGTGCGCCGCTGCTACGACCAGATGCGGGTCGAGACGGTCGCCGGGCAGTTCCTGGACGTGCTCGGCGAGAACGACTCGGCGAGCTGGACCGTCGACCGGGCGCTGCGGGTGGCCCGCTACAAGACCGCCAGCTACACCGTCCAGCGCCCGCTGCTGTTCGGTGCCTGCCTGGCCGGCACCGACGCGGACGACCCGCTCATCGCCGCGTACACCAGGTACGGGCTGGCCGTCGGCGAGGCGTTCCAGCTCCGCGACGACCTGCTGGGCGTCTACGGCGACCCGGAGACCACCGGCAAGCCGGCCGGGGACGACCTGCGTACCGGCAAGCCGACCGCGCTGCTGATGCTGGCCCGGCAGCTCGCCGACCCGGCGCAGCACCGCGCGTTGGAGCGGGCCGGCTCGGTCACCGCGGCACACGAGGTGGACCGGCTGGCCGACGTGGTCCGGGACACCGGCGCCACCGCCCGGGTGGAGCGGATGATCTCCGACCGGGTGACCGAGGCGCTCGCCGCGCTCGGCACCGCACCGATCGACGAGACCGCGCGCACCGCGCTGACCGGCCTCGCCTCCGCCGCCACGGCGCGGCGGGCATGATGAGCAACTTCGTGAGCAAGGGGGCCGGAATGCGTACCGTCAAGGGACGGACCGACCGGGTGGTAGTGGTCGGCGCCGGGCTGGGTGGGCTGGCGTGCGCGCTGCACCTGGCCGGCAGTGGCCGGCAGGTGACGGTGCTGGAACGCGAGCCGGTGCCGGGCGGCCGCGCCGGGCGGCTCAGCGTCGACGGGTACGAGTTCGACACCGGCCCGACCGTCCTCACCATGCCCGACCTGATCGCCGAGGCGCTCGGCGCGGTGGGTGAGGAGCTGACCGACTGGCTCGACCTGACCCCGCTCGACCCGGCGTACCGCGCCTACTACCCGGACGGGTCGACGCTCGACGTCATCACCGACACCACCCGGATGGCCGCCGAGATCGCCCGCGTCTGCGGCCCCCGCGAGGCGGACGGCTACCTGCGCTTTGTCGACTACGCCCGCAACCTCTGGCAGTGGGAACGGGCCGACTTCATCGAGCGCAACCTCGACGCGCCGACCGACCTGCTCACCGGCAACCTGCTGAAGCTGTTCGCCAGCGGTGCCTTCCGGCGGCTCCAGACGAAGATCAACCAGTTCTTCCGCGACCCGCGTACCCAGCGGATCTTCTCCTTCCAGGCCATGTACGCGGGCCTGTCCCCGCACGACGCGCTGGCGATCTACGCGGTCATCGCGTACCTCGACTCGGTGGCCGGTGTGTGCTTCCCGCGCGGCGGCATCCACGCGGTCTCCCGCGGCATGGCCGGCGCGGCCGAGAAGCACGGCGTGCAGATCCGGTACGGCACCACGGTGACCCGGGTGGAGACCGCCAACGGCCGCGCCACCGGCGTCGTCACCGCGGACGGCGACTTCATCCCCGCCGACACGGTGGTGCTCAACCCGGACCTGCCGGTCGCCTACCAGGACCTGCTGCCGCCCAGCCGGCAGCGCAAGCTCACCTACTCGCCGTCCTGCGTGGTGCTGCACATCGGTTCGACGCAGGGCTATGGCAAGATCGCCCACCACAACATCCACTTCGGGCGCTCCTGGAAGGGGACGTTCGACGAGGTGATCCGGCGAGGCGAGCTGATGACCGACCCGTCGCTGCTGGTGACGAACCCGAGCCGCACCGACCCGTCGGTGGCGCCGGCCGGGAAGCACACCTACTACGTGCTCGCACCGGTGCCGAACCTGGAGCGGGCGCCGTTCGACTGGACCGGCGACCTCACCCAGCGGTACGCCGACCAGCTCGTGAGCACGCTGGAGGAGCGCGGCTACGTCGGCTTCGGCGACGGCATCGAGGTGATGCGGGCGGTCACCCCGGCCGACTGGGCGGCGCAGGGCATGGCCGCCGGCACCCCGTTCGCCGCCTCGCACAGCCTCTTCCAGACCGGCCCGTTCCGCCCCTCCAACCTGCACCGGACGCTGGAGAACGTGGTGTTCGTCGGCTCCGGCACGCAGCCCGGTGTCGGCGTGCCGATGGTGCTGATCAGCGGCAAGATCGCCGCAGCCCGGGTCACCGGGGCGATGTCGTGAGCGAGCGGGAGACCCACCTGGTCGAGCTGGTCGACGACGACGGCCGGGTGCTCGGCGAGACCACCGTGGCGGCCGCCCACCAGCCACCCGGGCGGCTGCACCGCGCCTTCTCGGTGCTCCTGGTCGACCCCGACGGGCGGGTGCTGCTGCAGCAGCGGGCCGCGGTCAAGACGCGGTTCCCGCTGCGCTGGGCGAACTCCTGCTGCGGGCACCCGCTGCCCGGGCAGTCGCCGGCCGAGGCCGCCAATCGGCGGCTCGCCGAGGAACTCGGCGTCGACCCCGTCGACCTCACCGAGGTCGGCGTGTACCTCTACTACGCCGAGGACCCGGCTACCGGACGGGTCGAGTTCGAGTACGACCACGTGCTGCGCGCCGACGTACCCGCCGACCTGGTCACGCGGCCCGACCCGGACGAGGTGGCCGACCTGCGCTGGGTCGACCCCGGCGCGGTGGTGGCCGACCTGGACGCCCACCCCCGCGAGTACGCCCCGTGGCTCGGCGGCGTGGTCAACCGGCTGCTGCACCCCACCGACGCGTCCCGGCCGGGCGTACCGGACACCGAGGCACCGGAGCGGTCGGGTGGCCGATGAGGCGCTGAGCGCGGGGGCCGTCGCACGCCGACTGGGCGTGGCGGTCACCACGCTGCGTACCTGGCACCAGCGCTACGGCCTCGGCCCCAGCGAGCACGTGCCGGGCCACCACCGGCGGTACACGCCCGCCGACCTCGCCCGCCTGGAGATCATGCGCCGGCTGACCACCGAGGGGGTCGCGCCCGCCGAGGCCGCCCGCTGGGCCCGGCAGGCGCCGGCCGTGCCGCCCCCGGAGCGGCTCGGCCTCAAGGCGAGGGCCTCGACGGTACGCGACGGCGGCGGCACCACCATCCCGGTCGGCCGGGCCGGGCCGGCCGCGCGTGGGCTGGCCCGTGCCGCCATGCGACTGGACTCGGTGACCATCAGCCGGACCATCGCCGACGCGCTGGCCACCGACGGGGTGGTGGCGACCTGGGAGGGGCTGCTGCGGCCGGTGCTCGCCGGCATCGGGGAGCGGCACGCCGCCACCTCCGCACTGATCGAGGTGGAACACCTCATGTCCCGGTGCGTCTCCGAGGCGTTCGCCACGGTGGCGTGGGCCCACCCCACCTCCGGGCCGCCCCGGATCCTGCTCTCCTGCGCCGACGAGGAGCAGCACTCGCTGCCGCTGGAGGCGCTCGCCGCCGCGCTGGCCGAGGTCGGTGTGAGTTATCGCATGCTCGGTGCCCGCGTACCGGTGCCGGCCCTGGTCGAGGCGGTCAACCGGACCGGTCCGGCGGCGGTGGTGCTCTGGTCGCACATCCGCGCGACGGCCGACCCGTGCCAGCTCACCGCGCTGCTGGCGGTGCCGCGCCGGCCGCTGCTGGTGCTCGCCGCCGGGCCCGGCTGGCGGGCCGACTCGCTGCCGGCCGGGGTGGTCCGGCCGGTGGACCTGGCCGAGGCGTTGTCGCTGGCCGTGGCCGTGCGGGACTCGCTGGACCAGTCGACGACAAGCTGAGCCCCTCTCCCGTTCCGGGTCGGCGTCCACTACGGTCGGAAAGTCCGTCTGACCCCGACCCCTCCGGGAGCGACGAATGCGTCCACGCGCCCTGTCGGCGCTCGCCCTGGGCCTGGTGCTCCTCGTCACCGGCTGCGGCGACGCCGGCAAGTCACCCGAGAAGGCCGCCGCACCGGCGTCGGCCTCGGCGTCGCCGTCCCCGACGCCGGTGACGAAGCCCTCACCGACCCACACCACCCCCGCGAAGCCCAAGCTGCGCCCGCTGCCGAAGAAGCTGCCGGCGGGCCTGCACCGGGCCAGCGGGAGCACCGGCGTGGCGCTCACCTTCGACGACGGGCCGGATCCCCGGTACACCCCGCAGATCCTGGCCCAGCTCCGGACGGCCCGGGTGAAGGCCACCTTCTGCGTCGTCGGCAAGCAGGCCAAGCGCTACCCGGAGCTGGTGGCCCGGATCGTCCGGGAGGGTCACCAGCTCTGCAATCACAGCTGGCACCACGACGTGAACCTGGGGCGGCGCTCCGCCGCCGAGATCCGATCCGACCTGGAACGGACGAACGAGGCCATCCACGCCGCCGCGCCCAAGGCGCCGATCACCTGGTTCCGGCAGCCCGGCGGCCGCTGGACGGCCGAGGAGGTCGTGATCGCCAAGCAGATGGGCCTGCGCCCGCTGCACTGGAGCGTGGACCCGCAGGACTGGGACCACCCACCGGCCAAGACGATCATCAAGCGGGTGAAGGGCGCCACCCGGCACGGTTCGGTGGTGCTGATGCACGACGCAGGCGGCGACCGGGCCCAGACGATGGCCGCGTGCCGGCACCTGATCCCGGACATCAAGCGGCGGTACGGCATCGCCCTGCCCCGCTGACCTGCGGTTCTACCCGGCACCACGGCCATCCCGATACCGGTTTTGTCGTCCGCGCAGGCATGACATATGCTTCTCCTGCCTCCGGCGGGGCCGGATGGGAGCAAGTCCGCTTGAAGTTGCGAGTGTGCAATGATGGCGGGGCCGCCCTCATCGTCTAGCGGCCCAGGACGCCGCCCTTTCAAGGCGGTAGCACGGGTTCGAATCCCGTTGGGGGCACGGTCCGGCTCACGCCGGATGCAACACCAGCCAGGTCCTGTGGAGCAGTTGGAGTGCTCGCCGCCCTGTCAAGGCGGAGGTCGCGGGTTCAAGTCCCGTCAGGACCGCAAGCGCTGACGCCGCGCAGCTCGATGCGCGGCGTTCTGCGTATCGGCCCGTGCGGTAGCATGTGCCGAGCACCACGGCCAGGTAGCTCAGTTGGTACGAGCGTCCGACTGAAAATCGGAAGGTCGGCGGTTCGACCCCGCCCCTGGCCACATAGCCTTTCGCCGGGCTACAGGAGCGCCGACCAGCGGGAACGCAGGTCGGCGTTCTGCTTTTCACCCCAGGTGGGCCGCCTCCACCCGCAGATGCTCGAGAAAGTGCGTGACAGCCGGCGGCGGCGTCCTGCCGCGTACGGTCGCCGCGAATATCTGCCGTACCGACTCGTCGTCCGGATGCAGGCGTAGCAGGGCGATGTCCGGCGGGGTTCCGCGTACCGCCAGGGCCGGAACCAGAGCCACCCCCAACCCGGCGGCGACGCATCCCAGCTTGCCGGTCCACTCGGCCGCGACGATGTCGATGCGTGGCGAGAAGCCGCTGGGCAGGCTTGCGCGGAGCAGGCTGTTCTCCGCGGTGGCCGAGCCCACGACGAACGCCTCCTGAGCGAGGTCCGCCAGGCGCACCGAGCAGCGGCGCGCGAGCCGGTGGTCGCGCGCGACCGCGACCAGGAGCCGCTCGTCGAGCAGATGTCGCAGGTCGAATCGGTCGCGGTCCAGCTCGCCCGTGGGCGAGGTGCTGACCACTGCCACATCCGCCTCCTCCGCGAGCAGGCGCTCCAGCAGTTGCGGCGTCACGCCCTCGACCAGCGACAGCGAGATCTCCGGGTAGGCCGAGCGGAACGACGCCATCGCCCGGGGTACGAGAGCCGCGACAGCGGTCGGGAAGGCGCCCACACGCAGCCGCCCTCGGCCGAGCCCGCGCAGGTCGTCGAGGTCACGCCGGGCCGCGGCGAGCCGGTCGAGGACCGCCTCGGCGTGCGGGAGCAGCTCTCGCCCCTCCTCGGTGAGGGCGACGCCGCGGGGCAGCCGGTCGAAGAGCCGAGCGCCGATGTCGGCCTCCAGCGCGGCGATCTGCCGGGAGACAGCCGACTGGGTGAAGCTGAGGGCGCGGGCGGCGGTCGTGATCGAGCCGTGCTGCGCGACGGTGCGGAACACCTCCAGCAGCTGAGTCTCCATGGCAGGCATGTTAGTCACGCATGGCATCTATGCGAGACATTCGTTGGCCGCATTGCTTCCATCGGCCTAGCGTTACCGCGTGAAGATCATTGCGGTCCTCGGGACCGGACACATGGGTACGCCGATCGCGCGCCGCCTCCTGGCCGGCGGCAACCGGGTCAGTGTGTGGAACCGCAGCCCGGAGCGTTCGGAGCCGCTCGCCGCGGTCGGCGCGACGGTGGCCGCGAGCCCGTCCGCCGCGGTCGACGGAGCCGACGTCGTCGTCGTCATGCTCACCGACGCCGCCGCGGTCGAGACGGTGCTGTTCGGGCCGGACGGCGCCGCCACCGCGCTCCGGCCCGGGACGGTCGTGGTGCAGATGTCGACGATCGGGCCGGACGAAGTCCGAGCAGTGGCCGGTCGGCTTCCCGCGGGCGTCTCACTCCTCGACGCCCCCGTCGGCGGCAGCGTCGACGCCGCCCGGGGCGGCACGCTGGCGATCTTCGCGGGCGGCCCCGCCGATACCGTGAAGAGGGCGGCTCCGGTGCTGGAACAGCTCGGTTCTGTCCGTCACTGCGGCCCGATCGGGGCGGGCGCTGCCGTCAAGCTCGTCGCGAACACGGGCCTGGTGACGGCGGTCGCCGCGCTGCACGACGCGCTCGCTGTCGCCGCGGCGCTCGGTGTCGACAGGCAGACCGCCCTCGACGTGCTCGGCCGTGGGGCCCTCGCCGGCGCGGTCGGACGGGTCACCGCGCCGAGCGCCTCGTTCGCAGTCGCGTTGGCGGCGAAGGATGCGCGCCTGGCGCTGCGCCTCCCGGGGGCGGCTCCCCTGCTCGATGCCGCCCTGGACCTGATGCAGGCCGCGCCCGACCAGGACGCGGATCTCTCCTCCCTCGTCTCAGCCGACTCGTGAAGGGATGCTGATGCGCCTCACCCTGGACAACCCCGCATCCGTCGCGGCCCCGTTCGGCGACCGCTTCGCGCACGTCGCCCGGATCGATGTCGGCGGCGGCGCGCTGCTGATGCTCGCCGGACAGGTCGCCGTCGACGACGACGGCGAGGTGGTGGCCCCCGGAGACCCCGGCACCCAGGCCGAACGGATCTTCGAGATCGTGGGCGGCGTGCTCGCGGCGCACGGCGCGTCCTTCGACGACGTGCTGCACATCCGCACGTTCATGACGGACCTGGCTGACCTGCCCGCGTACGCGGCCGTCCGGCGCCGGCTCTTCCCGGGCACACCGCCGCCGGCGAGCACGACGGTCGAGGTCAGCAAGCTCTTCCTGCCGGGCGCTGTACTCGAGGTCGAGGTCACGGCCGTGGTCCGGTCCCGCTAGGGCTCGACACTCACGCGGCACAGAACTCGTGTGGGCCTCATGCCGGACGGTTGCGCTACTCCCGGTTCTTCCCCGCAACGGCGGATCCCCACCGGCGGGAGGGATCCCCGCCGGTGGGGATCCCTCCCGTATCCGGGTCAGACCGCGGCGGGCTGCTCCGCCGCGGCCGAGGTGCAGCAGGCGCTCTCGGTCACCTTCTCCAGCTGCGGCGAGTCGGCCTTGACCGTGTAGACCTCCCACGGCTCGTCGCCGGGGCCGCGCACCCAGACCTTGTCCTGGAGCGCGTAGCAGCACTCGGTGTCGTTCTCCTCCAGCGTGATCAGGCCGGACTCGGTGAGCCGGCTGGTCGCGGCGTTCACCTCGTCGGTGGTGGCCACCTCGACCCCGAGGTGGTCCATCACCGTCGGCAGGCCGGGCTCACCTTCGAGGAGTACGAGCTTCAGCGGCGGGTTCTCCACCGCGAAGTTGGCGTAGCCGGGGCGGCGCTTGGCCGGCTCGACGCCGAACAGCTTGCTGTAGAAGGCCACGGAGCCTTCGAGGTCGGAGACGCGCAGGGCGAGCTGGACGCGGGACATGACTGACTCCCTGTCTCGATGTTTATCGAAGCAGCCTCCACCCTGCCTTCTATTTAGAAGTCTGTCAACCTAGAGGAATATCGAAACAAGCGCTCACCGGTGGTGGGGCCGACAGTCGAGCCCTCCTTGCGCCATTAGGTTTGCAATGCAAACCTATTTGAGTCACAGCACATCGGCTGCCGGGAGGAACCATGCCGTCCGAGTCACCCCGCGAGGACAGTGCCCAGGAACTGCTCGCCTCGATGACCAACCTCCGCCGGCAGGCCCGGGCGGCTCGTCAGGCGTACTGGCTTCCGCTCCTGCTCTTCGGGGTGCTCATCGCGGCGGCCGCGCCGCTGTACGTCGAGTCGACGGAACCAGCCCCGCTGCGCGCCGGGACCGACGGCCCTGCCCTGAGCGGTCTCGGCGGCGGCTTCCTGGAGAAGTCGACCGCGCTCGGCTGGTACTGGCTGGCCGCGCTCGTCGGCGGCTACCTGGCCGGCCTGACGTGGTACCGCTGGCACGGCCGGCGAGCCGGCGTCCAGACCCCGACCCGGGCGTACGTCATCGCCGGCCTCGCGGGCACTCTCGTCGGCCTCGCCCTTCCGGTCGTCCTGGAGTTCCTGCTGTTTAACACCAGCGGGCCGGTGTGGGGCGGCACCAGTCGGCTGACCGGTCCGCTGCTCGGCCTCGCCAACCGGGGCATGCTGCCGCACCTCGTGATCGCCGTCGGCCTGGCGGTCCTCGCTCGCCTGGAACGCAGCCGGAGCCTGTGGGTCGTGGTCGGTCTCTACACCGTCGTGCTGGTAGCCGTGAACGCCTGGTTCCAGCTCTCCGACCTGCAACCGGGTGATCTGACCCGGTTCAGCTTCATGCTGGCGGCCGTGCTCCCGGCACCGGTCCTGCTGATCGGCGGGGGTGTGGCGCTCGCCGCCGCCAAGAAGCAGCACAATCGGTAGTCGTGAGCACCGTGGACGACCCTCGCGCGAGCGGGCCATTCCCGACGAACGGCCTCGACGACACGGTCCACCAGCGGCACCGGCTCGGCATCCTGACCATCGCCGCTGAAGGCGAGCGGGTGGAGGTGGCCTATCTCCGCCAGGCCCTCGAACTCACCGCGGGCAACCTGTCCCGGCACCTCACCGTGCTGGAGGAGGCACGCCTGATCGAGGTGGAGAAGGGCTACCACGGCCGTCGTCCGCGGACGTGGATCCGGATCACCCGGGAGGGCCGTCAGGCCCTGCACTCCGAGATCACCGCACTCCAGGAGCTGCTCCACCGCCACCAGCAGACCGCGCCGGACGACTCCCCACCCCCGTAACGCCCTCTCCTGCACGACGGCCCCGGCCTCGCCCGTTGGGCGGGCGGCGGGCCCGGGAGTGCCGGGAGCGGGTGGGACAGTCAGGTTTGTGGGGGGCGGCGGTTCTGGGTGGGGCTGCCCTGGATCGCCTCCCAGACGCTTCGGCCGGCCTGCCGCAGTGCCTGCCCGGCCTGTCCCGCCAGTTGTGCCGCCTCGGCGGCTGCGCTCGCCGGCTGGCCGGAGCGCTCCGGGCCGCGCTTCTTCTCGGCGGGACGTTCCGCCGACGGGCCCGCCCCGGCGCCCTGCCCCGATCCGGCGGCACGCTCGGACTCCGCCTTCCCCTCCCGCCCGGCACCCGACGCCGGTGACGGCTCGGCCTGCCCGGAACCGGGCGGCGGCTCGGTCCGCCCGGTACTACTTCGCCGAGGACTACCACCAGCAGTACCTGGCGCCGACGACGAATCCGGACGGCTTGGTGGTGGCGGCTGCGTTCGCGCCGGGGGCCGGGGCGGTTCGGGGGCCTCGACCGGGCCGGACACGGCCGGCCCCGTCCGATCGGCCACCGCCGGGGCGGCCCGGTCGACCACCGCCGGCCCGGTGCGCTCGACCACCTCGCCGGCCGCGGCCACCGTACGCCCGGTCTGGTCGACCACCGGCGCGGCGAGCCGGTGCACGTCGTCCAGGGTGACGCCGGCCGAGCGCGCCAGCGCGTCGATCAGCTGCGGATTGCGGTCGATGGTGGTCAGCGCCCGGTCCAGGATCTGCACCAGCTTCTCCAGCCGTACCTTGAGCATCGCCTCGGCGCTCACCCCGGTGATGTCCAGCTCGACGCCCTCCAGGTGCACCCGGACGCCGGCGTCGAGCTGGAGCAGGTTCGCCAGCCGGGCGCGCAGCGACAGGTCGGCGTCGAGCCCGTCCACCGCGAGCCGGATCTCGTCGACGGTCAGCTCCGGCACGTCGAGCAGGACGTCCGGCTCCGGCTCGGGAGCGGCCGGCGAGCCGGTCAGGTCGTCACCGGGGTCCGGCACTGGTGCGGTGGCTCGGCTGTCGGTCATGCTGCCCGCTCTCCCATCGGTCCGGTCGGCGGCGCTTACCCGCATTCCGGTACGGCATCCGTCACCCACCAGCACCTCGCGGAAGCCCGCCTGACCTCCCGGAAGCGCCGCCCGCGCCTTGCGCAGAGCGCCTGTCCCACCACTCAGCGCTGTCGGGAACCGGTGTTCCCGGTGTCCGGAAGCGGGCGGAACGGAAGCTGCACACCGAGACATGAGCCGGTATGGTCCGGACCTATGGGACAGGAGATGGCCGATCCGGATGAGGTCCGGCAGGAATCCGATCGCTTCTCCCTCCGCAGCAGCCTGCTCGTCCCGGCGTCCGCCGAGCGGGCGTACGCCGTCTTCACCGGCGCGCTCGCCGACTGGTGGGTGCGTGAATACACCTGGTCCGGCCCGGAGGCGCTCGCTGCGCTCGGCATCGAGCCCCGGGCCGGCGGCATGCTCTACGAGATCGGCCCGTACGGCTTCCGCAACGACTGGGGCCGCGTGCTGACCTGGGATCCGCCGCGGCGCCTGGTGTTCACCTGGCAGATCGGCCCGGACCGGGTGCCGGTGCCGGACCCGGCGCGGGCCAGCGAGGTGGAGGTCCTGTTCCACGCCGACGGTCCGGAGCAGACCCGGGTGGACGTCGAGCACCGCTACTTCGACAGGCACGGCACGGCGGCCGAGGGCTACCGCGAGGCGCTCACCGCGGGCTGGCACGAACTGCTCTGCCGCTATCTGGCAACGGTCGCCCGTACCGCCTGAGATCGGTCAGCCGGCGATACCGGGCGCCGCGCCGGTGCCGGCCACGCCGGTGCCACCGAGGTCGGCCCGGCGGCCGGCGTCCGCGCCGGAACCGAAGCCACCGCCCGCCAGCCGCCGTCGCGGGGCGGTGCGCAACCGGGGGTACGCCTCGGCGACCCGGCGCTGGACCCGATCGGAGCGGTCGGCGAGCACCAGAGCCGTGGAGGGTCCACCCGACTCCGCCACCGCCTTGCTCTCGGCAGCGCGCAGTCGTTCCGCGACGACGTACGCGAACCCGGCCAGCCAGGTGCGCCGGAACGCGGCCGGATGTTCCCCGGCCGGTACGACGGCACCGGCGAGCCCGTGCGCGGCCTGCACGAGCAGCGAGGTGAACAGCAGCTCGACCCGTTCCAGGTCGCTGGCGAAGCCGAACAGGTGCATGACGAAACCGTTGCCGTGCCGGCGGCGTACGCATCGGCACCGCAACGGTTCGGCGACCGCCGCGAGCAGACCGGCCTTGTCCCGGGCGTACGGCGCGATCACCTCGACGGTCCGGTCACCGACCGGGTCGGCAGCCGGGTCGCGGGCGGCGAGCAGCGCCCGGTCGACGCCGTAGCGGGCGATCAGTTCGGTGGCCTTCGCCATGAAGGCGGACGACTCGGCGGGTGTGCAGGCCGGGTCCTCCGCCTGGGCGAGGAGCTTGCGCACCTTGCTGAGCATCGCCTCGGACATGCACCCAGAGCTACCACAGCCGGGGTGCCGGGCCGCGCGCCGGGCTCAGTCCGAGCGGCTGCGCAGCGTGGCGATTGTCGACCCGGCGAGGGTGAGCAGGCAGTCGGGCAGCAGGCCGTCGGCGGCCGCCGCCCCGAACAGCGCCTCGCCGGTGTCCGCGTCGTCGTTGGCGCACGCGCTGACGAAACGGGCCACCCAGCGGGTGTCGTAGTCGGCCTGGTCGATGCCGGGGAAGTCGAGGGCGGCGCCGCCGCCCGGGGCGTCGTCGCCGAGCATGGTGGCGGCGAGGCACCACGCCACTCCGTACGCCCCGGCGAGGCCGGAGCGGTCCACCACCGCGTCGAACGTGCCCACCACGCCGGCGCCGTCGCCGGCGAGGGCGGAACGGAGCACGGCGGTCGCGTCGTCGAGCGTCTGCTGTGCTTCGTCGTTCACCCGCGGAACAGTATCGCCGGGGGTCAAGCGGTGACCCGGAAACGGCTCGTCGACCACGCAGAGTGATACCCGCAGTCGGGGTGCCGACGGAGCCGACTCCACAGTCCCGCGTGCCGCGTGAGCACGCTAAGGTGCGCAGCGGACCTTCGCCGGAGGAAGGACGACCATGCTGAGAACACGCACGTCGCGCGCGGCCCTGTCCATGGCCTGCGCGGCGCTTCTGCTCGCCACGAGCGCCTGCGGGAGCGACGAGCCGGAGGAGACGCCTGCCACCCAGGTACGCCTCTACGGCACCGACGGCAACATGCTCAATTCGTACGCCGCGGAACTCAAGGACCGGGCGGACCTGGTGAACGGGATGAAGGGCACCACGCCCCTCACTCCGCTTGCCGAGAGCTTCAAGGAACGACTACTCGCCGTAGACCCGAAGCTTGGTGACTTCCTCTACTCCGCCGAGTCGTACGACGCGGTGGTGATCAGCGCGCTGGCCGCCCAGCTCGCCGGCACCACCGCTCCGGCCGAGATCGCCAAGCAGATCGTCGGGGTGACCACCGGCGGTGAACGCTGCGACGACGTGGCGGCCTGCCTGGAGCTCGCCCGTGCGGGCCGGGACATCGAGTACCGGGGCGTGTCGCTGACCCGCGCCGGGTTCACCGACACCGGCGAGCCGGCCACCGCGAGCTACGGCACCATGCACTTCGACAACCAGAAGATCGACGACAGCAAGACCGAGTTCGTCGGCGCCGGTGAGGAGTCGGGGGCCAGCACGAAGGCCCCGCCGCGTGGGCGCAAGCTGCGCGACGGGAAGGCGAAGGACGCCCCGCTGGTCCTCGGCGGGCTGCTGCCGAAGACCGGTGACCTGGCGCTGGCGAACCCGCCGCTGGCGGCCGGCGCGGCGCTCGCGATCCGTGAGGTGAACGCCGCCGGTGGTGTGCTCGGCGAGCCGGTGAAGTGGATCGAGGGCGACGACGGCACCAACCCGGCGGTCGCCAAGGCCACCGTCGCCTCGCACGTCAGCAAGGGCGTGCAGGTCATCATCGGCGCGGGCGGCTCCGGCATCTCCCGGGCCGTGCTGCCGGACGTGGTCGCCGCCGGGCGGATCCTGTTCTCCCCGTCGAACACCGACGCGGGCCTGAGCGCCGTGGACGACAACGGCCTCTACTTCCGTACCGCGCCGCCGGACAGCCTGCAGGGCCGTGCGCTGGCCGACGTGATGCTCCGGGACGGGCCGCGCAAGATCGCGATCCTGGCCCGTAAGGACTCGTACGGTGAGGGCCTCCAGGAGAACGTCCGCTCGGAGCTGGAGAAGGCCGGCATCGGCGCGGACCGGATCAAGCTGCTGACCTACGAGCCGCCGGCCGACCCGAAGACGCCTGTCGACTTCGGCGGCACCGCCAAGGAGATCAAGGCGTTCGGACCGGAGGCGCTGCTGCTCATCGGCTTCGCCGAGTCCGCGCCGGCGATCACCGCGCTGGACGACGCGGGAGTCGACATCAAGCACTGACGCGTACCGACGCGTAGGGCCGCACCGGATTCACCGGTGCGGCCCTCGTCGTCTCTCCCGGGCTCAGCGGGCCCGGCGCCGGTCCAGGAACTCGGTCATCCGCCGGTGCTTCTCCTCGTCCTCGAAGAGCACCGCCTGGCTCAGCAGGTCGAGCTGCGGGTGCGCGGCCGCCGGGGCGTCCACCGCCATCTTGGTCAGCCGCAGCGCCAGCGCGGAACCCTTCGCCATCTCGTCGAGCAGGCCGTGCGCGGTGGGCAGCAGCTCTTCCGGGTCGGCCACCACCCGGTTCACCAGCCCGATCCGCAGCGCCTCCTCGGCGTCCACCCGCCGGCCGGTGAACAGCAGCTCCTTGGCCCGGGCCTCACCGATCAGCGCCGGCAGCCGGTAGGTCGCGCCCGCGCCGGCCAGGATGCCCAGCCGCACCTCGGGCTGGCCGAACACCGCGCGGTCCGTGCACACCCGGAGATCGCAGGCGTACGCCAGCTCGGCGCCACCGCCCAGCGCCGGGCCGTCGACTGCGGCCACGGTGGGCATCGGCAGTGCCCGGATGCGGGCGAAGACGCCCTGGTTGATGGCGGCCAGCGCGTCCAGCCGGCCGCGCTCGCGGAGCTGGGCGATGTCGGCGCCACCGGCGAAGATGCCCGCCGTCCCGCCGGTGAGCAGCAGCAGCCGGGGACGCGCCTCCAGGTCGGCGCAGACCGCGTGCAGCTCGCCCACCAGGTCGGCGTCGATGGCGTTGCGCTTCTCCGGCCGGTCCAGGGTGACCACGAGCCGGTCCGGCAGCTCCTCGATCCGCAGCCCACTCATTTCTTCTGGCCGTCCTTCCACGTGTAGAAGCCCTGCCCCGACTTCTTGCCCAGCCTCCCGGCGGCCACCATCTCGACGAGCAGCGGCGGCGGCGCGAAGCGGTCGCCGTACGCGGCCTGGAGCGTGCGCGCGATGTCGAGCCGCACGTCCAGCCCGACCAGGTCGGTCAGCTCCAGCGGGCCGATCGGGTGCCGGTAGCCGAGCACCATCGCCTTGTCGATGTCGGCCGGGCTCGCCACCTCGTCGGCCACCATCCGGATCGCCTCCAGGCCGAGCGTGACGCCGAGGCGGGAGGTGGCGAAGCCGGGCATGTCGCGTACGACGACGGGGTCCTTGCCCAGCCGGGCGGCGAGCGCGACGGCCGCCTCGGTGGTCTCCGGCGCGGTGGCCGGGCCGACCACGACCTCGAGCAGCGCCATCGCCCACACCGGATTGAAGAAGTGCAACCCGACGAAGTCGGCGGGCCGGTCCAGCCCGGCGGCCAGTTCGGCGATCGGGATGCTGGACGTGTTGCTGCCCAGCAGCGCGGGCCGGCGGCTCTCCGCCTCGCGCAGGACGGCGCGCTTGAGGTCGAGCCGCTCGGGCACCGCCTCCACGATCACGTCGGCGCCCTCGGCCACCTCGGCGAGCCCGGCCCGGAGCGTGACGCGCTCACGGTTGGCGGTGGCGGCCTCCTCGGTCAGCTTGCCGCGCTGCACCCCTCGGTCCCACAGCTCGCCGAGCCGGTGCACGGCCTCGGCGCCCCGGGTGGGGTCGACCTCGACCAGTTCGACCGCGTACCCGGCGCCGGCCGCCACGTACGCGATGCCGAGGCCCATGGTGCCGGCCCCGACGACCACAAAACGACCACTCATCGGTGTCCCCTCGCCGCGGCGGGGGCGCGCGGGGTCTCCGCCGCCGGGCCCGTCCGCTCGCTCGTTCCTGCATGCGACCCTATGCAGGGCCGGGCCGCCGGGATGCGTGGGGGCGGAGCGGACGGGGTAAGGACGGCCGTCAACGCCGAAGGAAGGAACGAGATGAGCCAGGCACCGGAGAGCGCGGAGAACACCGAGACGGTCGAGACCCGCGGCGACGAGCGGGTGGACCTGCTCCGCGCGGACACCAACAACGACGGCAAGACCGACGTGTGGGTGGTGGACACCGACGGCGACGGCAAGGCCGACCTGTTCCAGTTCGACACCGACGGTGACGGCAAGGTGGACATCACCATGGTGGACATCGACGAGGACGGCACGCCGGACGAGGTGGTCGACGGCGACGGCGGGCTGCCCCCGGAGCAGACCACCCCCACCGTCCAGGTCTGAGTGGTGCGGGGGGAGCCGCCGGATCCCGGCGGCTCCCCCGCTCACCGCAGCGTCAGTGTGGCGAGGTAGTAGGGGTGGTCGGTGTCGTCCACGTCGGCCAGTCGCCAGGGTGAACCGTGGACCAGCTCGGCGAACTCCTCCGGCGAGCAGACCAGGTAGTCGAACCAGTCGGTGCCGAGCAGCCGGTAGCGCAGCCGCAGCCGCAGTTGCCCGCCGATCCGGCCCCGCTGCCGGTTGCGCTCGTGGTAGGCGGTGTGTACCGGGTCGGTGGTCCCGTACGGGTCGGTGCCGTGGGCGATCACCCGGGCACCGGGGCGGGCCAGCGCGGCGAGCGCGGCGAGCATCGCCGGGGCGCGTTCCCGCCCCTCGAACAGTCCCAGGTTGTTGCCGAGCAGCAGGAACGTGTCGTACCGGTGGCCGTCGGCGGCGTGCTCGTCGACGGTGCCGTGCACCAGGTCGCGTACGCCCCGGTGCCGGCTGACCCGCAGCGCGCCGAGCGACGTGTCCAGCCCGGTGACCGGCACGCCGCGCTCCTGGAGGTGCAGCGCGATCCGGCCGGCGCCGACGCCGACGTCGAGCACGCGTCCGCGTACCCGGTCCACGGCCCGGTGGTCGTGCGGCTGCCACCGCTGCGGCGGGTCCAGGTAGTGCCCGGCGGGCGCGCCGTTGATCAGCCCGTCGTCGCGCTCGATGATCTCGATGACCGGGCGCGGGAGGCGGCCGCCGGCCATCGGGCGCGGGCCGATCCCGGTGGCGACCGCGTACGCGTCGCGGATCATCTCGCCGAACACGTCGCCGATCTCGGGTTCCCCGGTCATGAGAGCACGCTATCCGGCGGTCGGCGGCACCCTGACCGCCGTATCCTTGGCGGCGTGACCGACCTGGACCGCCTGGCTGCGGAGAAGTACGTCCTGCTCACCACGTTCCGCAAGGACGGCCGGGCGGTGCCGACGCCGGTGTGGGCGGTACGCGACGGCGACGGGCTCGCGGTGTGGACGGTGGCCGACTCCGGCAAGGTGAAGCGCATCCGGCGCGACGGCCGGGTCACCGTGGCGCCGTGCGACGTGCGCGGCCGGCCGCACGGTGAGGCGGTGCCGGGCCACGCGACGATCGCCGACCCGGAGAGCACGAACCGGGTGCGAGGGCTGCTCAAGCAGAAGTACCGGCTGATCGGGCGGCTGAGCCTGCTCGGTAGCCGGCTGCGCCGGGGTGAGCGTGGCACGGTGGGGCTGCGGATCGTGCTGGACTGAGCGGCCCCCGGACGCGATAAAGGGCGGCGCCGCGACGGCACCGCCCTTGATCGGAACGCCGGAGAACGCCGGTTCGTCAGTCTCCCTGGCGCTGCTGGGGGATCTGTCCCTGCAGCAGGGCCCGAACCTCCGACTCGCGGTAGCGGCGGTGACCGCCGAGGGTCCGGATGGCGCTGAGCTTGCCAGCCTTGGCCCACCGGGTCACCGTTTTCGGGTCGACACGGAACATCGACGCCACCTCGGCCGGTGTGAGTAGCGGCTCAGGTTCGTGCGTTCGCGATGCCATCGGGGTCACTCCTCCACATGTATAGACATCGGCCGGGGTCCCGCCGGCCGACGCGTCTCCCATGGTCCGGCTAGTCCCCGATGTCCGACATGGGCCGAACGGCTGAAGGTCCCTAGACGGACGGATGAACCATGCCCGATTTTTACGACTTTTATGCCGCAGAAAGTACCTTATTCGGACTCATGATCACGGTTCGTGACGCATCAGTTACGAGACACTCTCGTGTCCAAGGCCACTTAACAGGGCAAACCGGGCGTCAGTTGCACCGTTCGAGCAGCTGCACCGCGCGCCAGCGGGCGACCAGTTTGTCGTACGCGGCGGACGCCTCCTCGGCCTCGCCCCGGCCCAGTCCGGACAGTCCGGCGGCCACCAGATCGGTCGAGTCGTCGGCTTCGAGCGTCTCGTCCGGCAGCAGTTGCACCAGTCCGCCGTAGTCCAGCTCGACCACCGAGCGCGGGTGGAACTCCTCCAGCCACCGGGCCGCCTCCTCGACCGCCTCGGTGATCGGCGCCTCGCCGATCGACTTGCGCAGCACCGACAGCGCGCGGGACGCCCGGCGGCGCGCCTTCGAGATCTCGGTGCGGTAGCGCAGCGCCCGCCGCCCCGGATCGGTGACCAGGTGCCGCTCGCCGGCCTCGAACAGCACGAACCAGCGCAGCGGCACGCCCCAGGTGGCGATCTGCTCGTGCACCCGGGGCACCCCGTGCTCCAGCACCCGGGCGCCGCTGCGCCAGTCCTCCACCACGGCCTTGGCCTGCCCGGCGAGCACCGGCGGCACGAACGCGTCGGCGAGCACCGAGGGCACGCCGTCGCGGGCGCTCAGCGCCGCCTCGGCGACCCGGATACGCAGGTTCCACGGGCAGACCAGCAGCGCGTCGTCGGACTCCAGGACGTACGCCTCGTCGGGCAGGTCGGGCAACCGGGTCCAGCCGGCGCCGAGCGCCTCGATCACCGCGGTCCGCTGCCGTACCGGCCCCTCCAGCGGAGCTATCGCACGGCCCTCGCTGACGTACCGGCGCCAGTACGACTGCCGATCCCGGTCGAAGGCGGTGAGCGGCTCGTACACGCGCAGGTATGAAGCGAAGAGCGACGGCACGGCGCGATCCTCCCACGAGACGGGACCGCCCGTCGCCGCCCTCGGGCCCGCGGCGTGACATGCGCGACAGTACGGTTCGGGCCGATATTAGGCTCAACGACACCGGCAGCATCCCGCCGGCGTGCCACCCGGGTTCCGCGCCCCACAAGGGCGCACACCGACACAGGAGTCAGCCATGGGCGTATTCGCCAGTACCGACGACCCCGTCTCCACGGGGCATGAGCAGGTCGTGTTCTGCCAGGACAAGCAGTCCGGCCTGAAGGCGATCATCGGGATCTACTCGACCGCGCTGGGCCCCGCTCTCGGCGGCACCCGGTTCTACCCGTACGCCAGCGAGGACGAGGCCCTCGCCGACGTGCTCGACCTCTCGCGCGGCATGGCCTACAAGAACGCCCTGGCGAACCTCGACCTCGGTGGCGGCAAGGCGGTCATCTGGGGTGACCCCGACCAGACCAAGAGCGAGGCGCTGCTGCGCGCGTACGGCCGCTTCGTCGAGTCGCTCAACGGCCGCTACTACACCGCCTGCGACGTGGGCACCTACGTGGCGGACATGGACGTGATCGCCCGGGAGACCCGCTACGTGACCGGCCGCAGCGTGGAGCACGGCGGCGCGGGCGACTCCTCGATCCTCACCGCCTGGGGCGTGTTCCAGGGCATGCGGGCCGCCGCCGAGCACGTCTGGGGCAGCCCGACGCTCGCGGGCCGCCGGGTCGGCGTGGCCGGGCTGGGCAAGGTCGGCAAGTACCTGACCGCCCACCTGCTCGACGACGGCGCCGAGGTCGTGGCGACCGACGTCAGCCCGCGCGCCCTGGAGTGGGCGCGCACCACCCACCCGCAGGTCACCCTGGTCGACGACACCGCGGCGCTCGTCGCCTCCGACATCGACGTGTACGCCCCGTGCGCGCTCGGCGGCGCGCTGAACGACGACACCGTGCCGGTGCTGCGGGCGAAGGTGGTCACCGGGGCGGCGAACAACCAGCTCGCCCACCCGGGCATCGAGAAGGTGCTCGCCGACCGGGGCATCCTCTACACGCCGGACTACGTGGTCAACGCCGGCGGCGTGATCCAGGTGGCCGACGAGATCGAGGGCTTCAACTTCGACCGCGCCAAGCTGCGCGCGACCCGGATCTTCGACACGACCCGGCAGATCCTCCAGCTCGCCGACGACGAGGGCGTGCCGCCGGCGGTCGCCGCGGACCGGCTCGCCGAGCGGCGGATGGCCGACGTCGGCCGGCTGCGGACGATCCATCTGCGGTGAAGCTCACCTCCGGGGGCGGGGCGACGCTCCTCCCCCGGAGGCGGTGCGCGTTAAGCTGATCCTCGGGCTTGTTCGTACCGGTATGTCCGGTGTCACGGCCAGCCCCGGGGCTTACCCCTTACCCGGTACACTTTGTGACAGCTGGACCACCGCGACGCGCAGGTCCGGTCGACGGTGACCCGAGGTGCCGAACGATGGCATCCCCATGTACCGTAAGAGCCACGAGAGATGCCTGACGTCATCGGGGCCCGCCTTCGGGCTGCCCCGCATTCTGTGCGAGGGGGTCGAGCCATGGGGCGCGGCCGTGCTAAGGCCAAGCAGACGAAGGTGGCCCGGGAGTTGAAGTACCACTCCCCGAACACCGACCTAACCGCCTTGCAGCGCGAACTGGCGGGTAGTGGAAAGTCTGAGCACAACTTCGACGACGACTACAAAGAGTATGTCGACGACGATGACGAGGACCACGCGGACGACGACCCGGACACCTGGGCTCGTCCGACCCGCTGACCTCCGGTCACATCTGAGCACGCGGTAACCCCCGCGTGCTCACGCATGTGCTCTGCTGAGCCGGCGTACGACCGACGATCAGGGACCTGCCGGCGCTCCGGGGCGCCCCGCTCCGACGCGCCGGCAGGTCCTTGATCGCGGAACCGTCCCCTCAGCGCGGCCGGTTGTTCCAGTTGTAGAACGTCGGGATGTTCTCGAAGTGGTTCCACGCGCAGACCGCGTCGGCGCCGTCACCACCCGACACCTCCGCCCGCAGCAGCCGCGCCGCCTCCGCCTCGTGGAGCAGAGCGGTAAGCCCCGCAGCGGCGTCCCGCACCCGGTCGGCGACCGCCTCCCGGTCGGTGTCACTGATGGTCTCGGGCATGCTCCAACACTCCCTCCAGTAGGCGGATCTTGCTGTTACGGCAGTGCTCGGTCTCCGTACCGTCGAAACGCCCCAGCTCGAAGTAACGGTTGGCGGCGTGCCCACCGCCGCAGAACCCGAAGTACGGGCAGGACGCCCGGCACGCCTCAACGCCGGCGAGGAACTCGCCCACCCACGGCGTACCGGCCGCGCCGGCGAGGATGTCCCCCAGCGGCGTGGTGAGCACGTTCCCGCTGGCGAAGTCGCCGTACCGGGGGTCGGTGAAGCCGGCCAGCTCCGGCGAGAGCACCACCACCGAGCCGTCGTGCCCGACCGTCGGGATCGGGTCGAGGCTGCGGGGCAGCAGGTCGTCGGCGGTGCCGGCCAGGACCGCGCCCGCGTACCGCAGCGACCACTCCACCTCACGCAGGTGGATCCGGGGATCCCGGCGCCAGGCCGCCACCAGCTCGGCCCAGAACCCGGTGACCGCGCCCTCGTCGCGCGCGTTCGTCCGGGTGTTGACGCCCTCGGTCTCCTCGATGTTGACGCCGAGCACGTCGCAGCCCAGGTCGAGGAAGTAGTCGTACAGCTCGGTCGCCAGGCCCGGCTCCGGCCGCGACACCACCGCGAGCGCCGAGAACGGCAGGCCGTGGCGGCGCAGCGCCGCCACACCCGCCACGATCCGGTCGTACGCGGGCCGCCCGCCCCGGGTGACCCGCTCGCCGTTGCGCGCCCGCGGCCCGTCCACGCTGACGCTGACCCGCACCCGGTGTTCGGCGAAGAACGCGCACCACGCGTCGTCGATCAGCGTGGCGTTCGTCTGCACGTGGTGCTCGACGTCCGGCCCGAACGGCGCCAGCAGCGCGGCCAGGTGCTCCCGGCCGGCCGCGAGCGGCTCGCCCCCGTGCCAGACCACGGAGAAGCGACCGCCCGCCGCCCACGGGTTCACCGACGCCGCCACCGCCTCGGCGACCGCCACCGGCATCCGCCTGTCGACCGCCCGGAAGGGCAGGTAGCAGTAGGCGCAGTCGAGGTTGCACAGCGTCGTCGGCTGCATCACCACGTACGACGGGACGGCGGCGATGCCCCGCATCCCTTCGGGTGTGCGCGCAGCCATCAGCACCTCCCCCGCCTGCCTGAAAACCGAACCTCCAGGCTAGGCCGCGGCGACCGCTCGGGTGAACCCCCGATAAAGTGCCCGGCCGATCGGCGCAGGGTGATCAGCCTCGGGTGTGCTGTCCGACCATCTGCACGTTGCCGGACCCCTCGATGATCTCGCCGGCCTGCCAGGCGTCCACGCCCCGGCCGGTCAGGGTGGCCAGCGCGCGGTCGGCGTCCTCGGCGGAGACGATCGCGAACATGCCGACGCCCATGTTGAACGTGGCCTCCATCTCCGGGTCCTCGATCCGGCCCTTGGACTGGATCAGGTCGAAGATCGGCTGCGGCTTCCAGGTGGAGCGGTTCACCACGGCGTCGACGTGCTCGGGCAGCACCCGGACCAGGTTGCCGGGGATGCCGCCGCCGGTGACGTGGGCCAGCGCCCGCACCTCGGCCTCGGCGATCAGCTTGAGGCAGTCCTGGGCGTAGATCTTGGTCGGCGTGAGCAGTTCCTCGCCCAGCGTCCGCTGACGGCCGAAGTCGTCGATCACCACGTCCAGCCGCATCCGGCCGGCGCCGAGCAGCACGTGCCGGACCAGGGAGTAGCCGTTGGAGTGCAGGCCGGACGAGCGCATGGCGATCACCACGTCGCCCACCTCGACCCGCTCCGGGCTGAGGATCTCGCTCTCCTCCACCACGCCGACGCCGGTGGCCGAGATGTCGTACTCGTCGGGGCGCAGCACGCCCGGGTGCTCGGCGGTCTCGCCACCAAGCAGCGCGCAGCCGGCGTACCGGCAGCCGTCCGCGATGCCGGCGCCGATCTCGGCGACCTTGTCCGGC
This sequence comes from Micromonospora sp. Mcm103, assembly GCF_024519755.1. Lineage (NCBI taxonomy): Bacteria > Bacillati > Actinomycetota > Actinomycetes > Micromonosporales > Micromonosporaceae > Micromonospora > Micromonospora sp. Mcm103. The sequence goes on from NZ_JALJRJ010000029.1 coordinate 58,075, forward strand.
ACGACCTCACCGGTGGCGATGTAGTCGAGCAGGAACAGCGGCTCGGCGCCGCAGGCCACCAGGTCGTCGACGACCATCGCGACCAGGTCGATGCCGACCGTGTCGTGGATGTCGAGCTGCTGGGCGATCACCAGCTTGGTGCCCACGCCGTCGGTCGAGGACGCCAGGATCGGGTTCTTGTACTTCTTCGTGTCCAGCCGGAACAGGCCGGCGAAGCCGCCCAGGTCACCCATGACCTCGGGACGCCGGGTCTCCTTGACCTTGGACTTGAGCAGCTCGACAGCGCGGTCGCCCGCCTCGATCGACACCCCGGCGTCGGCGTACGAGACCGAGCGTTTGCGCTGCGTCCGGCTGGACCCCGCCGACCAGGGCTGGCGGTCGCCGCCGGCGCCCGTCGGGCTGGATCCTGCGCCGCTGCGCTCGGACACGTGCGTCACGGTTCTCCCCTTTGTGGTTCCCGCGAGCCCGGAGCGGCCGGACCCGCGTCGGTGGTGCTACGGGTGATGGGTCGGTGTGGCGACGAGCGGACCGGTCGGCCCGGCCGCCTCGGCGGCGACCCGGCGTCCCACTCCTTCGAGCACGTGCTTGCCGATCAGGTTCCCGGCCGGCAGTTCGATCGGGTACTCCCCATCGAAGCACGCCCGGCAGAGCCGGCTCTTCGGCTGCTCGGTCGCGGCGATGAGACCGGGCAGCGATACGTAACCGAGCGAGTCGGCGCCGATGGACCGCCGGATGCCGTCGTTGTCGAGCCCGTTCGCGAGCAGCTCGGCGCGGGTGGCGAAGTCGATGCCGTAGAAGCAGGGCCAGCTCACCGGCGGCGAGGAGATCCGGACGTGGACCTCCAGCGCGCCCGCCTCGCGCAGCAGCCGGACGATCGCCCGCTGGGTGGTGCCCCGCACGATCGAGTCGTCCACCACGACCAGGCGCTTGCCGCGGACGTTCTGCCGCAGCGGGTTCAGCTTCAGCCGGACTCCGAGCGCGCGCAGCGTCTGCGAGGGCTGGATGAACGTGCGCCCGACGTACGGGTTCTTCATCAGGCCCTGGCCGTAGGTGATGCCGGATTCCTCGGCGTAGCCGATCGCGGCCGGCGTGCCGGACTCCGGCACCGGGATCACCAGGTCGGCCTCGACCGGGTGCTCCTTGGCGAGCTGGCGGCCGATCTGCACCCGCGCGGCGTGCACGTTGCGGCCGGCGATGGTGGCGTCCGGCCGGGCGATGTACACGTACTCGAAGAGACAGCCCTTGGGCTCGGGCGAGGCGAACCGGCTGGACCGCAGCCCGTTCTCGTCGATGGCGATCAGCTCGCCCGGCTCGACCTCGCGGACCACGCTCGCGCCGACGATGTCCAGCGCGGCGGTCTCGCTCGCCACCACCCAGCCGCGTTCGAGCCGGCCGAGCACCAGCGGGCGTACGCCGTGCGCGTCACGCGCCGCGTAGAGCGTCGACTCGTCCATGAAGACGAAGCTGAACGCGCCGCGCAGCTGCGGCAGCACCTCCAGCGCGGCCGCCTCGACCGACAGGTCGGGCCGACTCGCCAGCAGCATGGTGACCAGCGAGGTGTCGTTCGTCGAGCCGTCCGAGTCGAGCCCCCGCACGGCGGCCTCGCGCTGCAACTCGGCGGTGTTGACCAGGTTGCCGTTGTGCGCCAGCGCGATGGTGGTGCCGGCGGTCGTGGCGCGGATGGTCGGCTGGGCGTTCTCCCAGGTCGAGCCGCCGGTGGTGGAGTAGCGCGCGTGCCCGATCGCGACGTGCCCGCGCAGGCTCGCCAGCGTCGGCTCGTCGAACACCTGGGCGACCAGGCCGAGGTCCTTGTAGACCACGACGCCGGAGCCGTCACTCACCGCGATGCCCGCGGCCTCCTGACCGCGGTGCTGGAGGGCGTAGAGCCCGAAGTAGGTGAGGTTGGCGACCTCTTCACCCGGCGCCCAGACGCCGAAGACGCCACACGCGTCCTGTGGGCCGGGTCGCTGGGGGTCAAGGTCGTGGCTCAGCCGGCCATCGCCTCGGGGCACCTGCCGCTCCCTCGCAGTGGGGTCTGGACTGGCCTGGCGGAGTCAGGGGGCAGCTCCGCACGCATGGGCCGGGACCGTCGTCGGATCTCAGTGTACGCGACCAGCAGTCGACACCGACAGTCACGGAGTCTACGCTCAGCGTGAGCAGGGTTTCCGCTGGCCGGCGTTCAAATCGGGAGGTACGGGGAGAGGTCAGCCCGGTTTCCGGAAACCCGGATGCGACCCTCAGTGACCGTTTCCGCCCACCCCCGGCGTCCGGTGGCGACCGCCAGCCAGGTCGCCGGATCCATCTCCACCACGTTCGGCGGCGTACCGCGGGTGTGTCGTGGACCACTCACGCACTGCACCGCACCGTAGGGTGGGACGCGCACCTCCACCGATCGGCCGGGGGCGCGATCCGCGAGGGCAGCCAAGAGGGTCCGGACCGCCTCCCGGAGCACCGGCCGTTCGGGCGTACGCCCCTCGTCCAGCGCCGCCAGGGCGGCGAGTACCGCTTCGGAATAAGCGTGCGGAGAGGACACGACGGGACGATACGACCCGGCAGAAGGCCGCCCGACGGCGGCCCTGGGTAGAGATGATCCGGTCAGACAAGGCATAGTTGCCGACGGCGTTATTCGTACCGTGAGTGATCAACCTCGGCCGAACGGCCGGCGGGGCGATCAGACCCGGAAGGCGGTGGACGTGTCAACACACCGACGTGCCTGGAAGCAGCGGGCCGGTGTGGTCGTAGCGCTGGTCTTCGGCGCCCTGCTCACCGTCCCCGCAGCTCCCGCCTTCGCCGCCAACGTCAGCGTCTCCCCGGGGTCGATTACGGTCAATGCCGGTAGCGACGCGACCGTGAGCGTCCAGGTCACTCCCGGCGACGGCGACGAGAGCGCGGAGATCGGCCTGACCGGCCTGCCGTCCGGCGTCAGCTGTGCCTCGGGCTGCGGTCAGATCAACTTCCCGCCCGGGAACAACAGGCCGCGGACGCAACTGCTCACCATCCGCGCCAACGACAACGCGCAGGACGCCAACGCCTCGGTCACGGTGCAGGTCCGGCCCAACAATTCCGACCCGGCCACCGGCAACTTCCAGCTCGCGGTCAAGGGCAAGGTCGAGGCGCCGCAGCAGCCGCAGACGGTCAAGACGGTGTCCGGCAAGGTGGTCAACGCCGACGGCGATCCGATCGAGGGCGCCCTCGTCATGCTCCGCGACAGCGCGGGCAAGGAACGCCGCACCAACACCAGCGGCAACGGCAACTTCAGCTTCAGCGGCTCCGAGTCCAACCCGATCGCACCGGGCCGGATCGACCTCGGCGCCTCCACCGACGGTGCCTCGCCGGTCGCCCGGTCGATAAACGCGAACGCCGGCCAGTCGGTGACCGGCGTCCGGCTCAGCATCCAGCTGAAGGCGTCGGCGAGCCCGAGCGCCACCCCGTCGGCGAGTGAATCCGCCCCGCCGTCCGAGGAGCCGCTCGACGAGGAGGCCACCGACACCCCGTCGGCCGAGGCGCCCGCCGCGCAGCAGCCGGCCGCGAACGAGGACTCCGGCGGCTTCGGCTCCTGGCTGCTCATCCTGCTCGGCGGCCTGTTCGTCGCCGTCGGCGTGGGCACCATCGTGCTGCTCTACATGCGTCGCAAGAACGAGGGCGACGACGGTGACGGCGACGGTCCTGGTGGGCCGGCCGGTCCGGGTGGGCCCGGCGGGGCCGGTGCGATCCCGGCAGCCCGGGGCGCCTACCACGGCACCGACGACCAGACCCGGGTGGTGAACGGGATGGGCGCCGGGCCGGCCGCGACGATGGTCGGCGGCCCCTCGATCAGCGACGCCCCCACCATGCTCCAGCGGCCGGTCGTGGACGACGTCCCGCCGGACCCGTACGGCGCGCCGCCCGGCCCGGCGTACGGCGCAGGCGGCGGCCAGGGTGGCTACGGCTACGGCGACGACGCAGCGGGCCAGGCCGGTTACGGCGGCGCGGGCGGCTACGGCAACGCGCCCTCCTCGGGCGGCGGCTACGGTAACGGCCCGTCCTCCGGTGCCGGCTACGGCAGCCCGGACTACGCGGCAGGTGCGGCGGCGGGCGCGGCCGGATACGCGGCCCAGGGCGGCGGCTACGGCAACGAGCGCTTCGACGAGCCCACCGGCCGCTACACCGGTGACAGCACGCAGTACGCGCCGGCGGCCGACCCGTACCCGACCAGCACCTACCAGCCGGAGCAGGACCGCGGCTACGACCAGGCCGGCACGGCCCCGTACGGCCGTGGCCCGGAGCAGGGCGACGGTTACGGCGCGACCGGTGGCTACGGCGGCGCGTACGACAACGGCGCGACCGGCGGTTACGACAGCACCCGCCCGCAGGGCGGATACGGCGAGCCGACCGGCGCCTACGGCAACGCCGCGGGCGGTGGCTACGGCGACAACCCGGCCGGCGGGTACGGCGACGCCCCGGCCTACGGCGGCGGTCGCGCGGCCGGCGGCGGCTACGGCGACGCGCCGACCGGCGGCTACGACAACGCCCCCGCCGGTGGCTACGGCGACGCCCCGGCCGGCGGCTACGACAGCACCCGGCAGCAGGGCGGATACGGCGACGCGCCCGCAGGCGGCTACGACAACCCCGCCGGTGGCTACGACAGCCGGTCGCCGGGCGGCTACGACAAGGGCGCCGGGGGTTACGACAGCGGCGCGACAGGTGGCTACGACAGCACCCGGCAGCAGGGCGGATACGGCGACGCGCCGGCCGGCGGCTACGGCAACACCGGTGGCGGTTACGACGGCGGTCACCAGCCCGGCGGCTACGGCCAGCAGGCCAGCGGGTACGGCGACGGCTACGGTCAGGCCCCGCAGGGTGGCTACGGCCAGCAGGGTGGTTACGGCCAGGAGCCGCCGCAGCAGCGCGGGGGCGGCTACGACAACGGCTACCCCAACGACCCGGCCCAGGCAGGTCGCGCCCGCCCGGACGGTCAGGCGGACCGGAGCGGACGACGCCTCGACTGGCTGGACGACTGACAGACAGCAGATGTGAGAACTGTGGCCGCCCGCGAACAGCGGGCGGCCACAGTCGTCAGCGGGCCCCGCAGGACGGGAGCGGAAGCGGTGCTCAGGCGGGGGCGAAGTAGCCCTGGCGGAGCACCGGCACCACGTCGGAGACGCCCACCTCGGTCGCGACCGTGACGTCCTCGGCGAAGCCGCCCTCGGCGAGTTCCCGCCCGGAGACGCAGCCCCGGACCGCCGCCGGCACGTCCGGCGTGCTCGCCAGCGCGGCGAGCGCCATCGCGGCCTCCACCGAGAGCCCGCCCGGCACCCCGGCGAGCGCGTCGAGCACGCAGGCCGCACCGAGCTGGTCCTCCACGCACGGCCGGAGCGACCCGTCGGGCCAGCGCTCCCCGGCCGCCACCACGCCCACGGGTGCGTCCTTCGAGCCGTACCCCTCGGCCAGGAGCCAGCGCCCGACGGCGGGTGCGTTACGCAGGCACGCCGCGACCACCGGCACTCCGGTGGCGCTGGCGGCGGCGCTGATCGCCGAGCCGTTCGGTGACGGCAGCACCAGGTCGGCGACGACCGGCGCGGCCCGCAGCGCCGCCGGGGACAGCGACCACTGGTGCTCCGCAGTCGTCTTCCGGCGGCCCACGGCGGCCACGGCCCCCACCCGGCGCGCGTAGTCGGCGGCCTGCTCACCCCACGGGAACGGGTGCACCCGCATGCCGCGGCTCACCGCCACCTCCACGGCGGTGGTGAACGACAACACGTCCACCACCACCAGGGCGGCACAGACCCGGCCGAGTTCCGCCGCCCCGGTCAGTCCCCAGTCGAACCGGGCACCGGAGCCGGGTTGGGCGAAGACGGCCAAGGCCAGCGCCTCAGCGCTGACCCGGCGCCGGCTCACCGGGAGCCGGACCGTCGGACCCGTCGGCGGGCGCCGACTCGTCCCGGTCCGGGGTTCCGTCGACTGCCGGCGTCGCCGTACCGTCGGCCGGCTCGGCCTCGTCGGACGCCGCAGCGGGCGCCTCGGGCTCCGTCGCGGCGGCGGGTGCGGACGCCTCGGCGTCGGCCGCCGGGATGTCCCGGCCGGCCTCGGCGATCGGCTCGGCGTCGACAGCGGCCGGGTCCACGCCGACCGGCTGCTCGGCGGTGGCCGGAAGCACAGTGGTGGTCCCGGTACGGGTCGCCTCCACCTCCACCCGGGCCGCCTCGGCGGTGCCGAACAGGCGCGGGAGCGTACCGGTGTGCGCCTCGCGCAGCTCGTCCAGGCCGATCCGGAACTGGCCGTGCACCTCCAGCGCGCCGGAGGCAGGGTCGGTGACGCCGATGAACTCCCACGGCACGCCGCGCTCGGCGCACAGGGCGGTGAACGCCTTCTCGTGGCCGCGCGGCACCGACACCAGCACGCGGCCGGCAGACTCGCTGAACAGGAAGACGAACGGCATCGAGCCACCGGCGAAGTGCTCCGGCACCACGACCCGGGCGCCCACGCCACGGCGCAGGGCCGACTCGACGAGGCTCTGCGCCAGACCGCCGTCGGACAGGTCGTGCGCGGAGCTGAGGTGCCCGACCCGGGCCGCCTCGGCCATCAGCTCGGCGAGCTGCCGCTCACGGGCCAGGTCGACCTGCGGCGGGATGCCGCCCAGGTGCTCGTGCGTCACCCAGGCCCACTCCGAGCCGGACAGCTCGACGTGCGTCTCGCCCAGCAGGAACAGCTGGTCGTGGTCGCCGGCCGGACGCGGCACGAAACCCATCGGCACCCGGTCGGCGACGTCGTCGAGCACGCCCAGCACACCGACCACAGGGGTCGGGTGGATGGCGGCGGCGCCGGTCTGGTTGTAGAAGCTGACGTTGCCGCCGGTCACCGGGATGCCCAGCTCCAGGCAGCCGTCCGCCAGGCCGCGCACGGCCTCGGCGAACTGCCACATCACGCCCGGGTCCTCCGGCGAGCCGAAGTTCAGGCAGTTGGTCACCGCGATCGGCTTCGCGCCGGTCACCGCCACGTTCCGGTACGCCTCGGCCAGCGCCAGCTTCGTCCCGTGGTACGGGTCGAGGCGGGCGTACCGGCCGTTGCCGTCGACGGAGAGCGCGACACCGAGGCCGCTGCGCTCGTCGATCCGGATCACGCCGGAGTCCTCCGGCTGGGCGAGCACGGTGTTGCCGAGCACGTACCTGTCGTACTGCTCGGTCACCCAGGTCTTGTCGGCCAGGTTCGGCGACGCGATCATGCGCAGCACGGTCTCCCGGAGCGCCTCCGGGGTGCTCGGCCGGGGCAGCGTCTCGGCGCGGTCGGCCTGGAGCAGGATCAGGTCAGCCGGCTCGCGCATCGGCCGGGCGTACACCGGACCGTCGTCGACGAGCGAGCCCGGCGGCACGTCCACCACGAGCTGGTCGCGCCAGGTGATGACCAGGCGGCCCGGCTGGCCGTCCGCGGACGGCGCGGTGACCTCGCCGATGGCGGTGGCCCAGACGCCCCACTTCTCGGCGGTCTTCAGCACCGCGTCGAGCTTGTCCGGCGAGACGACGAGCAGCATCCGCTCCTGGGACTCGCTGGCCAGGATCTCGTGCGGCTCCATCGACGGCTCGCGCAGCGGCACGCGCTCCAGCCAGACCCGCATGCCGGTGCCCGCGGAGGCGGCGGTCTCGGTGAGGGCGCAGGTCAGGCCGGCGCCGCCGAGGTCCTGGATGCCGACGACCAGTTCGGCGTCGTACAGCTCCAGGCACGCCTCGATGAGCAGCTTCTCCATGAAGGGGTCGCCCACCTGCACGGACGGGCGGCGCTGCTCGCTGCCCTCGTCGAAGGTGGCGCTGGCGAGCACCGACACGCCGCCGATGCCGTCGCGGCCGGTCTTGGCGCCCATCAGCACCACGATGTTGCCGGGGCCGGTGGCGTCCTTCTTCTGCAGCCGGTCGACCGGCAGCACGCCCAGGCAGAGCGCGTTTACGAGCGGGTTGCCCTGGTAGCAGGGGTCGAAGACGACCTCGCCGCCGATGTTGGGCAGGCCCAGGCAGTTGCCGTAGCCGCCGACGCCGGCGACCACGCCGGGCAGCACCCGGGCGGTGTCCGGGTGGTCGGCCGCGCCGAAGCGCAGCGGGTCCATCACGGCCACCGGGCGGGCGCCCATGGCGAGGATGTCGCGGACGATGCCGCCGACGCCGGTCGCCGCGCCCTGGTACGGCTCGACGAAGCTCGGGTGGTTGTGCGACTCGACCTTGAAGGTCACCGCCAGCTCGTCGGAGACCCGGACCACGCCGGCGTTCTCGCCGATGCCGGCGAGCAGCCGGTCACTCGGCGGCGCCTTCTCGCCGAACTGGCGCAGGTGCACCTTGCTCGACTTGTAGGAGCAGTGCTCGCTCCACATGATCGAGTACATGGCCAGCTCGGCCTGGGTCGGACGGCGGCCGAGGATGTGCCGGATCCGGTCGTACTCGTCGTCGCGGAGGCCCAGCTCGGCGTACGGCTGAAGCTCCTCCGGCGAGTCGGCGGCCCGGGGAACGGTGTCCACGCCCAGCGCCCAGTCGTCGTTCGGGCCGGCCTGCGGCACCACGCCCTGCGCCTCGCGCAGGGCCGGGTCCGGATGGGTGGTCATGACGTCTCCTTGCTGCGCTCGCCGCCGGTGCGGCGGGTGAGCCGCCCGATGTTCCCGGCCACCATCACGCCGGCGCTCCCACCAGATGCTTGAGCACCGAGGTGAAGAAGCCGAGGCCGTCCAGGGAGGGGCCGGTGAGCGCCTCCACCGCGTGCTCGGGGTGCGGCATGATGCCGACGACGTTGCCGGCCTCGTTGGTGATCGCCGCGATGTCGCGCTGCGATCCGTTGGGGTTGCCGCCGACGTAGCGGGCGACGACGCGGCCCTCGCCCTCCAGCCGGTCGAGCGTCGCGGGGTCGGCGACGTAGCAGCCCTCGCCGTTCTTGACCGGGATGAGCACCTCCTGGCCCGGCTGGAACGCGTTCGTCCAGGCGGTGCCGGTGCTCTCGATCCGCAGGACCTGGTCCCGGTTGCGGAAGTGCAGGTGCTGGTTGCGGGTGAGCGCACCGGGCAACAGATGGGCCTCGCAGAGGATCTGGAAGCCGTTGCAGATGCCGAGCACCGGCAGGCCACCGCGCGCGGCCTGGACGATCGTCTCCATCACCGGGGCGAACCGGGCGATGGCGCCGCAGCGCAGGTAGTCGCCGTAGGAGAAGCCGCCGGGCAGGACGACAGCGTCCACCCCGTGCAGGTCCGGGTCGCCGTGCCAGAGCCGGACCGCCTCGGCGCCGGCGATCCGTACGGCCCGGGCCGCGTCCCCGTCGTCGAGCGAGCCGGGGAAGGTGACCACACCGACCCGGGCGGTCACGACTGCGCGCCCGCGGTCTCGTCGGCGGTGACCACGCGGACGGTGAAGTCCTCGATGACCGGGTTGGCCAGCAGCTTGTCGGCGATCTCCCGGGCCCGGTCCAGGTCCGGTTCGCCGGTGAACTCGATCTCGATCCGCCTGCCGATCCGAACCGAGGCGACGTCACTGACGCCGAGGCGGGGCAGCGCGTTTGCGACGGCCTGGCCCTGCGGATCGAGGATCTCGGGCTTGAGCATGACGTCGACTACGACGCGAGGCACTGGGCACTCCTGACTGTGTACGCAGTTGGGTGCCGGCCCAACAATCGGGCGAGCGCAGCCAGCCTACCTGGCAGATACCGCCCGGCCCGCACCGGCCGGGGGCAGTTCCGGCACTGATCGGCCCCGCCGGCGGCACCGGACGGGCACCGTTGCCCGTTCGTTGCGGCGTCGATGCGAATTCGTTGCGCTGCGTGCTCGCCGGCGCCCTTCGACAACGCCTCCCAGCAGGCATTCTGCCGCGAAACACCCCACCTTGGACCGGTATCCGACAGCACCCCCGCACGGCACGCGGCGCGCGTCACGCCATCGGTGTGATTCGATCCGCACCTTGTGACAGAGGGTGTCGCGGCCGTAGCATGCATCGTCAGATGTCGATGAGTGAGATCGATGTCCCTCGCCGGCCCACCCCACCCGGCGGGTGTCACCCCCTGCCCGGCAACCCCGGGCGTCCGCGCAGAAGGAGCCCCGACATGCGCCTCCGTCCCCTGCTCGCCGTGCTGACCACCGCGCTGGCCGGCGTCCTGGCCACCGCCTCCGGCGCCACCGCCGCGCCGGCCGGCCCCCAGCCGATCATCGGCGGCGGCACCGTCTCGTCCGCGCCGTGGGCCGCCGCCGTCTTCAGCAACGGCTCGTTCACCTGCTCCGGCAGCGTGATCGCGCCCCAGTGGGTGCTCACCGCCCGGCACTGCGTCAGCGGCACCATGTCCGTCCGGGTCGGCAGCGTCTACTACGCCTCGGGCGGCGTGACCCGCACCGTGAGCGCCTCCTACACCCGCTACGACCTGGCCCTGCTGCGCCTGTCCAGCACGGTCAGCACCTCCGCCGTCTCGCTCGCCAGCAGCAACCCGCCGGTCGGCTCGACGAACACGATCTACGGCTGGGGCATGACCTGCTACAGCGGCTGCGGCGCGTCGCCCCAGCTCAAGACCGCGAGCGTACGGGTGACCAGCACCAGCGTCACCGACGCGTACGGCGGCCAGGCGATCCGGAGCACCCGGGTCAACGGCAACGCGTGGCGGGGCGACTCGGGCGGCCCGCAGTTCTACAACGGCCGGCAGGTCGGCGTCGCCTCCACCGCCGACGGCCAGAGCATCCAGAACTACGGCAGTGTTGCGTACAACCGGGCCTGGATCACCTCGACGGCCGGTGTCTGACGGTTGATGCCGATGCGGCGCGGATCGGTCGGGTGCGGCCCGACCGTCCGCGCCGCGCCGTTTTTCAGCATCCGATCAGCTGAACACGGCTCGCGAACCACCCGGCCGAGGACTGACAGCATCGGAAGTGTGCTGGTCGTGACGACGGATCAACTGCCCGGCTACGAGATCCGCCAGATCCTCGGCGAAGTGGTCTCCTCGATGGCGAGGACCCGCAACCCGTACCGCGAGGGGGTCAAGAACCTGCGCGGTGGCGCCTACGACCCGATGGCGCCGGACAACCTGACCCGGTGGCGTACCGACTCGGTGGCCCGCCTCGGCGAGGAGGCGCGCCGCCTGGGCGCGAACGCGGTGATCGGCATGCGCTTCGACAGCCGGGACTGCGGCGAGATGTGGATGGAGATCTGTGCGTACGGCACGGCGGTGATCGTCGCGCCGAAGATGCCGGACGTCATGCCGCCGGACCAGCCGGCGATCGCGGCCGAGACCGCCCACGACCCGGAGATCGCCTCCGCCCCAGGCGGTATCGCCGAACCGGCATCCGCCCCCAACCTGAGCTCCGCAGCCGAAACCCCCACCGGCCCCTGACCCCCGCTGCCCGCCCTCTCTGCCTGCCCTCTCTGCCCGCCGCCTCTGCCCGCCCTCTCTGCCGCGTCGATCATGAAGTTGACGGCAGGAATGATCTCCTTGAGTGCCGCCAACTTCATGATCGACCGGAAGAAGGGGATGCTCCTATAGAAGTCAAGGGGTGTTGAGGGTGGTGAAGTCAGCGAGGAGG